>JBMOOQ010000043.1:0-48067 GCA_049324435.1 Pseudomonadota bacterium
GGCGCTTTCGACCGCGACGCAGAAGTCTCTCCACTGCCCATCGCCGACGACGCCGACGAACAATTGCGTGCCGTCAGCGGTCTCAAACAAGTCGTAAACCGCCCATGGCCGTTCCATCACCGACCAGGGCACGGCCTCTTCGCCTGTCACGGCCTGGGCCAGCATGGCTTGCGCCATCAGAAACACATTGTTCTCGAATAGACCGGTCTGCACTTCTTGTCCGGTACCAGTGCGCTCGCGTTCGCGCAGCGCGGCCAGAATCGCAATGACACCGAACATCGCGCCCATAATGTCGTTGACCGACGCGCCTGCGCGCAACGGGCGGCCCGGCGGTCCCGTCATGTAAGCAAGGCCCGCCATCATCTGCACGACCTCATCGAGAGCCGTGCGGCGCTCGTAAGGACCGGGTAGGAAGCCCTTTAGCGAACAATAGATGAGTCGGCTGTTAATGCGGGAAACGGATGCATAATCGAGTGCGAGACTGGACATCATGCCCGGACGGAAATTTTCAATCATGATGTCGGCCGATTCGATGAGCCTGCGCGCGATCTCGATTCCGTGCGGGCTCTTCATGTTCAGCATGATGCTCTTCTTGCCGCGGTTGAATGCGGTGAAGAAGCCGGCTGCGAGTCCCGGCAGGTAGCGCGTGCGATCGCCGCGCGGCAGCGGTTCGACCTTGATGATCTCCGCGCCAAGCTCGGCGAGAATGTAGCCGCAACACGGTCCCATGACCATTTGCGAGAATTCCACCACCCGCAGACCGGCGAGCGGCAACGGCTTTGTCTCATCGATGGCGATTTGAGTCATTCAAGCTGCGGTCCCGACGCTGCTATGCCAAGTCTTGGGCAATCCAGCCTGTGCAAGTTTGCCGTGGAGCCGTTCTCCGGGCAGCCAGCCTGCAAGCCGATGCCGGACCGCGATCAGTGCGGAAAGATCGATACCGGTATCGAAGCCCATCGCTTCGAGCATGAATACGAGGTCCTCGGTGGCAATATTGCCGCTGGCTCCGGGCGCATGCGGACAGCCGCCAAGCCCGCCGAGCGAGGCATCGAAGACGCGAATCCCAGCCTCGACCGCAGCAACGACATTGGCGAGGCCGGTGCCACGGGTATCGTGGAAATGGGCGGAGCGCAGACGATCGCCTACGCGTTCCCGCGTTCGCACAATCAGCCGCCGAACCTGTTCCGGATTGGCGTACCCGACCGTGTCGGCGAGCCCGATTGTGTCTGCGCCGGCGTCGGCACACGCTTGCGCTAGCGCAATCACTGCGGTTTCTGGAACATCGCCCTGGATAGTACATCCGAAGGCCGTCGCGATGCCCGCATCGAGCCGGATCGGCGCGCCGGATCGGTCAATCACACGGCGGATGTCCCGAAGAGTCGCGACAGCTTCGGCCGAACTTCTGCGCAGATTGGCTTGGCTGTGCGCCTCGCTTGCGGAGATCGGGATCGTGATGACCTGTGCGCCCGCCGCGATCGCAGCTTCCGCCCCTCTCACATTGGGCACGAGCGCCGCTACGGTCAGTCCATCAATCTTGCGTGCAGCAGAGACAACGTTCGCTGCGTCCGCCATTTGCGGCATGAGCTTCGGAGGCACGAAAGAGGCACATTCGAAGCAGCGCACTCCGCAGGAATGCTCGGCCGACAGCCAGGCGATCTTGTCCGCCGTCGGCATGACCCGATCGAGGATTTGCAGGCCATCGCGCAGGCCGACTTCGACGACCTCGATTTTTTCCCGCGTGGAAGATGTCCTCAACATCGCCTCGGTCTCCGGCTATTCGCTCTTCAGCCCGATGTCCCGGATAACTTCCCCGCGCGCCTGAAAGTCCGCATCGATCTGGCGCCTGAAATCGTCTGGAGCGCCACCGGCGGGGATCATGCCCTGCTTTTCCATCCAGACTTTCATGGCCGGGTCATTGACGATGCCATTGATCTCCTTGTTCAGCAGCCCAACGACGTCGGCCGGCGTGCCCTTCGGGACCATGAGTCCCATATACGAGACGACGTTGAAGCCGTCGAAAGTCTCGGCGATGGCCGGCACATTTGGCATCGACGGAAAGCGTTCGCGCGATGTCACGCCGAGAATCTTGATCTTGCCGGTCTCGGCATGCGGTTGCAGGGCCGTCGCCGCGCCGACCACGACCGGAATCTGTCCGCCGACGACGTCCGCGACTGAAGCCGCAGTGCCCTTGTACGGCACGTGCAGCATCGTGAAGCCGCCGCGCTTCTGCAGAATCTCACCGGCAAGGCGATGTGGGGTCGAAGCGCCCGACGTTCCGAAACTCAGGGCTTGGGGCTTTTGCTTGCCGAACTCGGCCAGGGCCTTCACCGAATCCGCCGGCACATCCTTGTGAACGGCCACGAACAGCGGTGCGAAGATCATGTTGATGAGCGGGTCGAGCGAGGCGTTGATGTCGAATTTGTTCGCGCCTTGCAGATGCGCATCGATCGTCATCATCGCATCGGTCACGAGCACCAGCGTGTAGCCATCTGGCGCGGCTTTTGCGACCGACTGAGCGGCAATCATCCCGCCGGCACCGGGGCGGTTTTCAACCACGACCGAGACCTTGAAGGTCTCCTCGAGCCGCTTGGCGACCGTACGGGCGATCAGGTCGGCTTGTCCGCCGGGCGAATAGCCTACGATCAAGCTGATGGATCGCGAGGGATAGGTCTGGGCTGCCGCCGGAAGCGTCGCGGCCAGCAACCCCGTCGTGACAGCCAAGTATCTGAAAATGCGCGATATTTTGACTTTGGCTCGAACCATGCGACGTCCTCCCTGAGCTGACAATTTTGTTTTTTGACATTATAAATACCAAAATTGAAAAATCGCACCGAGTCAACCGTCGGCCGGTGGCGTCCGGAGCCATGTCAATGAGCCGTGCTCTTCAACTCGCCGGAAAAATCCTGGAAATCGCGCGCCGCGAGGGTGTGCAGCCGGGCGAACGACTGTACGAGTACAGGCTGGCGCAACGGCTTGGCGTATCGCGCGGCCCGGTGCGTAGCGGCCTGAAGGAACTGGTCGATGCCGGCCTCGCGACCACGGTACCGAACAAGGGTTTCGTGCTGTTGCAATCGCTCGATTCCGATGCCGTCCGCGAAACCGTTGCCGCTGCACCGGCACTGGAACAACTTTACTTGCAGATCGCTGGCGATCGCCTCGATGGCGGTCTGCCCGACGTGGTGAGCGAGAATGAGCTGATGCGTCGTTATAGCGTCACGCGCCCGGATCTCGTGCGACTGCTCAATCGTATCGCGAGCGAAGGATGGGCCGAGCGCCTGCCGGGTTATGGCTGGAAATTCGCCGAGACCCTGTCGACTCCCGACGCGTATGAGCAAACGACGCGCTTTCGCATGATGATCGAGCCGGCCGCAATCCGTGAACCGAAATTCAAGCTGGACGTAACCGATGCGGATCGTATTCGTGAACAGCAACAGCGGGTGCTGGATGGCGGCTACAAGACGTTCACGTTTGCGGAAATGTTCCGGCTCGGCTGCGAGTTTCACGAGACGATTGCGAAGGCATCGGGAAATCCGTTCGTGCTGTCTTCACTGAAACGTGTGAACTCGCTGCGGCGGCTTTATACCTATCGCGCGGTTTTGCCAGATCACACGACGATCATCCGGCAGGCCGGCGAGCATCTGCGGTTGCTCGACATGATCGTCGCCGGACGCCGTGGTGAAGCGGCGGACTACATGGTCTGGCACTTGAAGGACATCGTGGGCGAGCGCTGACGCGCCGCGAGCGGTCACGTCCTTGGCGGGCGGCGCCGTTCGCTGAACCACGGCCGGTAGTCCGTCATCTTGGCACGCTGGTTTTGCGGCGCACGGCGCTTGCAGGTCGAAAATTCCTCGGTGCCTTCCTTGGCGCCCCAGCGCAGTTCGACGCAGTCGTTAACGTTGTAGGCCATTTCCAGATCGGTGATGCGGTCGATCACATTCTTCAGCGTCAGCGTCCATGGCGAACCGTCGGTACGCGGATAGGAGAATTTGCGCGATGTCAGCTCCTGCGCCAGCACCGCCTGCAATTCGGCCTTGACCTGCTCCGGACTCTTGTCGCGCGGCATCGCATAGCGATCCGGACGGCGCGCGACGCGGTCCGGGAAATATCGCACCACGTCCATTGCGATGAGCAGGCGCAGGTCGCGCGACGGCGTGGCGAAATCTTCCCACGCGCCGGTGGTCTCGAAAATCGCGGCGCCATCCGGCATCGAGGCGTCGCCCTTGCCCGAGAGCTGATACTTGCGTCCATTCTCGACCGAGGTGACGCGCGCCTTCACCTGCTCCTCAAGCGAGGTAATGGCTTCCTTCATCGCGCGCAGCGGATCGAGCGGGTTGGGCGACATCACATCGTCCATCTTGTCGTAGAAGTCTTCAACCGACAGCTTGGTCTGCTCCAGCGAGAAGTCCGAATAGTTCGGGTTTTTCGAAATCTCGGCGACGGTGAGGCGACGAAGCGCGCCGTTCTTGTCGCGCACGATCGGGCGGAAGCGCTTGAAGCCGGGATCGCCGAGTGCCGGATCCTGCGCGAACAGGAAATTGCCGCGCCAGAACCGCTTGCGCGCGACGGTGCCGTCGGGCTGCGCATCGACCGCGAGGAACACGCCGGCATTGCCTTCGGTCTGCGGCACGCGCTTGGCGATGATCAGGAGATGACCGTAGGGATCGGCATAGACCGTGCCGGGCCGCAGGTTATCCTCGCTCAGCGGCACAGTGTAGAAATCCGAACCTTCGTCGGCCGCGCGGGTGCGGCCCGCGCCGGAATGCACGCCATCGGCGACGCTGTATTGCAGATAATGACCGAAGCCGAGCGCAAGTCCGGCCGGACGCGGCGGCCGCACCGGTGCCGCGGGCTTCGCAGCGGGCGCTGCGCCGCCGGGCGGCGGCGGAACGGCGAAGCCGGGCGTCGCGCGCACGGTGGTGTTCTGCGAATTCGGCGCCGCCTTTGCATCGGCTGGCCGTGGTGCGGGCTGCTGCGGCTTGAAGATATCGAACAGTCCGCCCGACGGCCGTTGCGGAGATGCGCCCGAGGCTTGAGCGTCCTCGGCGGCGACGATGTCTTCCGGCGCTTCGGGCCGCGGCTCTTCCTTCTCGATATTCCACCAGACCGGACAGCGCGGCGGCTTGCCGCCGCCGCCGCGGGTGCATTTCGCGTAGCCGTAGGGCAATCCCATCTTGAAGGCGAAATAGGCGCGCAGGAAGTAGGGCAGGTCGGCGCAATCGGGGCGGATATAGAGGTTGATGGAGTCTTCGCGCAGCCCGAGATGATTGTGCAGCACGTTGCGCGCCGGATCGCGCAGGACGACATGCAGCGCGGGCCATGACGGCGACTGGTCGAGCGGTGCCTCGAACAGCGTCTCGATCCAGGCCGAATACAGGTTTTCGGTCGCGCGGTTCCACGAATTGCGGATCGGCCAGACGCTGGTCTTCGAGCCCGATGGCCGCGGCGGCTGTTTTGCTGCGACATCGATCTCGCGGGTCACGGTCCGGCACGCGGCCGGTGCGCCGGGCCTTGTGAGCTGCGCCTGCCACTTGCCGGGCTGCGGGGCCGCGACTTCGGCCAGCCAGAAATAGGGCGGACCGCCGCGGCGCTCGCGCGAGCTTGCCGCGACCTGGCCGTTCGGCGCGATCAGCGAGAGTTCGCCCTGCAGCGGCTTTTCGGCAGCAAAGATGACGCGGAGCGGCGCGCCTTTCCATGGCGCAAGCGGGGACGGCAGCACGGCGAGATCGGCCGCATCCTCGCAGCCCGCATGGTGCTGGGTCTGCGCATGGGCAGCCGGTGCGAAGCTTGCGAGACAGACGCCCGCAACCGCGATTGCAGCCGTCATAAACCGGTGTGGCCGATGCATGAAATGATCCCCCGGTCCCGGCTGGTCCGGTATTGGAATGCTTTGTCGGAATCTTGGCAAGCCTCGCATTTCCGCCGATGGTTATGCAGATAAGAAGAGGTTTCGTCATGCAGGCGATGGTGCTGCGGTCCATCGGACAGCCGCTGACCCTGATCGAACGGCCGACGCCGCAGCCGGGACCGGGCGAGGTGCTGGTCCGGGTCGAGGCCTGCGCGGTCTGCCGCACCGATCTGCATGTGGTCGATGGAGAATTGCCGGACCCCAGGCTGCCGATCGTCCCCGGTCACGAGATCGTCGGTATTGTCGAGCAATGCGGCGAGGGCGTTACGGCACCTTCGCCCGGCACGCGCGTCGGCATCCCATGGCTGGGACAGACCTGCGGCCATTGCGCCTATTGCGCCGCGGACCAGGAAAATCTCTGCGACAATGCGGTGTTTACCGGATACCAGCGCGACGGCGGGTTTGCGACGCATGTGGTCGCCGATGCGGCCTTCGCTTTCGCGCTGACCGGCTTCGACGATCCGGTCGCCGCGGCGCCGTTGATGTGCGCAGGTCTGATCGGCTGGCGGTCGCTGCGCATGGCCGGCGAGGGGCAGCGCATCGGGCTTTATGGATTCGGTGCGGCGGCGCACATCCTCGCGCAGGTCTGCCGCTGGCAGGGCCGCGAGGTCTATGCCTTCACCCGCAAAGGCGACACGATGGCGCAATCGCACGCGCTGTCGCTCGGTGCGCATTGGGCCGGTGCGTCGGACGACTTGCCTCCTGAGCCGCTCGATGCCGCGATCATCTTCGCGCCGGTTGGCCCATTGGTGCCGCAGGCGCTGAAGGCGGTGCGAAAGGGCGGCCGCGTGGTCTGCGGCGGCATCTACATGACCGACATTCCGCAATTTCCATATCGCCTGCTCTGGGAGGAGCGGCAGATCGTCTCGGTGGCCAATCTCACGCGGCACGATGCGACGGAATTTCTGGCGATTGCGCCACGGGCCGGCGTGAAGACCACGACAACGGTCTATCCGCTGGCGCGCGCCAACGACGCACTGGCCGATCTGCGGGCCGGGCGCTTTGCCGGTGCCGCGGTGCTGGTGCCGTAGCGGTGCCAGAGCCGATTGGATTGAGACAAAGCGAAGTAAAGTCGGAGCGATATGGCATCGCGTTGCGTTATGCGGCGGCGCGGCAACATGACGGATAGGAGAATTTCGCTCGAGTTCTGCTAGGCTTCTCCTGGCGGAAGGGTGGGCCTCGTATGAGTTTGCGCTACCGGCTTGCAATCCTGATGTTGGTTGCGCTGCTGCCGCCGCTCGCGATCACGGCCTACAACACGCTGCGCTGGCAGTATTTCCTCGAACGCGACTCGCGCGAGGCGGCCCTTAACGCCGCGCGAATGGTTTCGGCCGAGCTGTCGCAGATCGTCGAGGGCAGCCGCCAGCTCATGATCGCGATGGGGCGGCATCCGGCGGTTCCGGACAACGCGGCGGAATGCAAAGCCTATTTCAAGGCGGTGATTGCCGGGCTCGCAATCTATCGCGAGGCGGCGGTGATCGACCCGGACGGCAAGTTCGTCTGCTCTACAAATGACATGCCGCCGGGGCTCGACCTCCGCGACCGTCTTTACGTCGATGCCCCGATGAAGACCGGGGAACTGACAGTCGGCACGCTGGTGCAGGGACCCGTCGCCAAATCCAGCGCGCTCCATATTGCAATGCCGTTCAATAAGGGCGACGGGATCAATCGCGGCGTCATCGTTCTCGTTTTGAATCCGGAGCGGGTGGCGCAGGATCTGTCGGCGCGGCCGTGGCGCACCAACCATCGTGTCATCGTGACGGACCGCGAAGGCAGTCTGGTCTTCACTATTCCGCAAAAGGGCGAAGAGGATGCCCGGGAGATTGCCAAGGCGGTTTATCCGGCAGCCCGATTGTCCAAAGGCGGCGTCGCGGAAGCGGCCGATGCCCGCGGCCGTCCGCAGATTGTCGGCTATGCGCCGCTGGAGGAAGCGCCGGCTGCGCTGATCACCGCGGTCAGTGTCGACCGCGAGACGGCGCTGGCCGAGGTCCGCAACACCGCCTGGCACAGTATCCTGATGGGTATCGCCGCGGTGATCCTCGCAATGGCCGGTACGATCTGGACCGCCAATGCGCTGATCCGCCGTCCGGTGAAGGCGATCGTCGAGGTGGTGAACCGCCGCGAGCGCGGCGAGACCGATGCGAAGTTTCCTGCTCTCGATCCGCGCTCCGATCTCGGACAGTTGAGCGCGGCGCTGTCGCGGATGTCGGATTCGATCAATGCACTGCTGGAGCAAAAGACGTTTCTCTTACGCGAATTGCAGCATCGCGTGATGAACAGCCTCAACCTTCTGTCGAGCGTGCTCGATCTGCAGCGCAGACATATTGCCGATCCCGATGCGCGCGACCAGCTGGCCAGTGCGCGCGACCGGGTGATTTCGATCGGCAGCGTATACCGTCAATTGTATCAGGCCGACCATGCCGGCCGGGTGGAATTCGCGGATTTTCTGAAGAAGCTGTGCGAGGACAGTCAGAATGCCTATGGCGGATACCGTCACCGGATCGAGGTCGATGCACAGCCGCTGCAGATTTCGGGCAGCAAGGCCGTCGCGCTCGCCGTCCTGACCCACGAGCTCATCACGAATGTGCTCAAACACGCCTATGCGGCCGACGAGAGCGGCCCGATCTTCGTCAGCCTGAAACGATCGGCCAACGGCTCCTTTGAGTTGCGGACGTCCGACCGCGGCAAGGGGCTGCCGGCAGATTTCGAACCCTCGAAATCGAAATCGCTCGGCGTCAAGGTCATTCACGGCACCGCCCGCCAGCTTGGCGGCTCGGTCGAGGTCATCCGGCTCGAAAAGGGGACCGAGTTCCTGATCCGGCTGCCGCCAAATATCGGGGATTAGCGGCCGGGGCGCCTTCACGATTGCTCCGCAAAGCGGCTTGTCTACGGCCCACCCGCCCGCGTAACGTTGGACCCAACCAATAAAGGCCGCCATCCGGCGGGGATACAGGGAGAACGTCCGATGAAAGTGCGATTGCTCGCATCCGCATTCGTTGCGGGCCTTGTCACGATGACGGCCGCGCAGGCTGCCGAGATCAAGCTGATGACGGGCCCGCAGGGCGGCGTGTGGATACCGCTCGGCGGCCAGCTCAAGGACATGTGGGAAAAGGCGGTCGGCGGCCTGTCGGTGCAGGCGCTTCCTGGCGCCGGTATTGCCAATGTGCGCGGCGTACAGGAAGGCAAGGCCGATGTCGGTTTCGGCAATTCGATTTCCACAGTCGACGCGATCAAGGGCAATGCGCCGTTCAACAAGCCGCATGACAATGTCTGCAACGTCGCGACGCTCTATCCGCAATACTTTCAGGTGGTGGTGAATGCCGATGCGGGCATCAACTCGCCCAAGGACCTGAAAGGCAAGGGCGTGACAACCCAGCAGCGCGGCAATACCGGCGAGGCGATCACCGCGCATATGCTGAAGGTCGCAGGGCTCAGCTACAACGATGTGAAGATGAGCTTCGTCTCGTATACCGACTCGGTCACGCAGATGAAGGATGGCAACGCATCGGCCTTTGCGCTCGGCACCACCATTCCGTCCGGCGCGGTCATGGACCTTGCGGCCGCGCGCGACATCAAGCTGCTCGATCTCAGCGAACTTTATCCGGAGATGCGCAAGATCAATCCGGGCTACACGCTCGTCACGGTGCCGAAGGGCACCTATCCGAAGCAGGACAAGGACGTGAAGGTGATCGGCTATGCCACGCATATCGTGGCGTCCTGCAAGCTGCCGGAGGATATGGTCTACGCCATGACCAAGGCCATGGCCGCGAACGTGTCCAACATGGCGGCGGTCAACAAGGCGATGGCCGGACTGACGCCCCAGGCGATGGCGGAGGACATCGGCGTGCCGTTCCATCCGGGTGCCGCGAAGTTCTACAAGGAAGCTGGTGTGAAGATGTGACGCGGAGGCCGGCCGGAGCAACGCCGGCCGGCCGCTCCTTGCCAAACGCAACGCCGCTGCCCGGGGGCGCGTAACATGAAGCTCGAATGGAGCCGCTCCGGCATCATCCGGCTGGTGACGACTGTCGTTGCCGTCGCGATGGCGCTCTATCATGTCCATGCCATCGTCTACGGGACGCCGGAAGCCATCCTGTTCCGCGGCACCCATCTTCTGTTCGCGCTGGCGCTGACCTTTCTGATTTTCCGCGCCAGCGGCACCCAGAATTTCTCTCCGACGCTACTCGACTTGGCGCTGCTCGCAATTGGCGCGGCGCCGATCCTGTATCTGTTCGTCAATTACGAATACGTCGTCACCCGCATCTTCTATATCGACGATCTGTTCCCGGCCGACATCGTGTTCGGCGTCATTCTGATCGTGATCGTGCTGGAAGCGACGCGGCGGGTGATCGGCTGGGCGCTGCCGCTCACGGCACTCGCGTTCCTGATCTATGGGCTGTTCGTCGCCAAGCTCGAATGGATGCGGCTGCTCGATCAGCTGTTCATGACCACCGAAGGGATTTTCGGCATCCCGTTGTCGGTATCGGCATCTTACGTGCTGATTTTCGTTCTGTTCGGCGCCTTCATGGAGCGCACCGGCACCGGACAATTGTTCATGGACTTCGCCATGGCGCTGACCGGCCATAGTGCGGGCGGCCCCGGCAAGGTGTCGGTGATGTCATCGAGTTTGTTTGGCACGATCTCCGGCAGTGCGGTGGCGAATGTCATGGTCGATGGCCCGATCGCCATTCCGCTGATGAAGCGCTCCGGATTCCCGCCGCATTTCGCCGCCGGTGTCGAAGCGACGGCTTCGACCGGCGGGCAGATCATGCCGCCGATCATGGGCGCGGCCGCCTTTGTGATGGCCGAGTTTCTCGCGGTCGGGTACGGGCAGGTGCTGATCTGGGCGATCATCCCGGCGATCCTCTATTACGTGGCGTGCTTTGCCGCCGTGCATTTTGAGGCCAAGCGGCGCGGCCTTGTCGGACTGCCGCGTTCTGAACTGCCGCGGGTTGGCGATGTCATGCGCGAGCGCGGACATCTTTTCATTCCGGTTCTTGTCATCCTGGTCGTTATGTATTCGGGCTATAGCGCCCCGCTTGCCGCGCTGTGCGGGACGGCGGCCTGTTTCCCGTGTGCTGCGCTCCGCAAGACCACGCGCGACGCGGTGTCGCTGAACAATCTGATCGCCGCAACTGTGGAGGGCGCGCGCAATGCCGTTCCGGTGGCGCTCGCCTGCGCCTGCGCCGGCATCGTAATTGGCGTCGTCACGCTCTCCGGTCTTGGCATCGTGTTCACGCAGTTCGTCGCACGGCTCGCCGCCGATATGCTGGTGATCGCGCTGATCCTGACGATGCTGGCCGGCATCGTGCTGGGCATGGGCATGCCGACGACGCCGGCCTATATCATCATGACTGCGCTGCTGGTCCCTGCCATCATCAAGCTCGGCGTGATTCCGCCGGCGGCGCATCTGTTCGCGTTGTATTTCGCGGTGCTGTCGGCGATCACGCCGCCGGTTGCCCTCGCGGTGTTTGCCGCAGCCGGCATTGCGAAGGCGGATCTGTGGGCCAGCGGTTGGGCGGCGGTGAAGATCGGCGCGGCCGGATTCATCGTCCCGTTCATGTTCGTGTTCGAACCCGCGCTGCTGATGATCGGCTCATGGCCGCAGATCGCAGGGGCCTTCGTGACCGCGACGTTTGGGATTGTGCTGTTCGCCGCCGGTCTGCATGGCTATTTCATCACTCTCGCCAGTCACTGGCAGCGCGTGCTGCTGTGCGCCGGCGGATTGCTGCTGATCGATCCGGGATTTGCGACCGACACGGCGGGCGCCGTGCTTGCGGCCATCGTCATTCTGTCGCAATGGTACGCGCGCCGGCAATCCGCCGGCAAACCGGCGGATACCACGCCCGCCAAGCAATCCTCCTGAGGGGCATGAGCAAGAAAAAGCCTGAAGAGCTGCGCAGCCATCGCTGGTTTGGCGTCAGCGATCTGCGTTCGTTCGGTCACCGTTCGCGGCTGCGGCAGTTCGGCTATGACAAGGCCGACTGGGAGGGCAAGCCGGTCATCGGCATCATCAATACCTGGAGCGATCTCAACGCCTGCCACGCGCATCTGCGCTCGCGCGCCGACGACGTAAAGCGCGGCGTCTGGGAAGCGGGCGGCTTTCCAGTCGAACTGCCGGCGATGTCGCTGTCCGAGCCGTTCATCAAGCCGACCACGATGCTCTATCGCAATTTCCTGGCGATGGAGACTGAGGAATTGCTGCGCTCTCATCCGATCGACGGTGCGGTGCTGATGGGCGGCTGCGACAAGACCACGCCGGCCCTGATCATGGGCGCGATCTCGATGGGCATCCCGGCGATCTATGTGCCCGCCGGTCCGATGCTGCGAGGTAACTGGCGTGGTCAGAAGCTCGGTTCGGGCTCGGACGTCTGGAAATACTGGGACGAGAAGCGCGCCGGCAACATCACCGAGGACGACTGGAACGAGATCGAAGGCGGCATCGCGCGCTCGTTCGGCACCTGCATGGTGATGGGCACGGCCGCCACCATGATGTCAATCGCCGAGGCGATGGGGCTGTCGCTGCCGGGCGCATCGTCGATTCCTGCCGCTGATTCGAGTCATCCGCGCATGTGTTCGGCGGCGGGCCGGCGCATTACGGACATGGTGTGGGAGGATCTGACGCCGGCGAAAATCCTGTCGCCCGCATCGTTCGATAATGCAATCAAGGTGCATATGGCGCTCGGCGGTTCAACCAATGCCATCGTGCATGTGGTGGCGATGGCGCGGCGCGCGGGTATTCCGCTCGACATGGACCGGTTCGATGCGATCTCACGCCAAGTGCCGGTGATCGCCAATATCACGCCGTCCGGAAAATTCCTGATGGAGGACTTCTACTACGCCGGCGGCCTGCGCGCTCTGATGGCGGAGTTGCGCGATCTGCTCGATCTGTCGTGCCTGACTGTGACCGGCAAGACGCTGGGCGAGAATATCCAGGGCGCCAAGGTGCATCTGCCGGATGTCATTCATCCGCTCTCCGATCCGATCTATGCGGGCGGCGCGACGGCGGTGCTGAAAGGAAATATCGCGCCGAATGGCTGCGTGATGAAGCCGTCCGCCGCGGATCAGCGGCTGACGCAGCATCGCGGCAAGGTGATTGCGTTCGAGAATTACAACCACATGGCGCGAGAGATCGAGCGCGACGACCTCGATGTGACGCCCGACCATATCCTCGTGCTGAAGAATGCCGGGCCGAAGGGCGGACCGGGCATGCCGGAATGGGGCATGCTGCCGATCCCGAAGAAACTGGTGAAGCAGGGCGTGCGCGACATGCTGCGGATTTCGGACGCGCGCATGAGCGGCACGAGCTATGGCGCGTGTATCCTCCATGTGGCGCCGGAAAGTTTCGTCGGCGGGCCGCTCGCTTTCGTGCAGACCGGCGATGAGATCGAGGTCGATGTGAAAAACCGCCGCATCCACCTGCATGTCAGCGATGAGGAGCTGGCAAGCCGCAAGGCAGCCTGGATTGCGCCGAAGCCGCACTACACACGCGGCTACGGCGCGATGTTTGCCGAGCATATCGGTCAGGCCGACGAGGGCTGCGACTTCGACTTCCTGCTCGCAGGCGAAAAGACGCCCGAGCCGGAGATTCACTGACGCCGCTGTCGCCGCACTTTATGCGAGGGCTGGCATCAGCCCTCGGCCTGACGCGGCTCCGGGATCGACTGTACGTACCATTCCAGCGCCATGTCGGTCGGGACATGCGTCTTCTCGTCACCCTGGCGGCGGAGCCGATAGAATTCGAGTGCGCTGCGCGCAGTGCCAAGCTGCAACCGGTCGAAGGACGCCAGGGCGTCCGCGAGATCCATCGGCGACAGCCTGCGATCGGCTGCACGCATCGTCAGAACCGCGCGGACTGTAGTCCGGCAGCATTGCGCAGCGCGGCACAGGATGATGATCTGATCGGTGGATTTGTCGAGCAGCGCGCGCTCGACGAGGTCGATCGGGAACTCGCCAAGCGCTGCGAGCGCAACCGCGGCGCGCTCGAAATCGTTTGCGTTGGCGTAGGCATGCAGGTCGGCCTCGCTGAATTGGCCGGTGCGGTGCAGACGCTTGATGCGCGCCATGGCGCGCGCATGGTCGCGCGACGTGCTGCGCACATCGTTGCCGATCGTGGTCGATACGTCGGCGACCGTCGAATCGATCTCGCCGGCAAGATGAGGGTTGGCCGCGATCAGCCGCGCGCGCACTTCGGCCGATGCGGTCTCCAGCAGTTTCACGAAATGGTGCCGCGGAATGTCGCGGCGCGATCCGACATAGCGGGTAAGGCCTTCGTCGTGCGCTGCCTTGCCGACCAGCTTTCCGAACCCGCCGTCTGAAAAGCGGGCGCCGGCATTGCGCGCGACGAGATGGATCACACGGCTGTTGCCGCGCTCAATCAGGGCATCGGTGACGGTTTCGCTCAGCGTGGAGCGCTGGGTGATGGCTTCGAGATGGTCCTGGCTCTTGGTGTTGGCGTTTTCGACGAGATCGCTGTCGGTCAGACGTTCGGACGTCATCAGGACCGGCCCGGCGACCGAAATGGCGTCGTCAAAGGCGAGCGCACGAATGGCCTTCGGCGGTGCGTCGGCTCGTGAGGCGAGACGGCGGGACAATTGTGCCTTGGCGTTCAGTTCGATGGTGTCGATCAGAACCATCAGGATGTCGTCGAACAGCGCCAGTTGCTCGTCGGTATGGCCCCCCGAGCCTGCAAGAAAGAGGTCGGTGATCCGGGTCAGGATATTCAGCCGCATGGCCGGCGAACCGGCTGCGATCGCTTGTTCGAGCTCCTGGATGAGGGAAGGGGTGTCAGACATGTCGCGCGCCATAGTCACAATTTGTCGTCCATTTCCCGGGAGCATAGTCGGAATGCTTGAATGGTTTTTGCCATGATTGCGTCGTGTGTGATTAAAATGCGCTGTAAATGGACCGTGGCTAGCCGACAGGGCGGCGGTCTGAACCCATTTCCGGACCCTGATGGCCGACGACGACATTCCCTTCGACAAGAGCTTCGATCTCAAACCGGGTATCGTTAAGGATATCGCGCCGCTGGTGCGCGCGGTCTGTGCCGGCAATGCGGGACCGTTTACCTTCAAGGGCACGGTGACCTACATCGTGGGACGCGGGACTGTCGCCGTGATCGATCCCGGGCCGGATGACGAACGGCATGTCCGGGCGCTTCTGGATGCGCTGCGCGGAGAAACCGTGAGCCATATCGTGCTGACGCATACCCATCGCGACCATTCTCCGGCCGCGGCGGCGCTCAAGGCCGCGACCGGCGCGCCGGCCTGTGCGGAGGGCCCGCATCGCGCCTCGCGGCCGCTGCATATCGGCGAGATCAATCCGCTCGACGCGGCCGGAGACATGGATTTCCGGCCGGATATCACGCTCGCCGACGGTGACGTTATCGAGGGGGCGGGCTGGACGCTGGAGGCGATCACCACACCCGGTCACTGCGCCAATCACATGGCCTATGCGCTGAAAGAGACGAATGCGATATTTTCCGGCGACCATGTGATGGGCTGGTCGACCTCGATTGTTGCGCCGCCGGATGGAGCGATGAGCGACTACATGGCTTCGCTCTACAAGATCGCCAAGCGGCCCGAGACGGTCTATTTCCCCGGCCACGGCAATATCATTCGCGAGGCGCCGCGCTTCGTGCAGAGTTATATCCGCCACCGGCTTGGGCGTGAGGAATCCATTCTGCATCGGCTCGCGAAAGGTGCAGCCGATATCCCGACACTGGTGCGCGCGATCTATATCGGGATCGATCCGCGGCTAATCGGTGCCGCGGGTCTATCGGTGCTTGCGCATCTCGAAGATCTCGTCATGCGCGGCAAGGTCGTGACCGACGGACCGCCGTCCATCGCAGGTCATTATCGTTTGGCTTGAGGAGTTCCCTGAGGACTCTTGGTCTTGGGGGGAGGCGCCTTCTTCGGCGCCGGACGGCGGCGCTCCTCCCGCTCCAGCGCAATATCGATCTCCTCTTCCAGACTGGTGAGGAACGCGGTGATCCGCGATGCGTTGCTGCCGAGATCGTGGAAACCATAGCGCGACGATGAGCGCATATCGACGTGGGATTCGTCCTCTGTGCCGCGGATGCGGATCACGAGGTCTTCGCGAAAGCCCATGATCGGCGATCGGGCCACGGCTTCGATCCGTCCGTCGCGGCGTTTGGGCAGCGGCTCGCGCGCGTCCAGCACGAGCCATCGCCGCTTGTTCACCAGCGCAAGCGCGTGGTCATAGGCGGTCTTGGGCGGCACCGTCAGGTCCAGCGGTTTCACATCCGGATAGGCCTCGCGCTGCTGCTCCGCCGCATAGAGACCGGCATATTGCGCCGGGTTGGTCGTGCGCGTGCGCAGGCGCCGCACCGCATCGTATGCCGGAGGGTCCAGTGGATCGGTGGTGATGTCGTAGATCGGCGGCAGCGTGTAGGCCTTGTAGCCAAGATAGGCCGGGTAGGCGAGCAGCCCGCCGCCAATGAAAATGGCGATCACCGCATAGCCAAGTCCGCGCAAACCCTGGCGCCAGATGGTGACGAAGGAGCCGAGGGCCAAGAGGATCGCGAGCGCAGCAAATATCAGCGCCCCCGCCAGCGTCGCCATGCCAGGAAGGGCCTCGATGACACCGGCCCGGACGATGACGATCGCCATCAGCGTCGCTACCACCGAGAACAGCGCAAGGCGCCGCGCCCAGATCGCGAGCTTCGAGGTCGGTTCGTCAGGGAGCCTGCGCCGTGCCATGAGTGTCTCTTGTCCCGCGCGCCGGCCGATTCGCTTTTACCGGTAACTCGCGCAGATACGTTTCAAGGCTCTCCACTCGGCCGCGTCAAGCAGCGTTGCGCCACCACTTTGCGGCGGGGCGATGGCATCGATGCGGGCGACCCGTTCCGCAGTGCCCGGATGATCCATGAAGATCGAGCCGGAGCGGGCTTTCCCGGCGATTCGTCCCAGGAACCGGCCCAGCGCACGCGGATCGCCGCCCGCCGCCTGCATGGTGCGGACGGCATATTCGTCGGCGCGGCTTTCCGCGCCGCGCGAATAGGCGGATTTGAGGAGCGATTCGCTGGCCAGCACCACGGCACCGCCGCCCACAAAATCGCCGAGCAGAATGCCGAAAATCAGCGACAGCCCGGTCGCCTGCAGAATGGCCCGGGCACCGTCGCGGTTGGCGACATGGCCGAGTTCGTGGGCAATGACGCCGGCAACCTCGTCCACCGTGTCGGCCTGATCGATCAGGCCCTTGAAGACATAGACGTGGCCTCCCGGGAGCGCGATCGCGTTGGCTTCGTCGCGCCGGATCACGGCAGCCTGCAGGGGCGCGCGAAGATCTGCCGCTGTACGCAATCGGCTCATCAGCTTTTCGAATGCCGCACGCCCGGCTTGCTCGACCGGCGCGCCGCCGCATTCGAACGGCCGGTCACGCGGGCCCTTGTCGAGCATCGTGCGAACCTGGGTATCGGCCGCGCTGCCGAGCCGCCGTTCGACACCCTGCGGGATCAGCGGGGCAATGCGGTCGGCGATCGCAGGCACGCCATAGACGGCCACCGCGAATAACGAGACCGCGGCAAGAAAGCTCAACGCAATTGCACGGCGTTTGGCCTTGCGCGCGCTCGTTCCGGTGCGGTCGATGTCGGGGCAGGCGAGATCGATGGCATGGGCCATGTCGTGATCGGCGATTTCGAGCCGCGCAAGGTTCTCGGCCTTGCGCAGGCCGATGCGGAAGATATGGCGGGGCGCTGACAGATGCTTCAGTCGCGCATAGGGCCACTGATCGATCAATTCGCCGGTGCGATCGAAAATCACCACGGCGTGATCGTTGAGCTCCAGCGTGACATCGTGACGCGCGGACGTGATGCCGTCGAAGTAGACGGCATTGCTGGTGAGACCGACTGCAATCGGTTCGCTCATATGCCACCGAGATTGAGCACGTCGGCGATGCCTTCGCCAAGCGGCGAGCTGGCGTCGCCCGCGGCCTTGACCTGCCCGATCGGACGGGTGTCCGACAATTCGATGGAGTTTGCAGTCAACCGCCAGACCGACAGGGTCACCGTCGCGTTGTAAAGCGTGATCAGCCCCAGCATGAAGACGACATAGGTGCCGACCATCATGGCAACCGTCACGAACTCGGATAACATCGAGCCATCCTGAAAAAACGTTCCAAGGATCAGGAGCCCAAAGAATACGCCGACCAGCAGCACCGCAATGAAGGCGATCAGGTAGCCGATAAAGCGCAGATAGGCGAAATAGACGTCACGCGTCCGCAAATGGGCGACCGCCGAGATCTCGCCAAAGCGGATGCCGGCGATCCACCAGCGCATCACCATGGCGTGGAAAGCCGGCAGCAGCAGCGCGGCCAATGCTAGCGTGACTGCGAACGCCGTGATCGCAAAGCCGATCTGGCCGAGAAAGCCGGGGCTGGCCTTTTCGATGCGACCGACGACGTCGCCGCCGCCGCGCAAGGCCGCCAAGGCGCCGGACCAGTTGATCGAGAGCAGCGCCGCCGCCGTTGTCAGCATCGGGATCAGCACCGCAAGCCACATCAGGAAGCCGCGGATAAAGAGATGCCAGCCCGATCCCACAAAGCGGCCCTGCAGGTCGCCATACCATGTATTGCGCATCTTGAAGCGTTCGAGCGCGGCGCGCGTGAACGGGTAGGCAAAGCCCAAGGTCAGAACCGTCCAGCCCCACCACCAGACTGCGCAGATCGAATAGTGAATGGCGCTGCCGGTCTGATGAAAGCGCAAGCCCCGGAACACGGTACGCGTGAGCCGGTAGCGGCGTGCGAGATAGATGCCGTACTGGCTCATGAAAGCGAGCAGCAGCACCGCCGATGTAGAAATGAAATTGCCGAAGGCGCCAAGGTCAAGCACCGTGATGGTGAAGGCGATATAAAGCGGCAGGATGAGCGCGATCGCGAACAGGAAACCCTGCAACAGTTCAAGCGCGGTGCCGGAATATTCGAGCGATTGACCGTCGATCTCGGTATTGGCCCACAGGAAGCGCCGGATGTCGGTGGCGAGCCAGAACCGGTAGAGGCCGAGCGTGACCATCAACAGAATGGCGCCGCGCACCACGATGCGCCAGTAATCCTTCTCCGGCCCGATGAAGCGGACATGGCGTGTGGCAACGTGCGCCGTGCCGGCAGCCGAGTCCGTTTCTGCCACCGTCATCGTTCACTCCGCGGCCACAGCGCCCGGCAGGATGTAGTCCTTGAAGCGTTCGCGCAATGCCGTTTTCTGGATCTTCCCGGTTGCGGTGTGGGGAATCTCATCGACGAATACGACGTCGTCCGGCAGCCACCAATCCGCGACCTTGCCACGCATGAATGACAGCAATTCATCCTTGCCGGCGGTTGCGTCCTTTTTAAGTACCACAACCAGAAGCGGGCGCTCGTCCCATTTCGGGTGACGCACGCCGATCACCGCCGCCTCTGCGACCTTGGGATGGCCAACGGCGAGATTTTCCAGATCGATCGAGGAAATCCATTCGCCGCCGGACTTGATCACGTCCTTGGAACGGTCGGTGATCTGCATGTAACCGTGCGGATCGATGGTGGCGACATCGCCGGTGTCGAAGAAGCCACTCTCGTCGAGGATGTCCGTTTCGTCCTTGAAATAGGCGCGCGCAACGGCGGGCCCGCGCACCTTCAGCCTGCCGAAGGTCTTGCCGTCCCATGGCTGGTCACGGCCGTTGTCGTCGGTGATGCGCATCTCGACGCCAAAGGGCGGATGCCCCTGCTTGATCTTCAGGTCGAACAGGGCGTCGCCGTCAAGATCAGCATAGTCCGGCTTGATGGTGCAGAGCGAACCGAGCGGCGACATTTCCGTCATGCCCCAGGCGTGAATGACGTTGACGCCGTAATGCTTCTCGAATTTCTCGGTCATGGCGCGCGGGCAGGCCGAGCCGCCGATCACCACGCGGTTGAGGTAGGGGAGTTTCGCGCCCGTCGCTTCGAGATGCTGCAGCAGCATCAGCCAGATGGTCGGCACGGCCGCGGTGCAGGTGACGCGAAATTGGTCGAGCAGCTCGAAGATCGAGGCGCCGTCCATCTTCATGCCGGGCATCACGAGCGCCGCGCCATTCATCGGCGCGGTCAGCGCAAGACCCCAGCAATTGGCGTGGAACATCGGCACCACCGGCATGATGATGTCGCGCGAGGACACGCCCATCGCGTCGCCCATGCTCGCCATCATCGAATGCAGCACGTTGGAGCGATGCGAATAGAGAACGCCCTTGGGGTGGCCGGTGGTGCCGGAAGTGTAGCACATGCCGGCGGCGCTGTTTTCGTCGACGTCCTTCCAGACGAAATCGCCGTCGGCCTCCGCGATCCATTCCTCATACGGCACGGCATTCTTCAGCGGCGTGTCCGGCATGTGCGCGGCATCGGTGAGCACGATGAAACGCTCGATCGACGGCAGCTTGTCCGCGAGCTTTTCCAGCAGCGGCACGAAGGTGAGATCGGTCATCATCACGCGGTCCTCGGCGTGATTGACGATCCATGCGATCTGGTCGGGGAAAAGACGCGGATTGATGGTGTGATAGACAGCGCCAGCCCCCATGATGCCGTACCAGGCTTCGACGTGACGGAAGGTGTTCCAGGCGAGCGTCGCCACGCGGTCGCCTTCGCGGATGCCGTCGCGGTCAAGCCGCTGCGCCACCTTCAGTGCGCGCTTATGCACGTCGCGATAGGTGGTACGGTGGATCGGTCCTTCCACCAGGCGCGAGACGATCGGGCGGCCCGGATGGAATGTCGCAGCGTGATCGAGAATGCGATGGCATAGAAGCGGCCAGTCCTGCATTAGCCCGCGCATGGCGTGTCTCCCTAGCATTCTTATTGTTGCCGTCTTGCGGCTTGAGCCAAGGTTACCGACCTGCATCGGTGGCGGGAAGTAGGCTATGGCTGAACTTTCCCTACAGAGGATTTTGTCGCATAATGTTACAATGACAGACCTTCTCGAAAAGGCGGTTGCCGCTGTACGCGGCTTGCCCGCGTCCATGCAGGACGATATCGCCCGCGTGATCCTGATGCTCGCGAGCGAAGATCAGACTCCGGTCCCACTGACGGCGGAGGAACGTGCTGCGATCGCCAGGTCCAAGGCGGCGGCGGCGCGCGGTGAGTTTGCCTCGGAAGAACAGGTCCGCGCTCTTTGGGCGAAGCACGGGCTGTGAGGGTTCGCTTCACCCTTCCTGCCTACGCTGATCTTGCCGAAATCCTCGATTATATCGGACGCTGGTCGCCGCAAGGCGCAATAAGGGTCAATCAACGCATTCGGACGTTGATCGAGCTTCTGCTGGAGCACCCGCATCTGGGAAGGCCTACAGACGATCCCACGATTCGGCGCATGCCAACGTCGCCCTATCCGTATCTCGTCTTCTACGAAGTGACAGGCGACGAGGTCATCATCCACGCCGTGCGCCACGGTGCGCGCGACCCGGCTTCGATGCCGGGCGAGGGGCCGTCACGATCCGAACCGTGACAGCTGGAAGCGCGACAGATCGGCCGCAGTACGGCCGGTCAGCGCGAGGTCGGCCAGCGCCTGGCCGATCGCGGGCGCGAACTTGAAACCGTGTCCGGAACAGGGCGAGGCGATCACAATGCTCTCGCGCCCCGGAACGCGGTCGATGACGAAATCCTCGTCCGGCGCCATTGTGTAAAGGCAAGTCTTGGCGGTTGCGATCGGTCCCGCGGCCAGCGGCAGCATCCGGAACAGTGGTCCGGTGATGGTGGCCTCGTCGGCCGCGCTCACGTTGCGGTCATAGGTTTCCGGATCGACCACCTCGCGATCATGATGGTGCTTTGCGATCTTGAGCAAGCCGTCGTCGAGCGTCGGAAAGCCGTAATGGATGCCGTGCTCGCTCTCGATCATGAACACCGGAAACCAGCCGGTCCGGAACAATTCCGGCTGACCCGGCCGGACCCAGAGCAGAACCTGCCGCGTGACCTTGAGCGGCAAGGCAAGCTCGGGAACGAGCGATGGTGCCCATGCGCCCACCGAGACGATGACGGCGCCGGCTTCATAGATCTTGCGCTCAGTGCGGACGCGGACGCGTTCCCCGGTCTGCTCGATCGCCATGACGGGCTCGCTGGTGCGCATGTCAGCCCCGGCGGCGACGGCAAGTCGCAGATGCGCGCGGATTCCGGCCTCGGAATCGACAAAGCCAGCGTCAGGCTGAATCACCGCGACATAATCCTCGGGCAGCCGGAACGCGGGATAGCGCCGCATCAGCTCACGGGCGGTGAGAATTTCGTGGGGCAGCTTGTGCTCGCGCGATGCGGCGAGCGTTCCGGCGACCAGCGTTGAGTCCGGCCGGCCGATTTCCGCAATGCCGGTGACGGTCATCAGCGGCTGCCCGGATGCGGCTTCGAGCTCGCGCCACATCGCCGCGGCGCGGCGGACCAGCGGCACATAGGACGGATGCTCGAAATAGCCGTGCCGGATGATGCGGGTGCGCCCATGCGATGAACCGCGTTCATGACCGGGTTCGAAGCGCTCCAGTCCGAGCACACGCTTGTTGCGGCGCGCCAGATGGTAAAGCGCGGCGCTGCCCATGGCGCCCAGGCCGACCACAATCACATCATGCGTCACGGGTGTCTTCCAAACAGTTTCCGGAGCGAGATTCGCTGCGACCTCTATCACAGGCGCGGCACAGGAAAATTGCCATTGCGCAGGCGTTCCCGCACAAATGCCGTAATCACGCAGGACATGCGCAGCCGTGAGACGCCTGTTTCCGATCCTGGCCGCAATCGGTCATCTCGCCTGCGCGCAGCACGCGCAGGCACAGCCCTGGCCCGTGCCTGCAAAGGACACGCGGGCGAAAGCGGAACAGCCGAAGACGGATAGCGCGCAGGCCGACAAGCCGGCGCGCGGTCAGAAGAAATCGGGTGGCGATCGCGCGGCGGCGGCTCCAAAACCGGACACCGTTCCGCGCCGGATTGCTCCGGTTCCCATGGAAGCCTTCGCCGCCGAGGCCGATGCCAATGCCGGTGCTGCCGGCGAGCCCGTGAGCGCCGGGCCGCAAGAGCCGTCGGCCTGCCAGATCCGCGTTGCCGACAAGATCGCAGTGATCGAACCGCTGCCTTCCTTCGGCGGGCCGGGCGATTGCGGCGCAACCGACGTGGTGCGTCTGCAAGCCATCATTCAGCCCGACAAGTCGCAGGTCGCGGTCAGCCCTCCGGCCACCATGCGCTGCTCCATGGCCGAAGCACTGGCGACCTGGGTGCGCGAGGACCTGACCGCGACGACGGCGCAGCTGGGATCCACACCGCGCGCGCTCGACAACTACGCCTCCTATGACTGCCGCGGCCGCAACCGCGTTGCCGGTGCCCGGATCAGCGAACACGGTCTTGCCAATGCCATCGACGTGCGCGGCGTCCATCTGGCGAATGGCCGGTTTGCCGAGTTTACCGACCGGCGCATCAGCCGGGAGTTCCGCGAGGCGGTACGCAAGAGTGTCTGCGCACGATTCACTACAGTTCTAGGCCCTGGCTCGGACGGCCACCACGAGACCCATATTCATATGGATCTGGCGGAGAGAAGGGGCGGCTACCGCCTGTGCCAGTGGAATGTCCTCGATCCGGCGGGTGAAGTGCCGTTGCCGCGGCCGCGACCCAAGGAGGCGTCCTAGGCTGCGCGGCTGGCCGAAGGTCGCATCCGGTTCTGCGATCGGGTGAACGGTCCCTTCATGGATGCGGGCATAAATTCCGGCATGAAACCCCTCCGTCCTGCCGATCTCGTTCCGGCCGAATCGTCTCGCCGGTCGCTGATCTCACGCCGCAACCTGCTGCTGGGCGGCCTCGGTGTGACGGCATTCTCCGGTGCGGCCATCGGCGGCTATGCCGGCGCCGAGGCGGCGTGGATGCTGGACGTGACGCGCTACCGGCTCACCCCGCGCCACTGGCCGGCGGGACAGCGCCTGACCATCACGGTGATCGCCGATATCCATGCCGGCGGCCCCAATATGGGGCTGCAGCGCATCCGCGATATCGTCGATGCCTCGAACGCGCTGCGCTCCGACATCGTGCTGCTGCTGGGCGATTTCGTCGCCACCCATCGCTTTGTGACCGAGCCGGTGCCGGCGCCGGTCTGGGCGTCAGAACTGGCGCGGCTCAAGGCTCCGCTTGGCGTGCATGCGATCCTCGGCAATCACGATTGGTGGTTCCATCACAGCGAAATCCGGGGCGCGCTGGCGGCCGTCCAGATTCCTGTCATGGAGAATCATGCCGTTCTGCTCGGCGAAGCCGGGGCCCGGTTCTGGCTCGCGGGTCTCGGCGATCAGATCGCATTCCCGATGGGCCGTGGTCGGTTCCGGGGTGTCGACGATCTGCCGGGCACGATGGCGAAGATCACAACCGACGATCCGGTGATCCTGATGGTTCACGAGCCCGATATCTTCACGCAGGTGCCCGACCGGGTCGCGCTCACTCTTGCGGGGCATACGCATGGCGGACAGGTGCGGTTGCCGCTGATCTGGCCGAGCCTCGTGCCGTCGGCCTATGGCGCGCGCTTCGCGTACGGTCACATCGTCGAGGCTGGGCGCCATCTGATCGTGTCGGGCGGTCTCGGTACCAGCATCGTTCCGCTGCGGATCGGCGTGCCGCCGGAGATCGTTCACGTCGAACTCGGCTGAACAGTCTCTCCGGCCGAAACGAAAACGGCGCCCGAAGGCGCCGCTCTCACATCGTTCTATCTGTGCCGGTCAGAACGGCATCACCCGGTCCAGACCGCGCTGTGCCATCTGCGGGTTGTTCGGCGAGTCGCCCTGTTTCGGCGCCAGCACCACGACCACCGTACCTTCCTTGGTCCGGTTATAGAGGTCGATGACGTCCTCGTTGGTCATGCGAATGCAGCCGGACGACACCGCCGAGCCGATATATTCAGGCTGATTGGTGCCATGGATACGATACAGCGTGTCCTTGCCGCCGGCATAGAGATAGAGAGCGCGCGCGCCGAGCGGGTTGTGCGGACCCGGCCCAACCTGATTGGGAATGCTCGGTCCGAGCCGTTCCTTGATCGCCGCCGTCGGCGTCCAGGTTGGCCATTCCGCCTTACGCTGCACCTTGGCGATGCCGGAGAAGGTGAGCGCCTCTTCGCCGACGGTGATGCCGTAGCGGATCGCTTTGCCTTCGGGCAGCACGTAGTAGAGGAAGCGCGAATCCGAATCGACCACGATCGAGCCCGGCGCTTCCTTGCGATGATAGGTCACGATGTGACGCCGGTAGGGCTCCGGGATGGTCGCCTTGGCGTACGGAACCTTGGCCAGCAACTCGCGGTCACGCGGCTTGAAATTGGCCTCGGAGGCAGGCTCGTAAGTCGCGTTGGTCGCGGCATTGCAGCCCGACAAACCGATCCCGATCAGGAGAAGCGCGATCAGGCGCATCACCGCATATCCCCATTGTTGCGCCGCACCGGCGAGGATTCCGGGGCGAACATAGCCGAAAAATTCCGGCCATCCAGCGGTTAGGCCGCCCCTCACGGACGGACCTGTGGAGGTGTTGCCGGAAAGCCGCAAATGCTGTGCTGCCTCAGCCGTTTTCAAGGATTGCAGTAACCCATTAAACGACCGTTTACCGTCAGCGTTCAGAGCCTCGGTGCGACATTAAATCATGCACTGCCGCGCGCACGACACGGCTTTGTGACCGGCGCGCCCTCAAGTCTTACCATTCTCCGCGCAATCCAGCCTTACTGGCTCCCAATCTTGCGGGCAGGGTTACCGCTGGGACGAAACGTGCTGCAAGGAGGAGGATACATGACCACCGTCAAGGCCACCGGCGAGGCACAGGAGAGCCGGAGGCCAGATCAGGAGCTCGACCGCCGGTACGGAAAGATCGCCATTTCGGCTCTGGTTGCGGCACTTCCCTATGGCGGCGAGAGCGGCAAGGCTGCGCGGCAGTCGCGCGAGCCGGAGAATCCACGCAAGCATCGCGCAGCCTGAGCGCAATGCGGCAGCCCGCAAATTTAGGGCTTGCCAGCAATCACGGCGCATGGCCAAGACTCCGCCGCCGCGGCGATCGCCCGCATCTGCGGAGGAGTCATGCTCACCGTCTACGTTCCGCGTGGAGGCACCCTGGAGCCGCATCCGCTCGAACCCGGTGAGGAGATACCGGAGGCGGCCGTTTGGCTCGACCTCGTCAACCCGTCGCTCGAAGAGGACAAGCTCGTCGAGCAACGGGTCGGTGTCGCAATCCCGACCCGGGAGGAGATGCAGGAAATCGAAATTTCCAGCCGGCTGTATGTCGAGAACGGCGCGCGCTACATGACGGCGACGCTGATGTCGCAGTCGGACACGCCGACGCCGGTCACGACGCCTGTGTCCTTCATACTCGCCGGACAGCGGCTGGTGACGGTGCGCTACAACGAACCGCGGCCGTTCGCGATGGCCCGGCACAAGCTCGGCCGATCGTGCCCGGCCAATGTGTCGGGCCAGACGGTCCTGCTCGAATTGCTGGACGCCGTAATCGACCGCAGCGCGGATATTCTTGAAAGAATCGGCAGCGAAGTCGATCAGGTCTCGCGGCGCATTTTCGAGCAGCGCCGGAGCCGCGGCGGCTCATCCCGGGTTTATCAGGGCATCCTGTTCACGCTCGGGCGCAAGGGCGATCTGACGTCGAAAGTCCGCGACAGCCTGGTCTCGGTCGGGCGGCTGGTTCTGTTTCTTGCGCATGAAGATGAAGGCTTGCGGTGGCCGAAAGAAACCCGCGTCCAGCTCAAGACCATGCAGCGGGACGTGCAATCGCTGTCCGATCACACCACCTATCTGACGAACAGCATTACCTTTCTTCTGGATGCCATGGTGGGCCTGGTCAGCATTGAGCAGAACAACATCATCAAGCTGTTTTCAGTTGTCGCAGTGGTGCTGATGCCGCCGACTCTGGTCGCATCGATTTACGGCATGAACTTCAAGCACATGCCGGAGCTCGAAATGACGTTCGGCTATCCGGCGGCGTTGATCGGCATGGTGATCTCGGCCATCGTGCCGTATCTCTTCTTCAAATGGAAAAAGTGGCTGTAGCGCCGATCACACGTGCTGGCCGCCATTGATGTGGATTTCGGCGCCATGCACGTAGGACGATGTCTCGGTACAAAGAACATAGACGATCTTTGCCACTTCGTCCGGCGTCCCGAGGCGGTGCATCGGGATTTGCTGCTCGACGATCTTTTCGGTGCCGGGTGACAGGATCGATGTATCGATTTCGCCCGGTGCGATTGCATTGACGCGGATGCCGAGCGGGCCGAAATCGGCGGCCATTTCGCGCGTGAGTGCAGCGAGCGCTGCTTTGGATGTTGCATAGGCTGCGCCCGCGAACGGATGCACGCGCGAGCCGGCGATCGAGGTGACATTCACCACCGAACCATGCGTTGCCTTAAGTTCGTCGATCAGGCCGCGCGCCAGCATGATAGGCGCGAAGAAATTGACTTGGAACACGTGCTGCCAGGTCTTGATATCGGTTGCGACTGCAGAGAGCCGCGCGCCGCCCGGCCCTTTCGGAGAAATCGCCGCGTTGTTGACCAGGGCGTGCAGCTGGCCGTCCGGGAGACGGCGCTTGATTTCGGCGATGGCTTCTTCGGTGTTGTCCGGATCGGCCAGATCGACCTGGATATGGTCCTCCGGTCCGGCCTCCCACGGACAGTTCTCCGGGAAGCCATGCCGCGAGCACGTGATGACGCGCCAGCCTGCTGCGGAAAACCGCTTCACCGTCGCGTGTCCGATGCCGCGGCTGGCACCCGTGAGCAGCAAGGTCCGGCGCGGGCCGTTATGGTCAGACGTTGGCATGGCAATTCCTGCTCAAACAATAACACCGCGAGCGATGTTCACGGATAAAGGCGTGTCCTTGTCCACGGCTCGTGCGGAGCGCCGCGCGTGAAGGCGACACGGTCGTGCAGCCGGAACGGCCGATCGTGCCAGAATTCCATCGCGATGGGCGCGACGCGAAAGCCCGACCAGAATGGCGGCCGCGGAATCGTGCCGACCGGATAGCGCGCGGTCACGCGCGCCACCGCACCCTCGAAGGCGAGGCGGCTTTCCAGCGGAGCCGATTGTTTGCTCGCCCAGGCGCCAATCTGCGCGAGACGGGGGCGTGTCGCGAAATAGGCATCGGCCTCGGCATCGCTCACCGGTGTCACGGCACCGCGCACCCGCACCTGGCGGCGCAGCGACTTCCAGTGGAACACCAGCGCAGCCTGCGGCCGCTCCTTCAGTTCGCGAGCCTTGGCGCTTTCGAGATTGGTGAAGAACACGAAGCCGGCCTCATCGAAGCTCTTCAGCAGCACCATGCGGACATCGGGAAAGCCGTCGGCGCCTGCGGTAGCGAGCGCCATCGCATTGGGATCGTTTGGCTCGGATCGCTTGGCTTCCTCCATCCACGCCGCAAACAGGGCAAATGGCTCGGACGCCTCGGTGAAATCACCGTTCCTTAACAAATCCGCGGTTTCAATTGTGTGTGTGTCTGTCATTCCGTGGAGCACCGAGTGGCCGGCCCGGATTCAGCCGACCGACAGGCCGTATATAGAGGAGCGCTGGCGGCGCGCCTATGCCGAATGCTGTGCGGGCTCGGTGTCGCGGCGTTTGCGGCCGCGGGCTGCAGCGCCAAATTGCCGGCAGTGGCTGGCAAAGACGACGATAAGCCGGCCCATACCGGCGCGATTCTGAACCCGCCGTCGCCGGAGGGCACTGGTTTGCCGCCGGCTTCCGATCTCGCTTATGCCAAGGCGGTTGCGACCGAGGTCGTCAGCCTCGACCGCCAGGATGTGAGCCTGCCATGGGAAAATCCGGCGTCGGGCGCACGCGGAACGGTCACGCCATTGACCGTCGCCTATCGGGTGGACGGCGAAATATGCCGGGATTTCCTGGCAAGCTATGTCGCGGACGGAACAGAGTCCTGGTTTCAGGGCGAAGCCTGCCGGGAAGCCAAGGGCAAATGGGAGGTCCGCCGGATGAAGGCGTGGCGGCGCTCCTGAGCGGGCCTTGCTGCCGGGGCGCCGGGCACCACGCGCGGTTCCTATCAATTCGCCTGCGGCGTTGCGAAAATCGGACTACAATCCCAGATATCGGGGAATCGTGAGCCGGGCCCGGCCCGGCATCTGCTGATCAAGGGAGTTTACCGTCATATGCGCGACCCCTACGAGGTATTGGGGGTGCCGCGGGGGGCTGCGGCTGGCCAGATCAAGTCAGCCTTTCGAAAGCTTGCCAAGAAGCACCATCCGGACGCCAACAAGAACGATCCGAAAGCCGCGGAGAAGTTTGCCGAGGTCAACGCCGCCTACGAAATTCTCGGCGACGAGGCCAAACGCAAGCAATTCGACGCCGGCGAGATCGACGCCGAGGGCAAGCCGCGCTTCCAGGGTTTCCACGGCTTTGAGGGCGCGCATCGCGGCGGCGGCTTCGGCGCAGGCGCCGGGCCTGACATTCAGTTCGAGACTTTCACGTTCGGTCCCCAGGGCGCGCAGCGTTCAGGCCGCGCCGGTGGGTTCGGCGGGATCGACGATATTCTGAAAGAGATGATGGGCGGCCGCGCGCGGCGCGGTGGTGCGCGCCATTTCGAGCCCGAGGAATTCGCACCGCCCCCAGGGCGCGATGCGATGGCGTCGACCACGATTACGCTGTCCGATCTCGCGCATGGCGGCACCCGCCGGGTCTATCTGCCGACCGGCAAGGAAGTCGACGTCAAGATCCCGGCCGGACTGTCCGACGGCCAGCAGATCCGGCTCAAGGGGCAGGGCTTCTCCGACGGCGGCCCGGCGGGCGATGCGATCATCACCGTGCATATCGCCAAGCATCCCTATTTCGAGCGCGAGGGCGCCAATATCCGGCTCGAACTGCCGATCACGCTTTATGAGGCAGTGCTCGGCGGCAAGGTCCGAGTGCCGACGCTCGATGGCGCCGTCGAGCTGAACATTCCGCCCAATACCAGCGGCGGGCGCACCTTTCGTCTGAGGGGCAAAGGTCTGCCGGACAAGAACGGCACCGGCGATCTGCTCGCGACCGTTCGCATTGTCATGCCTGACAGTGCCGATGCGGAGCTCGAAGAGCTGATGCGTAAATGGCGCGTTCAGAAGCCTTATGATCCACGCAAGAGTCTGATTTGAGCTGCCGGTCAGCCGCCGCGGCGGCTGACCAAAGGCTCATGCGACGAGCGGTTCGGCGACGGCGGCGCGCGGTTTTCAAGCTGCTCGAAAGCCGACCTGGCAAGTTCCTTCAGCCTCATCTTGTCGGCCGGACCCGAAACGACATAGCCATAATCGCTGACCACCCAGCGGATCGCGGCGACATTGTCCGAGGTGTAATAGCGGAACGACGTCTGCGGCTGCTGCAGCTTCGAAATATAGAAGGTGATGCGATCGCCGCTGCTGTTCTCGTACATGAACATTGCAGCGGGACCGTGTTCTCCCGGCAATAGGCGCCCGCCCATCGGCTTCAGATCGAAGGCCGAAAAGTCCGGCAGCCGCAACGGTGTGTCGAGCCGGCGTGACAGCCAGGGTACCAGATGGCTTTCCCCTGCACCGACTTCGACCGGGTGACGGATCTCCCCGATATAAAGCTTGTGTGCGGCGAGCGCGCGCTGCGCGAGCTCGTCGGCCGGATCGCCGGCGGCAGCCACAACCTCGGTGGTGCTGCGGGCCATCCAGCCGGCAATGCCGCCGCCAAGGAAGGCAAGTGCCACCGCCGCTGCGGCGATGGTGCGCCACTTGCGCCCGGAGCGGAGCAACTCTTCGACTTTGAGACGCGCCGGGATCGGCTCATTCGCGGTCTTGTGGAAGCGCGCACGGATCGCGTCCGCTTGCATCCGCCAGGCGGCAACCCGCGCGGCGTCTTCCGGATGCGACGCCAGCCAAGCTTCAACCGCCAGGATACGGTCGGCCGGCAGCTCGCCGTCGACAAAGGCGTGGAGTTCGTCTTCGGTCACGGGTGAATGCCGTTCGACCATCATTGTCCTCTATTTCACGCGGCGCAGCGCCGGGCGCTCGCCGTCGAGATAGGCCTTGACCTGCGCGCGTGCGCGCGCGAGCCGCGACATGACGGTCCCGATCGGCACGCCTTGGACATCCGCTACTTCGCGGTATGACAGGCCCTCCAGCACCACGAGGAGCAGTGCCTGCTTCTGATCGTCAACCAGGAGCTCCAGCGCCCGCTCGATATCGCGTCCGCCGGCTTCGGGCCCCGCCGAATCGGGGGCATCGTTGTCGTCGAGCGATGCCGTTACCGGGCGCCGTGCCAGCGAGCGCAGCCGGTTGCGGTTGAGATTGGTCAGGATCGTGAACAGCCAGGAGCGGATTTCGCCGCCGTGAAACAGATGTTCCGAGCGCAGCGCACGGACCAGCGTATCCTGTACCAAATCGTCGGCCAGTTCCGCATCGCGGGTCAATGCACGCGCATAGCGCCGCAGAGCTGGAACCGTGGCCTCCACATCCTGTCGAAAGCTGCTCATCAGGTCGCTGCCCATCTCGCTGGATTTGACCGCTTTCGGGCCGCTGCCGGGCCGTGTTACCGGGGCAAACACCTGCCGGACATTCACTATTCCGAAAGTGCCGCCGTTCCCGGCCGCCCGCCCGCCTTCTTGAAGGCCACAATACCCTATGCCACAAGGTGCCACACCGGGGCGGCGGATTTGATGGTCCTGCGCGGTTTTTGCCGTGGGGCGGCCAAATTCCAAGCCGAACCGGGACAAATCGCCCGAAAAAAGGAACCACGATGGCGGACGCATCTGGCCTCATGCGCGGCAAGCGCGGCCTGATTATGGGGGTTGCCAACAACCGTTCGATCGCCTGGGGCATTGCCCGGGCCTGCCGCAACCACGGCGCAGACCTGGCCTTCACCTACCAGGGCGATGCGCTGAAGAAGCGGGTCGAGCCGTTGGCGGAGGAAGTCGACGGGATCGTCGTCGGTCATTGCGATGTATCGGAGCCGCACACCATCGACGCGGCCTTCGATGCGGTCCGCTCGGCCTGGGGCTCGCTGGATTTCGTGGTCCATGCGATCGCCTTCTCTGACAAGGATCAGCTCGACGGCCGTTACATCGACACCACCGAGGACAATTTCGTCAAGACCATGCTGATCTCCTGCTATTCGTTCACGGCGATCGCGCAGCGCGCCGAGAAGCTGATGACGAATGGCGGGTCGATGCTGACGCTGACCTATTACGGCGCCGAGAAATGGATGCCGCATTACAATGTGATGGGACTTGCCAAGGCGGCGCTGGAATCGTCCGTGCGCTATCTCGCGGCCGATCTCGGTGTGAAGAATATCCGCGTCAATGCGATCTCAGCCGGCCCGATCAAGACGCTCGCGGCGTCCGGCATCGGTGACTTCCGGTACATCCTGAAATGGAACGAATACAACACGCCGTTGCGGCGGAATGTGCAGCTCGATGAGGTCGGCGACTCGGCTGCGTATTTTTTGTCGGATATGTCGCGCGGCGTGACCGGGGAAATCCATCACGTCGATGCCGGCTATCATGTGGTCGGTATCAAGCATCCGGATGCGCCGGATCTGACGGTCGGGGAGCCCTAAGTCTCGCCGAAGCTCGGCGCTGTCGTGCAACCCAATAGAAAACGGCCGGACCGTGAGGTCCGGCCGTTTTCGCGTGCAAATACGCGAAGCCGATGATCAGGCTGCGATCCGGTACAGGATCACGTTTTCCGCCTTCTTGGCCTTCTTCGCGGACTTCTTGGCCTTCTTCTTGGCGGCAGAGAAGTCGACGACGTTGGTCAGCTCGGCCTTTTTGGCCTTCTTCGCGGACTTCTTCGCCTTCTTCTTGGCGGCGGAGAGGTCGGTGGCGATCAACTCGGCCTTCTTGGCCTTCTTTGCGGACTTCTTCTTTTTCTTGGCGGCGGAGAGATCGGTCGCGATCAGCTCGGCCTTCTTGGCCTTCTTCGCCGACTTCTTCTTTTTCTTGGCAGCGGAGAGGTCGGAAGCGATCAGCTCGGCCTTCTTGGCCTTCTTTGCGGACTTCTTCTTTTTCTTGGCGGCGGAGAGGTCGGTGGCGATCAGCTCAGCCTTCTTGGCTTTCTTCGCCGACTTCTTCGATTTCTTCTTGGCGGCCGAAAACTCGTCGCTCTTCGCAACGCCCGGCGTCGCCTGAGCCGCAATTACTGGCGACAGGGTCGTCGACCCGATGAAGCCGATCGCGGCGATAACGGCGATCAATTTGCGCATGTTGTGCTGTCCTCGTTTGGTCACTGCGGGTTGGAGCGGATCAGGTGAGATCACATGACGCGCCCCTTCTGTACCGCGGCAATTCATTTCAGATTTTATCTCGGCCTGCAAATGAAAAAATCCAAAAAGCGACGTAAAATCAGTAACTTAACGCCCATTCAGTTTGCCATTAATGCGCGTTCAGCGCGCTGAATGTGCATTAATGGCGCGCAGGAATTTTGGTGCGATGCGGCATTGCTCGGAGCGCGATAACGCTGTGCGCGGCGCTCATTTGACCCTTCGGACTCTGCGGGCTACGACACCGCGGCATCGAAAAAAGCCCCATGTCGTTCAACACCTTCGGCCATCTGTTCCGCGTCACCACGTTTGGCGAAAGCCACGGGCCAGCAATCGGCTGCGTGGTCGATGGCTGTCCGCCCCGGATTCCGCTGAGCGCCGCCGAGATCCAGGCCGATCTCGATCGCAGGCGGCCGGGGCAGTCGCGCTTCACCACTCAGCGTCAGGAACCGGATGCGGTTCGCATCCTGTCGGGCGTATTCCGGGACGAAGCCTCAGGCGTCGAAATGACAACCGGTACGCCGATCGCGCTTCTGATTGAGAATGTCGATCAGCGCTCCAAGGATTATTCCGACATCAGGGACAAGTACCGGCCGGGACATGCCGGCTACACCTACGATGTGAAATACGGCTTCCACGATTACCGCGGCGGCGGCCGGGCGTCGGCGCGGGAGACCGCATCGCGTGTTGCGGCGGGCGCGGTGGCCCGCAAGGTGGTGCCGGGCATGATGGTGCGCGGCGCGCTGGTGCGGATCGGTCCGCATGCAATCGACCGCAGCCGCTGGGACTGGAATGAAGTCTCACGCAATCCGTTTTTCTGTCCGGACGCCAAGACCGCAGAGTTGTGGGAAGGCTATCTCGACGGTGTGCGCAAGGCTGGTTCATCCGCCGGCGCGGTGATCGAGATTGTGGCCGAAGGCGTGCCCGCGGGTCTTGGTGCGCCGGTCTACGGCAAGCTCGACGCCGATCTCGCCGCGGCCTTCATGAGCATCAATGCGGTGAAGGGCGTGGAGATCGGCGACGGCTTTGCGGCTGCCGAGCTCTCGGGTGAGGCCAATGCCGACGAAATGCGGACCGGCAATGACGGCAAGCCGGTCTTTCTGTCCAATCATGCCGGCGGCATATTGGGCGGCATCTCGACCGGGCAGCCGGTGGTCGCCCGTTTCGCGGTGAAACCGACCTCGTCGATCCTGCTCCCGCGCCAGACCGTGGACCGCCATGGGCGCAATACCGATATCGTCACCAAGGGCCGTCACGACCCTTGCGTCGGCATCCGCGCGGTGCCGGTCGGCGAGGCAATGATGGCATGTGTGCTCGCCGATCATTATCTGCGTCATCGCGGGCAGGTGGGTGAGGGGCCGTCATGGCCGTTCCCGGTACCGTCCCGCTAAACAGGACCATTATGCTCGACACCCATCAGCGTATCGACCAGGCCATCGCAGCCTTTGCCCGCGGCGAAATCATCGTCGTCACCGACGACGACGATCGTGAGAACGAGGGCGATCTGTTCGTCGCGGCTTCGCTCTGCACGCCGGAGAAGATGGGCTTCATCATCCGGCATACCTCCGGCATCGTCTGCGCGCCGCTTTCGGCGGAGGATGCCAAGCGGTTGCATCTCGACCCCATGGTGTCGCGTAACGACGCGCCGCTCGCGACCGCCTTCACGGTATCGGTGGACGTCAAGCACGGCCTGACCACCGGCATTTCCGCCGAGGAGCGCACCAACACCGTGCGTGCGCTCGCCAACGGTAATAGCGGCGCATCCGACTTTGTGCGGCCCGGCCATGTGTTCCCGCTGGTCGCGCGTGACGGCGGCGTGCTGATGCGGTCCGGACATACCGAAGCCTGTATCGATCTGTGCAAGCTCGCCGGTTTGCCCGAAGTGGGCGTGCTGTCCGAGCTGATGAATGACGACGGCACCGTCATGCGGGGGCGGCAGGTCGCCGAATTCGCGGACAAGCACGGGCTGAAGCGGCTGTCGATCGCCGACCTGATCGCCTATCGCCAGGCCCGCGAGAAGCTGGTCGAGCGGGTCGGAGAGTTTCCGGTGGCGTCGCCGATCGGTCCGTTACAGGGTTACGCCTATGTCACGCCGTTCGACGCCACCCATCACATGGCCTTCGTTTATGGCCGCATCGGTGAGGGCACGAACATTCTTACCCGCCTGCACCGCGCCGACGTGATCGGCGATGTGTTCGGCGGCGCCAAGACCATCAATGCCGTACTCCAGCGTTTCAAGGAGGACGGCCGCGGCGTCATCGTTTACCTGCGCGATGGGACCGCCGGCGTGCCGGTGACCGCCATCCCCAAGAGCAGCGAGACCGAGTCCGAAGCCGCCCGCACCCGGCAGTGGCGCGAAATCGGACTGGGCGCCCAGATTTTGAAAGATCTCGGCATCAGCTCGATCCGGCTCGTGACCTCGAAAAAGCTGACTTACGTGGGTCTCGGCGGGTTCGGTATCGAGATTGTGTCCACCGAAGCCGTGGATGGCTGATACGCCGCTTTGACGGCGTCCGCCGGCATGGCAGCATCGGTCCCGGACGGAGCAAAGGGATCGCGATGCTGCACCGGTTGGCGGTGAATGCAGGTTTGCTGCTCGCGGTCGGCGCGCTGGCGCTGACGGCGCCGCGTCTCGATGCCGCGCCGGCCAAGCGTGGCGGAGCCGCTCAGCAACCGGCCACGACCGTCGATGTCGAACTCGTGCTGGCGGTCGATATCTCCTACTCGATGGACCCGGACGAACTGGCGCTGCAGCGCGAGGGCTATATGAAAGCCCTGACCTCATCCGAGTTTCTGAATGCGCTCCGGCAGGGCATCCACGGCAAGGTCGCGATCACCTATTTCGAATGGGCCGGCGCCAGCGAACAGCGTGTCGTCGTGCCATGGCGTGTGGTCGACGGACCGGAGAGCGCGGGTTCGGTCGCCAGTGAAATCATGTCGGCGCCGATCCGGCGTGCGGCGCGGACCTCTATTTCCGGCGCGCTGCTGTTCGGTGCGGCGCTGTTCGACACTAGCGGACAACGCGGCATCCGCCGCGTGATCGATGTCTCCGGCGACGGCGCGAACAACTCGGGCCAGCTCGTCACCATCGCACGCGATGAGGTCGTGTCGAAGGGCATCACCATCAACGGCCTGCCGATCATGCTGAAGCGGCCGAGCTATTCGACCATGGATATCGAATTGCTGGACGAATATTACGAGGACTGCGTGATCGGCGGCCCCTCGGCCTTCGTCGTGCCGGTGAAGGATCGCGACAAGTTCGTCGAGGCGATCCGGACCAAGCTCGTGCTGGAAATTGCGACGCTGACACCGCAGACGCCGGTCATCAAGGCATCGGCCCAAAATCCCCGCGTACCCTGCACGATCGGTGAGCGCATCTGGCAGGAGCGCTGGGGAAATTAGGTGGCGGCACTTTATTTCCCGCTCGCCCCGCGAAGGCGGGGGCTGGATTCCCGCCTTCGCGGGAATGAGCGGAGCAAGTGGTAACGGATCGCAACCTCACCGCACGAACAACGCCACGATTTCGACATGCGCGGTGTACTTGAACTGATCGACCGGCGTCACACGGCTTAATTTGTAGCCACCGCTCAACAATATGCCTGCGTCGCGCGCGAACGTGGCCGCATTGCAGGACACCGCAATCACGCTCTTCACTTTGCTCCTGGCGATCTCGCGGGCCTGCGCCTCCGCTCCCTGCCGTGGCGGATCGAACACGACCACGTCGAACGGCGCGAGGTCCATCGCCTGCATCGGCAACCGGAACAGGTCGCGCTTTTGCGCTGTCACCTGCTTGAGGCCGGGTGTCGCCTGTGCCGCGCGTGACAGTGCATCGACCGCCGCCTGATCGCTGTCGATCGCGGTGACGCGCATCGTTTCGGCGAGCCGCAGCGTGAAGGGCCCGATGCCGCAGAACAGATCGAGTGCGGCTTTCGCCTTGCCGGCGGATTGCAGCACCAGGTGCGCCAGCGTCTGTTCGCCTTGCGCCGTCGCCTGCAGGAACGGACCGGGCGGCAACGTCACCTGCGCCTTTCCCATCTGAACTACAGGCGGGGCGATCAGCGCCACCATCTCGCCATGCCGGGTGATGCGCGCGATCCGGCCCGCTGCGGCGATTTGTGTCAGCGCGAGCGCATGCGCCCGGTCGAGCGGGCCCGAGCCGCGCACGTCGATATCGAGGCCGTTCAGGGTTGCCGTCACATGGATATCGAGCGGCTTCTTCAGCGGGCTCAGCGCCTCGGCGATTTTCCACGATGTCTCGACAGCACCGGCCATGCCGGGCGCCAGCACCGGGCAGCGGTCAATCGGCACGAGCGTATGCGCGCGCAAGGCGGAGAAACCGACCTCGACGATCTGCTTCGTACCCTGCCGCGCATGCAGCACGGCGCGGCGGCGGCCCTCGCCATGGGCGTCGATCAGGCCGTCGACCGCTGCGTCGATGCCGACGTGCCGCAAGGCGGTGACAACGAGATTGCGCTTCCAGTCGCGATAATGCGGCTCCGCCCAATGCTGGATGGCGCAGCCGCCGCACACCCCGAAATGCTCGCAGAAAGGTTCGACCCGGTCGGGCGAGGGGACCACCACGCGCAGCAGATGCCGCCGGTCGGGATGGCCCTGCACCGCATCGGCATCGACGGTCTCGCCCGGCAGCGTATAGGGCACATAGAGCGGTCCGTCCGGCGACGACGCAATCCCGTCGCCACGATGCCCGATATCCGAAATGATGAGCCGGTCCACCATGGCACACGTCATGCCCGGCTTTCGCTGGAGAGGGCAAGCGTCAGTGTGCGGCGTGCGGAACGTCCGGCATATAGCCGCGGCGCGTCAGGATGTGGAAGCGGGTCACCAGCATCAGCGCATAGACGATGACCGACAGCGACAGGCCGATCCAGACGCCGAGCGCGCCCCATTTCAGCGTGAAGCCAAGCCAGTAGCACGCGGTGAAGCCGATCACCCAGAAGCAGATGAATGAAAACAGCAGCGGCACCCGCGTATCGTTCAGCCCGCGCAGTGCACCGGCCGCAATCGACTGCACGCCGTCGCAGATGAAGAAGCTCGCGCCGACGATCATCAGCGTTGCGGCCAGCGCCGCGGTCTGTCCGTTCTCCTTGGTGATGGTCCCGAGAAACAGCAGCGGCAGCATCTCGCGCGTGGCGATCACGACGAGCGTCATCGTGAACATGAAGATGATGCCGAGCCAGATCGCTACGAAGCCGGCACGGCGGGTACCGGCGCTGTCACGCCGTCCGACCGCGTGACCGACCCGCACTGTCGCCGCCATCGAGATGCCGAACGGCACCATGAACATGATCGAGGCGATCTGCAGCGCAATCTGATGCGCGGCGAGCGCCGTGGTCGAGATCCAGCCCATCATGATGCCGGCGGCGGCGAACACGCCATATTCCAGCATGAAGGTGCCGGAGATCGGCGCGCCGATCACGAACAGCTTGCGAAACAGCGGCCAGTCGGGGCGCCAGAACCGGCCCATGACCTGAAATTTCCGGAACGGGCGCAGCGCGTAGCAGACCCAGATCGCAGCAGCGCACATGCCGAGATTGACGATGGTCGTCGCGATGCCGGCGCCAAGGAGATCGAGCCGCGGCAGCCCAAACTCGCCGTAGATCAGCGCATAGGCGAGCAGCGCGTTGACCGGGATGGCAATCAGCGTGATCCACAGGCCGGGCTCCGGCCGGTTCACCGCGCCCATGAAGCCGCGCAGCGCGATGAACCACCACGACGGGATCAGGCACCAGGCGAGACCACACAAATATCTTGCGGCCAGCGTCGCGGCCTCTTCGGTCTGGCCGAGCGCGAGCAGGATCTCCTTGCCGTAGAGCTGCACGAGACTGAGCGGGATGCCAAGCAGGGTCGCTGCCCACAATCCGACCCGGAGCGCGCGGCGCACCATCCGCGGGTCGCGCGCGCCGAAAGCCTGCGCGGCCAGCGGGGCCACCGCCGAGACCAGCCCCATTCCGAGCACGAAAACCGCAAACAGCACGGTGTGACCGAGCGACGCAGCCGCCACCACATGAGCGCCAAGCCGTCCCAGCAGCGCGAGGTCGCTGGTCATCATCGCAATCTGGCCAAGCTGGGTCAGCGCGATCGGCCAGGCCAGCCGCAGCGTTTCGGTCAACTCGATGCGCCAGTGCGACGCGGTTTCGGCCGGGGCAGGATCCCCGGCGGTCAGGGTGCTTTGCATTGTCATCGGGTATGGCCGCGCGCCGGAACTGCCGCAACGAAAGCCGCAGACCAGCCTCCAGCCTGCCTTGGGGGACAAACGTGAAGCTTGCGTGACGGCGCCAATAGCGGCCAAAAGTGTTGGAAATGAGTGTGGTTCCATTCCTTCGCGTGATGAATGGAAGCGGCTGCGCGCATGCGCGAATCAGACGCCGGTGCTGTGCGCCGGGATAAGGGATTGCCGATGGACAAGATTGTCCTCGCTTTGCGGACCTTTCTGCGGCTGGCGCTGCCCTATTTCCGCTCCGAGGAGCGCTGGACGGCGAGGCTGTTACTGCTCGCCGTGTTCGGCTCCGAACTGGCACTGGTTTATGTTGCGGTCGCCGCGGTGAACTGGAACGCGCGCTTCTTCAATGCACTCGAACAGCGCGACTGGAATGCGTTTTACATTGAGCTCGTATTTTTCGGTTTCATCGTGGCCGCGGCGGTCCTTGCGGGTGGGGCGCAATATTTCTTTGGCCAGACCCTTCAGATCCGCTGGCGGCGCTGGCTGACCGCGAACTACGTGTCGGTGTGGATGGCGCAGGGACGGCATTATCGCGTGCGTTTGGTCGCGCCGCAGGTCGACAACATCCATCTGCGTATCGCGAGCGACGTCTATCTGTTCATCCAGCGCACACACGAACTCGCGACCGGATTGCTTGGCAGCATCGTCGCGCTGGTGTCGTTCGCCTATATTCTGTGGGGCCTGTCGGCGGTGACGCCGGTGCCGGGACTGTCCGGCGGCACGATACCCGGCTGGCTGATCTGGGGCGCATTGCTTTATGCCGGCATCGGCACGCTGATCGCGCATCTCATCGGCCATCGGCTGATCCCGCTCAATTTCAATCAGCAGCGTTTTGAATCCGACTTCCGCTTCGCCATCGTGCGCGCCGCCGATCATTCCGAGCCGATCGCGCTGATGCGCGGCGAGCCGGTCGAGCGGGCCGAACTCGATCACCGCTTCTCGAATCTTGTGGCGAACTGGACGCGGCTCGTCGCGACGCAGACGCGGCTGGTCGGATTTGTCGGTGGCTATGCGCAGGCCTCCACGGTGGTGCCGGTGCTGATGGTGGCGCCGGCCTATCTCGCCGGGGTGATCCCGCTCGGCTCGCTGATGCAGGCGGCGCTCGCCTTCACCCGCGTCGAGGGCGCGTTCGCCTTCTGCATCAGCTCGTATCCCAAGATCGCGGAATGGAAGGCGATGGTCGATCGTCTGGCCGGCTTCGAGGACGCGATGATTATGGTCGACGAGAGCCGGGATCAGACCGATGGAACCATTGCGGTGTCGCGCACCGGCGGCCGCGATCTCGTCGTGTCGGATGTTTCGATCCGGCTGCCGGACGGGTCGGAAATTTCCGGCCTCCCGGCGATGGCGTTGCGGCCGGGCGACCGGCTGATGATCACCGGTCCTTCCGGGTCGGGCAAGTCCACCCTGTTCCGGGCATTGGCCGGTCTGTGGCCTTCGGGAAAAGGCCGCGTGACCTTCCCGAAAGACGGCGAGGTGCTGGTGATGCCGCAGCGGCCGTATTTTCCCCTCGGTACGCTCCGCACCGCGGTCGCCTATCCCAGTGCGCGGGACGAGGTGCCGGAGAGCGAAATCGTTTCGGCCCTGCGGACCGTGGGGCTGTCACACCTGATTTCGCGGCTCGATGATGAGGAGGCCGACTGGAACGTTATGCTGTCCGGGGGTGAACAGCAGCGTATCGGGATCGCGCGCGCCCTGATACGCAAGCCTGCGATCCTCCTATTCGACGAGCCCGTGGCTGCGCTGGCCGATGCGTCCGGCCGCGAACTCTACCAGACCCTGCTCGAAAAGCTGCCCGGGACGGTTGTGCTGACCATCGACCGGCGCGGCGTGCTGCGCGAATTTCACCAAAGAACCGTCGAATTGCGCCGTGACGAGGGCGGCAGCCTTCCGGCGGGCGGACCCTCGGGCCCCTTGGCAACCCTGCCGGCATAAGTTAGCGGATGGAGCGGTTGAAAAAGTTTACACCGTTGGTCCCCGTGAAAGCGGCGACCAGAGCCAGCAATGCTGGTCGCCCCGCTTGCGCGGGAATGAGCGGATGAAGGAGCGGGGAACGCCATGCTGCAGATGAATTACTGGACCGACAAATGGGACCTGCACGAGGACATTTGTCCCTGCGATGTGCATTTCAACGACTGGGTTGCCGACCAGGGTCTCAGGAACAAGACCATTTTTCACTTCGGTACCGGCACGCATCATATCGTCGGGATCGAGCAGGCCCGCAACGGCTCCAATAACGCAGTGCTCGCGATCACGGCGTCAATCGAAGAATATGAGGCCTATATCAAGCTGGTCTCGGCCAATTCGGCGGTGGCGAAAAGCTATATCGCCTATTTCGGCGACATCTATCTCACCAACCCGCGCCTGTTGCCGGATTTCGACATCGTGACGATGGTGCATCTGTGCGAGTTCTTTTTCCCGAACACCGCAAGTCCCGAATATGGCGGCATGACCGATCGTCAGGTGCTCGATCTTTTCACCGACAAGACCCGGTCCGGCGGCCATCTGATCTTCTACAAGAACTCGATGGGCAAGGAGCGCACCGCGGAAATTCTTCCGGTGTGGGAGAAGGAGAAGCCAGTCGAGCGCGTCGCCGATTTCAAGACGCTGATCGTGTATAAGAAGAAATAAGAACTCGCGCCCCGGACGCGGTGCAGCACGAAGCGATAGCGAAGTGATGCATCGCAGAGCGGGGGCCTATGTCGCCGGACCACACCAAGGGTCCCGGTTCTGCCGCGCACCACGTCGCTTCGCTCGCGCTGCGCCCCGGACAGGAGAGCTACTTCACATCGAGCGGCGTTGTGCCCTTGGCCTTGCCGTCGGAGCCGGTCGTGATCTTCTCCACCCGCGCTTCGGCTGCCTTCAGCAATTCCTCGCAGCGCCGCTTCAGGGCCTCGCCGCGTTCGTAGATCTCGACCGATTCAGCGAGCGGCACTTTCCCATCTTCGAGCCGCTTGATGATGGACTCAAGCTCCTCGATCGCGCGCTCGAAGGGCATGGTGGTTACGTCGGAATGGTTGGTCTCGGCCATGTCGATCCTGTTGCGATTCGGATGGGACTATAACGTCGCGGCGCGCGGATTTGCAGGCGGCAGCCTATTCCGCTGCGTCAGCCGGCGCAGGCAACGAGACGAGCGCCACGATGTGATCGCGCAAGTCCTCGGCGAGCGCCGGATCGCCCCGCAGTGCTGAGAGTTTGCGTGGCCGGGGCAGCGCCTTCTGCTCTTTCGCAAGCGATTCAGCATAAAGCGCAATGGCTTCAGGCGCGTTGCGAAGCGCTTCGTCGAGATCGTCGCCGGCGGAGAAGCAGCCGGGCAAGTCGGGAAACCAGACCCCGATAGCCCTGTCCGGCCCCGCGTCTTCAATGATCGCGATATAGTGCGGCATGGTTCTTAGTCTCTTGGCCAGCCGGCCTGTTTGTATTGGCGCGTACGAGACCCAACCCCAAGTCTTTCCTGGGGTGCGGGAGAACGATGGTATCGCGTCTGGCCGGATGCTTGAAGACGTGATGCGACCCCGCAATGCGCTCCAGCTGCCAACCCTCCTGTTCCAGCCGCCGCTTGATGTCCCGGCTGTTGGTCAGCATAGGACTTCGCTACCCCCGCATCAGTGCGGTGACATGGGCGTCGACCGAGCCGGCGAGGCCCTGCAGGTCATAGCCGCCTTCCAGTGCCGAGACCAAGCGTCCGCCGGCCCTGCGGTCGGCCAGATCCATCAGCTTTTTGGTGGCCCAGGCGAAATCGGCTTCCAGAAAATTGAGGCTCGCCAGCGGATCGCGAATATGGGCGTCGAAGCCCGATGAGATAATGACGAGGTCCGGTCCGAACGCCTCCAGCCGCGGCAGGATCACCGTCTCCATCGCCTCGCGGAACTCTTCGCCGCCGTCGCCCGCGCGCAGCGGCGCGTTGACGATATTGTCGTGATCGCCGCGTTCGGATTTGGCGCCCGTGCCCGGATAGAGCGGCATCTGGTGCGTGGAGCAATACATCACGGTCGGATCGCTCCAGAAAATCTCCTGCGTGCCGTTGCCATGATGCACGTCGAAATCGATGATGGCGACGCGACCGAGACCATGCTTCTTCTGCGCGTAGCGTGCGGCGACCGCGACATTGTTGAACAGGCAAAAGCCCATCGGCCGCACGCTCTCGGCATGATGGCCGGGCGGACGGGTGGCGACGAAGGCGTTGTCGGCCTTCTTTCCGACCACTTCGTCGACCGCGAGCACCGCGCCGCCCACCGCGCGCAGCGCCGCCTCCAGCGAACCGGTGGACATCGAGGTATCGCCGTCGAGCGCGACCATGCCCTCGCGCGGCGCAGCTTCGCGGATCGCCTCGACATACTCCCGCGGATGCGCCAGTGCGACGGTCTCGATATCGGCCATCGGCGCCTGCTCGCGCGCGAGGTTGGCGAACTTCTCGTTCTCCAGCGCGCGGTCGATCGCCCGCAGCCGGTCCGGCCGCTCGGGGTGGCCGGGCGGCGTCAGATGGTTGAGGCAGGCGGGATGGCTGATGAGCAGGGTTGTCATGCGGATGCGGATACTTTCAGGACTTTGCACGTGAAGCCTCAAGGTCACGGATATCGCGCCTTGCGTCAATGACAACGCCCGGTGGCGGCGGCGGTTCGCTCGGGGTGAAGAACACCTCTGCCAGCGGCATGCTCGGATCGACCCGGTAGTGTTCGAAATCGCGCACGCCCTCGCCATAGAGGAATGTGTCGTCGATCAGGAAATGTCCGGTGAAGTACGCCGCCTTCTTGTTGAAGATTGCGTAGGCGGCATCGGCCATGATCTCGGGCTTGCGCGACATTCGCATCACCTGATCGCCGCCGAGCAGATTCTGGATCGCGCTGGTCGCAATCGTGGCGCGCGGCCACAGCGCGTTGACCGCAATGCCTTTGGGCCGCAGCTCGCCGGCAAGCCCCAGCACGACCATGCTCATGCCGAACTTCGCCATCGAATAGGCAGTGTGCGGTGCGAACCATTTCTCCTTCATGTCGAGCGGCGGCGAGTTCATCAGGATGTGCGGGTTGGCAGCCTTCTCCAGATAGGGGATGGCGAATTTCGACACCATGAAGGTGCCGCGCGCATTGATCCCGTTCATCAGGTCGTAGCGCTTCATATCGGTGTGTTCGACGTCCGTTACCTGCACGGCGCTGGCATTGTTCACCACGATATCGATGCCGCCGAAGGTCTCGGCGGTGCGTGCCAGCGCCGTCCTGACCTGATCCTCGTCGCGCACATCCACCACCAGCGGCAAGGCCTTGCCCCCGGCCTTCACGACCGCGTCCGCCGCGGTGTGAATCGTGCCGGGCAGCTTCGGATGCGGCTGATCGGTCTTGGCGGCGATCGCGATATTGGCGCCGTCGCGGGCCGCTCGCAGCGCGATCGCAAGGCCGATGCCGCGCGAGGCGCCGGTGATAAACAGGGTCTTGCCCTTGAGTGACATGATGAAGTCTCCGACTCTGGCGATGGGACAGCCTGCCGCGCTCCAAGTCAACGCAACAGCCGGACCCAGCCGGCCGTGGCGAGGGACTTTCCTTTTGGGACGACCCGCTTATGTACAATAGCTGGGGCCGGCCGCGAGGGACGGCGCGCCGGCTCGCGGAACCATGTCATGCAGCTCACCGGTATCCATCATCTCACCGCGGTTTCGGCGAACGCGCCGGGCAATCTGCGCTTCTATACGCAGGTGATGGGACTGCGGCTGATCAAGAAGACGGTGAACCAGGACGACGTCTCGGCCTATCACCTGTTCTATGGCGACGGGATCGCGTCCCCAGGCAGCGATCTCACCTTTTTCGATTTTCGCACCGGCCCCGAGCGGCGCGGCAATCGTGCGATCACGCGGACCGGTTTGCGGGTCGCGGGCCACGACACGCTGCAATGGTGGCATCGTCATCTCAGCGAGGCCGGCGTGAAGGTTGGCGAGATCACAGAGCGCGACGGCCGCTTCACGCTCGATTTCGAGGATCTGGAAGGCCAGCGGCTCAGCCTGATTGACGATGGCGGGGCAGGCGAGGCGCATCCCTGGGCGAAGAGTCCGGTGCCTGCGCAGCATCAGATCCGGGGCTTAGGCCCGATCACCATGTCGGTGCCGGACCGCACCCATACCGATATCGTGCTGCGCGAGCTGATGCTGATGCGCCACGTCCGCGACTATCCGGTCCCGGATTCGGATAGCGACATCGTGCATGTCTACGAAATGGGAGAGGGCGGCCCTACGGCGGAGCTGCACGTTGCGGTGCGCCCGAAACTTCCGCCGGCGCAGCCTGGCGCGGGCGGGGTGCATCACGTCGCGTTCCGTACCCCGGACCGCGCCGAGTATGACGCATGGGCCGAGCGTTTGCTCAAGCTGCGCGTGCCCAACAGCGGCAAGGTCAACCGCTACTATTTCGAGTCGCTGTATTTCCGCGAACCGAACGGCATCCTGTTCGAGATCGCGACCGACGGCCCCGGATTTACCGCGGATGAGCCGCTAGACAAGCTTGGCGAGACGCTCGCGCTGCCGCCCTTTCTGGAAAAGCGGCGCGCCGAGATCGAGCGCGGATTGAAACCGCTGGCGCTGTGATCCGCAGGTAAAGCAAAACGGCAAAATAAAGCGGGGGAGGGACGACCAAGTGCCTCCCCCGCGTGACATCGGTCCTGCTGACATCAGGACCGAAGCCGGGACCGTAGCGGCGGCACGGTGTTCGACCGCGCCTCCGCGCGATGTCAGGCCGCCGCGGCCTTTGCGCCGGTCGGCACTTCGGAGATCGTTTTCAGGATCTGCGAAGCGATCTGATAGGGGTCGCCCTGCGAATTCGGACGGCGGTCTTCCAGATAGCCCCGGTAGCCGTTATTGACGAAGGAGTGCGGCACGCGGATCGATGCACCGCGATCGGCCACGCCGTAGGAAAACTTGTTCCACGGCGCGGTCTCGTGCTTGCCGGTCAGGCGCATGTGGTTGTCCGGCCCGTAGACGTCGATATGGGCCTGCAGGTTCTTTTCGAACTGCTTCATCAGCGCTTCGAAATAGTCCTTGCCGCCGACCTCGCGCATGTACTTGGTCGAGAAATTCGAATGCATGCCGGAGCCGTTCCAGTCGGTGTCGCCGAGCGGCTTGCAGTGCCATTCGATGTCGATGCCGTATTTTTCGCACAGCCGCATCATCAGATAGCGGGCGATCCACATCTGGTCCGCCGCAGTGCGCGAGCCCTTGCCGAAGATCTGGAACTCCCATTGGCCCTTCGCCACCTCGGCATTGATGCCTTCGTGGTTGATGCCGGCGGCGAGACAAAGCTCCAGATGCTCCTCCACGATCTGACGCGCGATCGAGCCGACATTCTTGTAGCCGACGCCGGTGTAATACGGGCCCTGCGGCGCCGGATAGCCTTCGGCCGGGAAGCCGAGCGGGCGGCCGTCCTTGTAGAAAAAGTATTCCTGTTCGAAGCCGAACCAGGCGTCCGGATCGTCGAGAATGGTAGCGCGCTTGTTCGACGGATGCGGGGTAACGCCGTCCGGCATCATCACCTCGCACATCACCAGCGCGCCGTTCTTGCGCGCGGCGTCGGGATAGATGGCGACCGGCTTCAGCACGCAGTCCGACGAATGGCCTTCGGCCTGCATCGTCGAGGAGCCGTCGAAGCCCCAGAGCGGAAGCTGTTCGAGTGAGGGGAAAACGTCGAATTCCTTGATCTGGGTCTTGCCGCGCAGGTTCGGAACCGGCGTGTAACCGTCGAGCCAAATATACTCGAGCTTGAACTTTGGCATTGGACTCTCTTCAGTCTCTCTTGATCTGTCGACGCGGAAAGAAGGCCCGACGCGGGATCGGGTGCCGGCTCGCGCCCGGCTGCCGGCAATGCGTCGCTCGAAGCATTTTATGTGCCAAACCGGGCGGCAGCGCCCTCTTGTAGGGCAGTTGCTGCGGCACAGCACTTTGTGTGCAGCGCGCGATTGGCGGGCAAAGCGGCAAATCGGAAAATGCACATATTGTATGCATGCGCTGATTTTATGTGAGGCATTCGGAGCAATTCGCGGGCAGCAGAGCTATATTGAACTCCAGCCGATTGAATCGCATTGACGGTACAACGAGCAGAAGGACCGAACCGATGAGCGCCCAGAATTTCGGGTCCGCCGAGATCATCGCCTTCCCGCTGCGCGGCCGGTTTGCGGCCGCGAGCCGGCAGGACGATCTGCTGGACCGGTGTGAACCCGTGCGCGTCGCCAAAGCATCGTGCGGCAGCGCGTGGTACCATGAAGAAGCGATCCGCGACGAGCGGACCAAGTCCAAGTGAGGTTTGGACAGACTGAGATTGCACAGTGCCGGGTCTGTGTGAGGAGCGCGCGTCGCCGGGACGCGCGCTCTTTTTCTTTTCCGTCAATCCGGCTGTTGTCCGAGCAGCGCGCTCAGCAGCGCGTGCGGCGTCGATGAAAACGGATCGGCAACTGTCACGCCGCCCCAGGTGAAGCCGTCCTGCAAGTCTTCGGACAGCAGCAGCCGGCAATTTGCTTCCGACGCGGCGGACAGGATCACCGCGTCCCAGATTTCCATCCGATGATCGGTCGCGAGATCCGCGGCCGCCTGCATGATCGTAGGCGAGGTCTCGATCACAGGAAATGTGTCCCGCCAGCTTATTAGAGCATGTTGCGATCAAAGCGGATTGTATCCGCAATGGCGCATGTAGTTGGCGCATTCTTCCGGGGTGAAGAGGTTGAGTGAGCGGCCGATGAGGTCCCAGAGGGCGTCGACGGTTCTGGCCT
>JBMOOQ010000044.1:0-47997 GCA_049324435.1 Pseudomonadota bacterium
CCTGTCCCGCCCCGGGCAAGGGGCGTTTCATGAGCGTCGCGAGACGCGGGGCGGGATGCGGTGGCCGTGTGCGCGCGCAAGACGTGGCGCGCCGCACGGAGGCCCAAGCTGCGATGATCCGGCTCACCGACCGTGGGTCACCAGCGGAGGATACCAAGTTGGCCGCCCGTGCCAGGGCGTCTGTCCTCCGGGGTTGTCGCAGAGCAAGCCTCAAACACCGCGCGCGGAACGCCGGGTGGACCGGCGGTCCGTGGTGACTTTTGCTCATGCGCTTTACCACGTTGCGCATGAGGCCATGGGCTTTCGCTGAAAGCCCGGCGTTCCGCGCGCCCTTGCGTTTCGCAAGGGCTGGAATGTGAGGTGGGACTGAAGGGCGCGCCCGCGCCGTCACAACAACAGGGCCGGCGGAGCTTTGCATTGCATCGTCATAGCGAGAACTGCGCAGCGAAGCCGGCGCAGGACAAAACAAATCATGACAAAACAAATCATCAGGAACTCGGCAACACCACATAAGGGATTGTGTTGGGGGGATTTTCGGATTGCCTCGCTGCGCTCGCAATGACGCAATCGTCAATCCCGCATCGATTGGCGATATGCAGTCCACGCCGCGATCAGTCCGCTGACATCCGCCGGATGGCGCTCATGGATCACGCTGTCTTCTGGAATGCTCACCCAGGGCTGCGCACTCTTCGTCCAGATATGCCCGACCGGATGCAGCCAGCGGGTATCGTCCAGCGTTCCGGGCTTGACGATCGACACCTTGTCGTTCGCCGCCGGGTGATTGACCGGACGCACGCCGCACGTCTCGCACATGTCACTCTCGATGGTGCGGCCGCTGTCTGCGACCCGTTTCCAGCGCCGCGGCGTACCCTTGACGTAAACCAGCGATGCACGCGGCACCATCACCGACATGCCGAACGCTGCGCCCGACTGCCGCTGGCATTCGGTGCAATGGCAGACATAAACGGTCAGCGGCTCGGCGCGAATTTCATAGCGCAACGCACCGCACTGGCAGCCTCCGGTGAGCGGAAGTTTCATTGTCTCTCCTCGATCATGCGTTGCTTGTTGTTGTCGGCCGATACCAAGCGGCACGCAAGGACGGTCAGTCATCGAAAAGCGTCGAGCCGCGTCAAACTGTCAAGCCGAGCCCCGTTTTCCCGCAATATCCGCTGGCCGTGCGACGCCCATCTTCTGTTTATACAACCGCAGGCCGCTTATACTTGAGCCGATTCGGACAGGGCATTGGCTGGGGAATGACTTGTCTCTGACAGACGACCGCGCCGTTACGCTGACCGCTTCGCCGCCGCTCGATCCGCCGGCGCACTCCGCCATTCTTGATACGATCGATCTGCTCGAAGCCGATTTCGCCGGCATGATCCGCGCCGTGGAGCGCGCGGCGGAAACCCTGTTTCATGGCGCGAGGGCTTCGACCGAAGCGTCGGCCGCCATCTGCGATCAGACTGCGGCGCTTGCCGCGCAATCCCTCGATGCGATGCGCATCGCTGCGAACTTTGCCTCCGCAGCCGAAGAGCTCGCGCAGTCTACCGCAGAAATAGGCCTCAGGGTTCGTGAAGCGGACAACCTGGCCTCGGATGCGGCGTCGGCCACCGAGGCTGCCTCGGCCAAGATCGACGGCCTCAAGTCATCGTCCGGCGATATCGGCACCATCGTCAACCTGATTGCGTCGATTGCGAAGAAAACCAACCTGCTGGCGCTCAATGCCACGATCGAAGCAGCCCGGGCCGGCGACGCCGGACGCGGCTTTTCCGTTGTCGCGGCTGAGGTCAAGTCATTATCGGTGCAGACGCAAGCCGCAACCGATGACATCAAGCGCAAAATCGCTGCGCTGCAAAACGACGCCAATGCGCTGATCGCGAGCGTCCATCGGATTGCCGAAGCGATCGGTGCGGTGCGCCCTCTGTTCGCGGCGATTGCAACCGCGACGGATCAGCAGGTAGTCACGACCAATGGTCTGTCGCGCGATGCCAGCGAAACCTCCGCCTTCATTTCCGCGGTGGCGAACGGCGCGACCGAGATCGAACATGCAGCCCGCAGCGCCAGCGACCAGGCCGGCAAGGTCGACGCGTCCGGCAAGGCAGTGCTTGATCTGTCCGAACGTTTGAGAACGCGCTGCGTCATCTTCCTGCGCAATACCGAGTTTGGCGACCGGCGCCAGCATGACCGCCTGCCGTGCGAGCTGGCTGTCACTCTGCATCGCGGTGGCCGGACATGGTCCGGCAAGACGGCCGATCTGTCGAGCGGCGGCATGCTGGTGCGCTTGGCGGATGCCGATGCGCTCGCCATCGGCGAGCTTGCCGATGTCGAACTGGATACGATCGGCGTCGCAAAGGCTCGCCTGGTCGCCCGGTCTTCGCTCGGCCTTCACTTCGCCTTCGAGGCTCTTGACCGCGCGCCGGCCGCCGCCCTCGCCGCCAAATTGCAGGCGATCCGCAACGACAACGAAGTCTTCATTGCGCGCGCCATGACAGCAGCGGAGACTATTTCTGCTCTGTTCGAAGACGCAGTGACGCGCGGCGTCATCACCCAGGACGCTCTGTTCGACAACACTTATGTGCCGATCGAGGGAATCGATCCGCAACAATATCGCACCCGTTTTGTCGATTGGATGGATACGGTTCTGCCGTCGATTCAGGAGCCATTGCATGCCAGTGACTCGCGTATGGTTTTCTGTGCGGCGGTCGACCGCAATGGTTATCTCCCGGTCCACAATGCGATCTATTCCAGACCTCAGCGGCCTGGCGATCCGGTGTGGAACGCGAAGCATTCGCGCAATCGCCGGATATTTGACGACCGCGCCGGGTTGTCCGCGGGGCGCAGCACAAGGCCTTTCCTGATCCAGACCTACCTGAGAGATATGGGCGACGGTACCACCATCATGATGCAGGAAGTCGATGCTCCGATCCGCGTGCACGGCCGGCACTGGGGCGGGTTCAGAACCGCGTACTACCTCGGCCAGGGTTAATTTGGATTGCGGGCAGGCTTATCGCGGCGCCAAGATGCTCACGATTATTATTCAAATACCTTCACGCACCATGTCATGGTGCCGAGCATTGGGAGGAGGGACGCTCGCCTCACGAAATCGCTAACGAAGTTTGAAGCTTTGGTTAATTCTCAAAGCACGTTACGTGACGCACTCTGCACACCGCGTCGCGCGTAACTCCCTGCGAAGTCAGAGAAAATAAGCAGCGCCCCGTTGTTGTACGGGCGTTCCAATTCACATGCCCCCAACGTGCCAATGCTGCTGCGCAAATTTACAACCCAAAGCATTCAGGTTAACAATTCATTACCTCAAATGCGGTGGGGCAGTAGCGAAATGGCGTATCTGTCAGTTGCGTCGCCGGCTCTTCATCAGAGCCCGCGTGAACGGTCGCGTTCTGGCCGGCTTCGGCACCTTCTGAGCGCGCGAGATCTCACCATCGACGATGTCGATGACTTTTGTCAGGCGGCAGACGACTTCGAGGCCGGTCTTGCGCCGCGCCAGCAATTGTTCGGCCGCACAGTCGCGCTGCTGTTTTTCCAGTCCAGCACAAGAACACGGCTCGGGTTCGAAGCAGCCGCCGTCGCTCTCGGCGCTCACTGCATCGGCATGGAAGACATGTCGGCTTCGCGCACGAACGCCAGCATCGGCGAGTCGCTCGAAGACTGTGCCGCCGTCGTGTCGCGCCTTGCCGATGCCATCGTGGTGCGGCATCACGAGTGCTCGGCGGCCGCGCGGATGGCCGCAACGGCTGTGGTCCCGGTCATCAATGCCGGCGACGGATGGAACGAGCACCCGAGCCAGGCGCTGATCGACATTCATGCCATGCGACGCGGACTCGGAAGTCTGCGGGGCAAGAGCATCGCATTCGGCGGCGATCCGCGCGGCCGGGTGGTGCGCTCATTGATCCAGCTGCTGCGTTTTGAGGGGCCGCGGGAGGTCGTGTTCTGCCCACCCCCACACTACCAGATCCCGGAGGATATCGAATCCGCGCTGGCCGAATTTCAGATCCGGCTCCGCGTCGTCGGTGACATTGATACCGCGCTCGTCGAATGCGATGCGGTCATGATGGCGCCCTATGACATGTCGGCGATCGGCGAACCACCGGCCTCAGGATATGTCTCGCCGCACTTCACGCCCAAACACTATGCGGTCACAGCGGAGAAAATCGAACGGCTCGGCTCGAAGGCCCTGCTCTATCATCCGCTGCCGCGCTTCGACGAAATCGACCCGTCCTGCGATGCATTGCCGAACGCGAAATATTTCGAGCAGGTCCGCCTCTCGAAATTCATGCGCATGGCGGTGCTGGAGCGGCTGCTTAACGTCAATTAGAACATTGCCCACGGACGTCGCGTCGCATCAGGACGCGACCTTGCGACGCTGCGGCGCGTGCTGATCCGATACAAGCGCCGCAGCTTTCTGCGTTGCAGGAAAGATCGGCTCCCTGATCAGTCTGCGGATCTGCCGCGCCGTCAACGGCCTGCTGAACAGATAGCCCTGGATCGCGTTGATCCCGAAGCTGCGCAGGCGCTCAAGCTGAACTTCGGTTTCCACGCCCTCGGCGATGCACTCCATGCGAAGCTCACGAGCGATCTGCGCGGTGCCATTGACGATCGCAGATGTGCGCGGCGATTCATCGACCTTCTGAGCGAACTTCCTATCGATCTTGATCTTGGAAAACGGAAAATCGTTCAAATAGGCGAGTGAAGCGAACCCGGTCCCGAAGTCGTCGAGAGAAATCCCGATCTTCATGGCGCGAAGTTCCTGGAGTATGCCAAGGGTCGCCGCATTGTCGTCGATGAAAACGGACTCCGTGATCTCGAGGTCGAGGCGACTTGGCGACAGACCGGACTCCGCAAGCGCAGTCGCCACGCGGTCTACGATCTCTCGTCCGTGGCGGAACTGAACTGGTGAAAGATTCACCGACACCTTGACGTCGGAACTCCAATGCGTCGCCTCAACACAGGCCTTCGTCAAGACCCATGACCCGATCGAACTGATCACACCGGTCGCTTCCGCAATCGGGATAAAGACGTCGGGTGCAATCGGACCGAGCTCGGGATGATTCCACCGCAACAGCGCCTCGCAAGCGATGGCACGGCCGGACCTTGGGTCGACAATCGGTTGATAAACGACATCAAGCTCTCCCCTTGAGAGCGCGCGCTGAAGGTCGTGCTCGAGGGCGACGCGGCTTTCATACTCCCGCGACAATTCGGCGGAGTATTCGACAATCTGGCCCCGCCCCCGCTTCTTGGCTTCATAGAGTGCAAGATCTGCGTTTCGCAGCAACGCATCCATCGAGGAATCGTGCTGCGCAAGGGCACAGCCGATGCTGGCTCCGCAAATGCTGCGCGTCAGCTCGATCGCAAACGGATCGGAGAACTTACTGAGAATGCCTCGCGAAATTGCGCCCATGTCGCGCGCCCGCGCGCCGGTCAGCATCACGAGAAACTCGTCGCCGCCGACTCGGGAAACCTCATCACCTGGACGCAAAGCCGAGCGGATTCGGTCCGCCGCCTCCCTCAGAACGGCGTCGCCGACCGGATGCCCCAGCGTGTCGTTGATGTCCTTGAAGCGATCGAGATCGATGGCGACGAGCGCGAGCTCGACTCGCTTGGGGGCCGAAAACTGCGCTTCAAGCAGGCCGAGGAACGCCGCGCGATTCCAAAGGCCGGTGAGCGCGTCGCGCTGAGCAAGGGTCTCGATCCGGCGAAACGCCTGATGGCGCGACACCAGATTGTCGAACACGCTGCGGCAGATCACGATCGTGCCGACGTAAAGAGCGCCGATGAAGACCGCCAAAACCAGATGTGCAACGTCGGCTCGCAGCAGCAACGCGAGCGTGAAGGGCACGCAGGTGAAGCTGACCTGGCCGATCGTGATCAGCGGGCGGCTGGCATTGCGCGATGAAACGCCGGCAATGTAACCAATGGTGCAACAGCCAACGAGAATCTCGACGTCGGTTCCGGGATGGAACGTCACGGCGTAGGCACCTGCAACGCCGACCATCGCCGAGAATGCCCACGCGCCCAGTAGCGCAACCAGCTCCCAGCGCTTCAACGCGGAGATGTCCTCGGGATCGTGTTCGACCTGATGATAGAAGCTGGCCGCCATGCTGCGCGCCACTCCGATCAGCACGAATCCGGCGGCGATAACTGCAAACACAAGATCGCCACTGAGCATTGCCGCGATGGCGGTCACTGCAACAGCGGCGGCGGTTGCAATGAACAGAGGCTTGGCCGTGCTCGTTGCGCCGTACAACGCGCGAACGAGTTCGAAATGCAAGGCAGGATCGGGCACCGACCCGTTCACGCGGTCGACAAGGCGCGATATGGCTGCCGCGAGCCTCATAGACAGGTTTCCGATCGGACAGCTTGCCCGGGTGACGTCGCCCGCATTATTCGATGAATCCGTTAAGGAACCGCGCTTTCAGAGCGGTAAATGCGCGGCTCCGCGACAGGTTTCGCAACAGTAGAGAAAGTCGGAAAACAGAGGGTTATCGTCGAATGCAGCGATCGACGTCCCGACTTTGCCGAGGTCGCGTTTGGTTAACCATCTGGGCAGCAATTCGGTTAACCTAGCCACGGCGTGGGGTGCCGGATCGCTGAACGCGGCTAGCGAGTCCCCATCCGGCGGGCCGACACGAGCGCAACCAGACTGATAAGGCCCGCAACGATCAAATAGAAGGCCGGCGCAAGCTTGCTTCCTGTCGTTGCGATGAGCCACGTGCTGATCAGCGGTGCCAGTCCGCCGAAAATGGCAACCCCGAAAGCATAGCTGATCGACAGCCCGGTTGTGCGCATACGCGCGGGAAACAACTCAGCCATCAAGGCACCGAGCGGTCCCATATACCCCGCCATCAAGACGCCGAAAGTGCCCTGAACGATCAACAGCGTCTGAAGCGTCGGCGAGTCAGCAAGCCACGCAAACATCGGATAAAACAGCGCCGACATCGCCGCCGCCGAGAGCAGGCAAATATACAGACGGCCGTAGCGATCCGACATCGCGCCGAATATTGGTATCAGCACCAGTTGGATCGCACCGACCAGCATGCCGCCAAGGAATCCGACCGATGTCGTCAGTCCGAACTGCCGCGTCGCGTAGGTCGGCATGAAGAGCACGATCGTATACATCGACACAGTACACAATGCGACCACCCCGAGCGAAACCAGCAACCGTTTCCTGCCGTCGAAGAATGCGTCCTTCAACGGCGAGTCGCTGATCTGCATGGATTTGAATTCCATGGTCTCGTCGAGATTTCTCCGGATGTACCATGCAACCGGCCCGATCAGCAGGCCTATGAAAAACGGAACGCGCCATCCCCAGCTTTCCATCTGGGCAGAGGTCAGCGACGCGGCCAGACCGACACCGATTGCTGTGGCAAAAACTGTCGTCAATCCCTGGCTCGCGAACTGCCAGCTCGCATAAAAGCCGCGCCGCTGCGGATTTTGCTCGGCGAGGAAAGCGGTTGCACTGCCGAATTCGCCACCGGCCGAGAAGCCCTGCACAAGCCGCGCAAACAAGATCAGAAGCGGCGCAAAAACGCCAGCTGTAGCGTAAGTCGGCGACACCGCGATGATCGCAGTGCCGATCATCATCAGGACAATCGTCAGCGTGAAAGCCGCCTTCCGGCCATGTCGATCCGCATAATTGCCGATAACGATGGCTCCGAGCGGGCGCATGAAAAAGGGCACGCCGAAGGTTGCGAGCGCAAGCAGCAACGAAACCGTTTCATTACCGGTAGGAAAAAACAACTTCGCCATCGTGAGGGCGAAGAAACCATAAATAATGAAGTCAAACCATTCGAGCGCGTTGCCGATCGAGGCCGCAGCGACCGTCCGCCAGCGGCGCGCCTCGTCCATTGGCTTGCTCATTGTGGTCACCGTCATTCACAACCTCTCCGTGTGCCCGATGACGCGGTACGATGGTCATTCTTACGTGAGTCGGCAGTTTGGCGCCGCACATTGCAGCGAAAGGCACACTGAAATCTCAGGCCAGCATCATGCGAATTTTGCCGGTCAACCGGGGGACAGCAAAATTTTGACTAAACAGCAAACTTGGGGGACAGATCGTGGTCCCTCGGAGGAAAAAGAGGCATGCAGCCTTTCGTCTACAACGCTCTTCCGTCCCGCGTGATTTTTGGCAGCGGGACCATCGCCAGGCTGAAGTCCGAAATTGAACGCGCTGGCTGCCGCCGCGCGCTGCTTCTCAGCACGCCGGAGCAAGCGGATGTCCTCGGCGAGATCGCAGCATCGCTCGGTTCGCTTGCGGCCGGCACGTTCACGCAAGCTGCCATGCATACGCCCACCGATGTGACCGAACGTGCCCTGAGCAAAGTCCAGGAATGCAAGGCCGACTGCACTGTGTCGTTCGGCGGCGGATCGTCCACCGGTCTTGGCAAGGCCATCGCTCTGCGCACCGACCTCACCCAGATTGCGGTCCCGACGACCTATGCCGGATCCGAGGTTACGCCGATCATCGGCGAGACCAAGGACGGCGTGAAGGTCACGCAACGGACACTCAAGGTGCTTCCGGAGATCGTCATCTATGACGTCGACTTCACACTCAGCCTGCCGCAGCGCCTAACGGTCACCTCCGGCACGAATGCAATCGCCCATGCGGTTGAGGCGCTCTACGCGGAAGATCGCAATCCGGTGATTTCGATGATGGCGGAGCAGGCGATTTCTGCGATGGGACGCGCCTTGCCTGCGATCGTAGAGGACCCGAATGCTCGCGAAGCACGCGCCGAAGCGCTCTACGGCGCCTGGCTCTGCGGCGTGTGTCTTGGATCGGTCGGCATGGCGCTGCATCACAAGCTGTGTCATGTCATCGGCGGCGCTTTCGACCTGCCGCACGCCGACACCCACACCGTCATCCTGCCCTATGCGATGGCCTATAATGCAAAGGCCGCACCCGAAGCCGACCGGACGGTCGCGCGCGCGCTCGGCAACGCAGACGGCACATCGGCACTCGTCGCGTTGTCAAAGAAGCTTGGAAGTCCGCAAAGCCTCAAATCGCTCGGCATGCCGGAGAGCGGGATCGACCGCGCTGCCGATCTTGCCGTTCAAAATCCCTACTGGAATCCGCGGCCGATCGAACGTGACGCAATCCGCAGACTGATCGCGGCCGCGTGGGCCGGCGATCCACCGGCGGCGCTCAACGAAAAGTACGGAACATGAGCCGGCCGAAGCTCTTCGGACCCCGGCGGCGTGATCGCCACTGACTTCGGCCGTAAGGGTGCAGACCGCCTTTTGCGCTGACCCGCCGAGGGGACTCTCACCATCTCCGCCTGCGGTCAGGAGCGTCCCCTCTCGGGCCTTCCCGAATCCGGAAAGGCCTGCGGCCGCCGGTATGATAGGACCAGGTCGCAGCGAAGACATGTAAAGGTATCGTAGCCGGACGAAGCGTCTGAACGCTCGGCCTGCATCGTAATCTTGCAGCGCGGGCAAAGCCTTAGCGGCGGCAATTCCTGATTCATTAGTAAAAAGTGACCGGTTTGTCTGATCCGGCCTTGATTAAGATCAAGCGATCCGTCCGCCGGCCGCTGAATCGTTGGTTCGAAGATGGGTGTCAGGCGGGTTGAACCAGCAGCACCATGCGCACGAGTTCGGACAGGCTTCCCGCCTGCATCTTGGTCATCACATTGGCTCTATAAACCTCGACGGTCCGGGGGCTGATGCCCAGATCGTGCGCAATGGTTTTGTTGGGCAATCCGGCAACAAGCCCGTCCAGAACCTGCCGCTCGCGTTGCGACAGGCTCGCCAGCCGCTCTTCGATCTCATGACGACGTCCAAAGCGCTCGTCCTGGGCCCGTTTCGCCTCAAGCGCCGACCGGACGGCCGCAAGCACCCGTTCATCGTCGAACGGCTTTTCCAGGAAATCGATCGCACCGGACTTCATGGCTTCGACGGCCAGTTGAATATCGCCGTGCCCGGTCATCACGATCACCGGCACCATGCAGGAGCGGCTGCGAAGTTCTCTGAGAAGATCGAGCCCGCTCATGTCCGGCATCCGCACGTCGGTGATCACGCAACCATCGATATCGCGCTTCAATGTCTTCAGGAAATGCGTCGCCGATTGATGAACCACCACGTTGAAATCGGCCGCACGAAGCAGAAACGACAAAGAATCGCGGACGGCCTCATCGTCATCAATGACGTGAACAAGATTTGTCTCAGACATCGCGAATGACCTCATTGCCAGCGAGTTTGAGGGTCAAATGAAAAATCGTGCCCCCCTCCGGATTGGGTTCCGCCCACAGCCGGCCGCCATGCGCCTCGATAATCGTCTTGGAGATCGAGAGACCGACACCCATCCCATGCTTCTTTGTGGTGACAAAGGGCTGGAACAACTGCGGCAGAATATCAGCCGAGAGACCGGATCCGGTATCGGAAACGCTGACCCGCACCATCCGGTCGGGATGGGCGGCCGACGAAATCACAAGTTGCCGCGTCGCGCACTCCGCCATGGCTTCGATGGCGTTGCGGATCAGATTCAGCACGACCTGCTGAACCTGCACCTTATCCACGAATACGAGGTCATTACTTGTATCGAGATCGAACCGGACTTTGACGCCCTGATCCTTGGCGCCGACCAGTGCCAAGGCACTGGCCTCCTCCAGCAATTTCGACAGACTTTCAACCTTTCGCTCGGCCTCTCCGCGTGCAACGAAATTGCGAAGTCGCGAAATGATCTGGCCGGCGCGGATCGATTGATCGCTCGCCTTGTCGAGAGCCTCCGACACCAGCGTGAGCGCGTTCTGAGACTTCGCGTCAAGAACCCGGCGTGCCCCGCTGAGATAATTGGAGATCGCCGACAGCGGCTGATTGAGCTCATGCGCCAGCGTCGAAGCCATTTCGCCCATCGCCGTCAAACGCGACATATGGATCAACTCAGCCTGCAATTCCTGCAACCGGCCTTCGGTTTTTTGCCGCTCGGTGAGATCACGGATGAACCCGGTGAAGAACAGCTTGTCGTTCGACTTCATCTCCCCGACCGCAAGCTCCATCGGGAAAGTCGATCCATCCTTCCGCTCGCCGACAACGACCCGGCCGACACCAATGATTTTCCGCTCTCCTGTCCGCAGATAGCGCTCGATATAACCATCATGACTTTCGCGATACGGCGACGGCATCAGAATGCTCACATTCCGGCCGAGCACGTCGGCCGCCTTGTGGCCGAATAATCGCTCGGCGGCCACGCTGAAGGATTGTATCCGCCCCTTCGAGTCGATCACGACCATCGCGTCCGGAATGGTTTCCAGAATCGATTTCAGATGCGCCTCTCGGGCCACCAGATCGCGATTGGTCGCCTCCACGGCCTGCCGCGCGCGCTGCACCCTGCCGCCGAGCCAGGCAAGGCCGAGTCCAATTGCAAGAAACGCAAATGCATCGACGATTTCGGTCCCGGAGGTTCGCTGAGAAAACCACAACTCGGTCGTGACAATCAGCCCGGTCGCGATCGTGGCGGGCCACGGTCCGCATATCGCGCTGATGACGAGCACAACCGGCAACAGGAAGAGGTAGACGGACCCGCCCTCGACCTGCGGAAAGATTGCGACGCGGGCCATCAGAACCCCGGTGACAAGCGCCGCCGCACACCCATAGGCAAGCCCTGTCCGCAATTTGCCAGCCATCATGCCGAACCAATTGTCCATGACTTACAATGACATAGGAAATCCGGCGAGAGCCATTACCCGAACCGCCTACGGGAATCCCCTTAGGTGGAATATCCGAATTTTCGCCAGCGCGCGCGCCTCGTAACAAGAAACCATCTTGATCCGAGGAGAGCACGCTATGCATATCGAAGCAGCCACCCGATCGCAGAGTGTCAATCGCGCTCCCCTGTATCCTTACGCGCCCGACCAATCCGCCCAAACTCTGTTCGGTTCGGTCGAACTGGCCGGAGCACGGATGTCCTTTGCCAAAGACGTCGAGATCTACGGCGAGCACGAGCCCGCCGATTACGTCTACAAGGTGCTGACCGGTACCGTTCGGGTTTACAAAATTTTGCAGGATGGCCGGCGCCAGATCGAAGCTTTCTATTTCCCGGGCGATGTGTTCGGAATGGAGCTCGGTTCACATCACGCCTCATCCGCCGAGGCGGTGTCGGCCGCCACGATCGCAGTTGTGCGGCGGTCGGCCTTGATGGCGGCAGCCGCCAAGGACGCTGATGTCTCGAACCGGTTGTGGGCGCATACCGCGCATGAGCTGGAGCAAGCGCGACGGCACGCGATGCTGCTGGTCAAGACGGCCCAAGAGCGCGTCGCATCGTTCCTGATCGACATCTCGAACAGATACAATGGTGAGGCCGTGGAACTTCCAATGTCGCGTCAGGATATCGCCGACTATCTGGGATTGACGATTGAAACCGTGTCGCGGACCCTCACTCAGTTCCAGCAAACCGCTGCAATTGAGCTTGCAACCTCGCGGCGGATGATCCTGCGCAACCGGCAGGCTCTTATCAATCTGGACTCCTGACAGCGGAGGCGGCCGTGACCTCTCAAAGTGTGACCTTGCCGCGGTCCTTCCGGAAAATCCGGTTGGAACTCGCGCGCGAGAAAGGGCATCCTGCCGGCAGCGCCAGTCGTGGCTACATCATCGTCGCCCCGCTCGATCAGGATTATCGATTCGATGCGGAAACCTGGAAAGCACATCGGGATGCATGCCGGGTCGTGCGCTTTCGTTCGGGCGAGGATGACGACATCGGGCATCTGGTGCATCGTCCCGGCGGGAGCTGGGCATTCCGGTACGATATCCGCGGCGACGAAGACGACGAGGCGGGATATCATTTCGAACAGGAGCGCTTCGAGGTCGGCGAATATGTTTCTGTGCGGGAAGCGGATGCAACTCACACCTACCGGGTTGTCTCGGTCGAGCGGCTCTGAAAAAGCGAAATGCGAGGAGCGGTCATGCGGCCGCTCCTCGCATTTTGCATTACTGCAGCAGTGTCAACGCAACGATTTCAAGAACGCGATGAAGTCGCCGATCTGATCAGTATCGAACCGGAATTCGGGCATGCTTGGATGGCCCGTCACGATTCCCTCGGCTAGCGATTCTTGCAGCACCTCTACCGGATACCTCTTGTGTAAGTCCCGAAACGGCGGCGCGTCCTTCAGCGGACTGGGGCTGACCTTGTCGATTGAATGACAGTTCATGCAATATGTGCGGGCGATGATGACGCCGCGCTGAACGCTTTGCGCCTGCGCCGTATCATGCGGCACGATCGCCACCGCCCCGGCTATCGTTGCCAGGGCGGTGAAGGCCTGCAACCTCAGTGACATTTTGCGATTCCGAGTGCCTCGACAGTTTGCCGGTTCGGGCAATAATCGGGCCAACTCGCGGCCTTCGGCTTATCGTCGAGTTCGTGGGCGCACTGCCCCTTGCTATCGCAGAACGAGCAGCACCGCTGCATGTCACGCAGGGTCGCAGCATCAATCGAACGAACATCAACGCCTGCCTGCTCAAGCCTTCGGTAAAGGAGCGCAGCCGAATCAGTAGAGCATTTGGTGAGTTCCAATAGGTCGCTGAATGATAGTCCAGCATCGTGAACCATTCGTTCGAGCTCTGCACTGCCCAACGCCTGCAATTCGGCAACGGCCGCACGCCGCTTGCGATACCGGTTCCACGCTTCCCCGATTGACCGAAATAGTCCGGAGCTCTGCGGGTCTGACTGAGTGGTCATGGCTACCTCCAATAACTATTTTTTATTTCGCCGTTTCTCGTCTCCTTCGCATTGAGGTGAATCAACAATACGGCCGCAGTTTTTCTGCGCACGGTTGACCTTGATCAACGTCGTGCATTCCCGCAGCGACCATTCATGCGCCCATCGGATCATGACGTTCAGCGCAGGTCTCCATGCCACAAACAACAATCGGTTCCATCAAGTCGATGAGCCTTGGCGAAGGTGGACTCGCACTCACCTTCGCGGTCACGGCTTTCGTGTCGTTCTTCATCGCGGCGATGGCCTATACGCCAGAATATGCGTTTCATGCTTCGCTATTCGCGGCGGGCAGCGCGGCTGCGGTGTTCGCAATTGTCGAACGCTATTTCAACCGGCCGGCCGGGCGGCCACCGCTGACCATTGACGGCAAGCCGAACTACAATATGGGGCCGGTCAAGTTTGCGACCATCGCGGCCGTCTTCTGGGGCGTTGCGGGTTTTGCGGTCGGCGTTTGGGCGGCACTGGAACTCGCATTCCCGGTGCTTAACTTCGATCTGCCCTGGCTTTCATTTGGCCGCATCCGGCCGCTCCATACCTCAGCAGTCATTTTTGCGTTCGGCGGCAATGTGTTGCTCGCGACCTCCTTCTATGTCGTGCAGCGGACCTGCCGTGCGCGACTCGCGGGCGAGCTCGCGCCATGGTTTGTCGTCATCGGCTACAATTTCTTCATTCTGATTGCCGGTACCGGATATCTGCTCGGCATAACGCAGAGTAAGGAATACGCGGAACCCGAATGGTATGCGGACCTGTGGCTGACGATCGTGTGGGTTGTTTACCTCATGGTCTTCCTGCTCACGCTGATGCGTCGGTCTGAGCCGCACATCTATGTCGCGAACTGGTTCTATATCGCCTTCATTGTCACAATTGCGGTCCTGCATCTCGGCAACAACGCCGCAGTCCCTGTCTCGCTGTTCTCGCCCAAATCCTACATCGTCTGGGCGGGCGTGCAGGATGCGATGGTGCAATGGTGGTACGGCCATAACGCGGTCGGATTCTTCCTCACCGCGGGTTTCCTGGCGATCATGTACTACTTCATTCCCAAGCGCGCGGATCGGCCGATCTATTCCTACCGGCTTTCGATCATTCACTTCTGGGCCCTGATCTTCCTGTATATCTGGGCTGGGCCGCATCACCTGCATTACACCGCCCTGCCCGACTGGGCGCAGACGCTCGGCATGACCTTCTCGATCATGCTGTGGATGCCGTCTTGGGGCGGCATGATCAACGGCCTGATGACGCTGTCCGGCGCGTGGGACAAGCTGCGCACCGATCCGGTGCTGCGCATGATGGTCGTTTCGGTCGCGTTCTACGGCATGTCGACCTTCGAAGGGCCGCTCATGTCGATCAAGGCGGTCAATTCGCTGTCGCATTACACTGACTGGACGATCGGGCACGTGCATTCCGGCGCGCTGGGCTGGGTCGGATATGTGTCGTTCGGCGCGATCTACTGCCTGGTGCCCTGGCTCTGGCACAAGCGCGAACTTTACTCGCTCAAGCTCGTCAACTGGCACTTCTGGATCTCGACCATCGGCATCGTGCTCTATATCTCGGCGATGTGGGTGTCGGGCATCCTTCAGGGATTGATGTGGCGTGCCTACACGAGTCTCGGCTTCCTCGAATATTCTTTCATCGAGACGGTCGAAGCGATGCATCCCTTCTATGTGATCCGGGCCATCGGCGGCATCCTGTTCCTCGCCGGCGCTTTGATCATGGTTTTCAACATCTGGATGACCATCGCTTCTGCTGAAGAAGAAGCGGCACAGCGGACCGATTCCGCTGCGCTCGTCCCGGCGGAGTAAACTCACATGTCTCTCTGGTCGAAACACGCCATCTTCGAAAAGAACTCGATCATTCTGGTGATCGGCGTTCTGATCGTCATCTCGATCGGCGGTCTCGTCGAGATCGTGCCGCTGTTCTATCTCAAGAGCACGATTGAAAAGGTGTCGGGCGTGCGCCCCTATACACCGCTCGAACTCGCCGGCCGCAACATTTACGTGCGCGAGGGCTGCTACAATTGTCACTCGCAGATGATCCGGCCGCTGCGCGACGAGATCGAACGCTACGGGCATTACTCGCTCGCGGCCGAAAGCATGTATGACCGGCCGTTCCAATGGGGATCAAAGCGGACCGGCCCGGATCTCGCACGCGTCGGCGGCAAGTATTCCGACGAATGGCACAGGGATCATCTCAATGCGCCGAGATCGGTCGTCCCGGGCACGGTGATGCCGGCCTACCCTTGGCTCGCGCGCACCGAACTCGACTTCAAGCACATCGCCGATGACCTGAAGGTGCAGGCGGTGCTCGGCGTTCCGTATTCGAAAGAGATGATCGAGAACGCCGTCGCCGATCTCCGCGCTCAGGCGGTGGCGGATCATCCGGATGCGGACGCGCTACAGAAGAGGTATCCCAACGCACAGCTTCGCGACTACGACGGTAATCCCGGCGCGATCACCGAAGCCGATGCTCTGATTGCCTACCTGCAGATGCTCGGCACCCAGGTGAACTTCAAGCTCTACGACAACAAAGCCAACATTCGCTGAGGCGGCACATGTCCGACACCTACAAGACACTCGCCGAATTCGCGCAAACCTGGGGCCTCGTCTATTTCGTGGCGGTGTTCCTGACTGTTGTCGTCTACGCGTTCTGGCCCTCGAACAAGAAGAAGTTCGACGACGCCGCGCGCATGCCCCTGCGAGAGGACTGAAATCATGGCTCATCATACGCGCGAGATCGACACGGTCACGGGCACCGAAACCACCGGGCATGAATGGGACGGCATCAAGGAGCTGAATACACCGCTGCCGCGCTGGTGGCTCTGGCTATTCTACATCACTATCGTGTGGTCGATCGGCTACTGGATCGTCTATCCGTCGTGGCCGCTGGTCACGACCTATACCCAGGGTGTCTTTGGCTGGAACTCGCGGGCAGCCGTTGCTGAAGACCTCGCTGCGCTCCGCGCCAAGCGGGCTGCCATGGCCGGCCGTATTACGCAGGCGTCTCTCGATCAGATCGTTGCCGACCAGCAGATGCTGGATTTCGCCCGCGCGCAGGGCCGCGCCGCGTTCGCCGACAATTGCGCGCCGTGCCACGGCGCCGGAGGCGGCGGGGCCAAGGGTTACCCCAATCTGAACGACGACGACTGGCTATGGGGCGGCAAGCTTGACGATATTGCCTTCACGATCCGCCATGGCATCCGCTCGTCGGACGAACAGACACGTCAGGGCAACATGCCAGCCTTCGGCCGCGACAAGCTTCTGTCACGCGGCGATATCGAAACCGTGGCCGATTTCGTGCTGGCACAGGCCGGTTTGCCGACTGCAAAGGGCGCTGACCTGGCAAAGGGCAAGAAACTCTTCGCCGACAATTGCGCATCGTGTCACGGCGAGGCCGGGAAAGGCAATCGCGAAATCGGCGCTCCCGACCTGACCGACCAGATCTGGCTTTATGGCGCCAGCCGCGACGTGATTATTGAAGGGCTGATGAACGGCCGCGGCGCCGTCATGCCGGCCTGGGCTCCGCGACTCGACGACACGACGATCAAGTCACTTGCCGTCTACGTCCACAGCCTCGGCGGAGGTCAGAAGTAGGCCGTTATGGTTGAGCTCGTCATCGATCACCGCGCCAAGGACAAGGCGAAAGCTGTTGCGGCATCTTCCAACGAGCGGCCGCAACCGCCGATCGACGACATGCCCGAGGCCGACCCGCCGCTTTATGCGGCGCGCCGCAAGATCTATCCGCAAAGCGTGCACGGCACCTTCCGCCGCATCAAATGGGCGGTGCTGATCGTCACGCTGGCGATCTACTATTTTCTGCCATTCGTCCGCTGGCATCGCGGACCCGACGCGCCCGATCAGGCGGTGCTGATCGACTTTCCCGGCCGCCGATTTTATTTCTTCTTCATCGAAATCTGGCCACAGGAAGTCTACTTCTTTACCGGGCTCCTGATCATTGCGGCGATGACGCTGTTCCTGATGAACGCGGTCGCCGGCCGCGTGTGGTGCGGCTATTTGTGCCCGCAGACTGTCTGGACCGATCTGTTCCTCGCCATCGAGCGTTTTGTCGAGGGCGATCGACGCGAGCAGATGCTGGCGGCTTCAGGTCCCTGGACCGCGCAGCGCATCGCGCGCAAGGGCATCAAGCATTTTCTCTGGCTGATGGTCGCGTGGTGGACTGGCGGTGCCTGGGTCCTGTATTTCGCAGACGCACCGACCCTGGTCAAAGATCTCGCGACCGGCCAGGCCCCGCTGATCGCCTATGGCTGGATCGCGCTTTTGACGTTTACGACCTACGCACTCGCCGGCCACATGCGCGAGCAGGTCTGTACCTATATGTGCCCGTGGCCGCGTATTCAGGCCGCTCTGACCGACGAATATGCGCTGAATGTCGCTTATCGTTACGATCGAGGAGAGCCGCGCGCTTCAGTCAAGAAGAGCGAACAGCTCAGGCTCGAAGGCCTGCCCGCCGGCGACTGTATCGACTGCCGGCAATGCGTGAATGTTTGTCCGACCGGCATCGACATCCGCAACGGCGCACAGCTCGAATGCATCCAGTGCGGGCTCTGCATCGATGCCTGCGACAACATCATGGACAAGATCGGCCGGCCCAGGCGGCTGATCGGCTATGAGAGCGAGGTCAATCTCAAGCGGCGTATGGCCGGCGAGGCCCCCGTCAACAAGATCGTGCGCACGCGCACCGTCATGTACGCGCTGATCATCGCCGCCGTCGGTGGGATCATGCTCTACGCGTTGCTGACTCGCCATGCCTTTGATGTCAGCGTTATCCATGACCGCAATCCGCTGTATGTGCGGATGGCCGACGGCGCGATCCGCAACGGCTTCACCATGCGCATCCTCAACAAACGGCTGGAACCGAGACGCTTTGCGGTATCGGTGACGGGTCTGCCGGCTGCGGTCGTCGAGATCGTCGGACTGCCGCTTGGCGCCGCACACAATGTCGATGTCGGCCCCGACCAGTCGCGCGAGTTCCGGGTGCTGGTCAGCAATTACGAATTTGCCCCACCTCCCTCGACATCAATCGTCTTCCACATTCTTGACCTGGACTCGCGCGAATGGGCGCAGGCACGGGACAATTTCCGGGCACCGGAGCGGCAGAAATGAACCAGACCACCGCCACCAAAGCACCGCGAGAATTGACCGGCAGGATGGTGCTGGTCGGCTTCGTCGGGTTTTTCGCCATCGTCGCCACGGTGAATGCCATCATGATCCGAGCGGCCGTATCGACATTCGCGGGCACCGAGACTGCTTCGGCCTACAAGGCGGGCCTCGCCTACAAGGCAGAAGAGGCGGCAGCGGCGGCCCAGGCGAAATTGAACTGGCAGGTGGACGGCCAGATCGTACGGACGTCCTCTGGCAAGGCCGTGCTTACCGTGGACGTCAGGGACAAGAACCGCCAGCCGGTTTACGGCATCGACGTTTCCGCCCGGCTTGCCCATCCGCTCAATGCGCGGCTAGATCATGACATCGTCTTGGCCCGTATCGCTGATGGCAGCTTTCGCGGCATGACCGAAGCAACCGCCGGTCAATGGGCTTTGACGCTTGAAGTGAAGCGCGGCGGCGAACGTGTCTACCTCACGAAAAGCCGGGTGGTCTTGAAATGACTGCAACCCGGCGGCTCGATTATTCACACTATACCCGTCGTGCTGACGGCATCGAGACCATGGATGTCGTTGTGGATGGCATCCATTGCGGCGGATGCATCAGCCGGATCGAGCGCTCGCTGAAGGCGATCAACGGACTGACGGACGCGCGGCTCAACTTTACGAACCGGCGCCTGACGCTCACTTGGAACGATCCGTCTTTCGATCCGGGCGAAGCGATCCAGTTACTGGAGCGCATGGGCTATCACGCCAGTCCCTACCGTATGCATTCAACCGAAGAGCAGGAAAACACCTATTCGAAATTCATGATGCGGTGCCTCGCGGTTTCAGGCTTTGCAGCCATGAACATCATGCTGCTGTCGGTTTCAGTCTGGTCGGGCAACATCACCGATATCACACCTGAGACCCGGGACCTGTTCCACTGGCTGTCGGCAGCCATCGCACTCCCTGCCGCAGCCTATGCAGGACAACCGTTTTTCCGAAGCGCCTGGAGCGCGCTCAAGGCGGGTCACACCAACATGGACGTGCCGATTTCGATCGGCATTCTGCTCGCGCTCGGCCTGTCACTGTATGAGACCGCACATTCGGCCGAACACGCCTATTTCGATTCCGCTGTGATGCTCATCTTCTTCCTGCTGTGCGGGCGAGTGCTCGATCAGATGATGCGGCGCCGGACGCGCGCCGTCGCTGGCAATCTGGCGGCGTTGAAGGCCAGCACGGCGTTCCGTCTGATGGAGAACGGCGAACTGGTGCAGGTGCCTTCCGCCGCCCTGCGTATCGATGACCGTGTTCTGGTCCGCGCCGGAGAACGCATCCCGGCGGACGGCATTGTCGTCAGCGGCCACGCCCATATCGACGAAAGCCTCATTACCGGCGAAACCACGCCCTGCAACGCGCGGACCGGCCGGCAGGTTTACGCCGGAAGCATCAATCTCGATGGCGCCCTGACCATCCGCATCACCGCGGCGGGCGAAAATACTTTTCTCGACGATATCGACCGCTTGCTGGACAAGGCGGTGCATGCCCGGTCGCGCTATGTGAAACTGAGCGATCGCATCGCGAGTTACTACGCGCCGGTGGTCCATGCCACCGCAGCGCTGACATTCGTCGGCTGGATGCTTGCTGGGCAGTCGGTGCACATGGCCGTGGTAACAGCTATTACCGTTCTCATCATCACCTGCCCCTGCGCTCTTGCACTTGCAATTCCCGCGGTTCAGGTCGTGGCGGCGAGCAGCCTGTTCCGCTCGGGCGTGTTCCTGAATGCAGGTGACGCGATCGAACGGCTGGCCGAAGCTGATATTGCGGTGTTCGACAAGACCGGTACGCTCACCCTGCCGGAACCGCATGTGATCAACGCCGCCGACATCCCGGCTGACCTGTTCGATCTCGCGGGCCGCCTCGCTCTCTCGAGCCGGCATCCGCTTGCCGCGGCGATCGCCCGCCAGCAACCGGGATCGCAGCCACTCGATGGCGCCACCGAGGAATACGGCCGCGGGGTACGGACGATTATCGATGGCATCGAAGCCAGGCTCGGCAGCCCGTCATTCTGCACAGTAGAGAACGCGGACGAATTGCTCGGCCGCCATCCCGGAGCGTCGCTGATTTGCTTCCGACACGGCGATCGGAGCGCTGTCTTCATCGTCCATCAGGCGTTGCGGCCGGACGCCGCCGAAACCATTCGCGGACTCATTCAAATCGGGATCGAGGTGCATATCCTGTCGGGAGACCGCGCGCAGGCGGTCGAGCCGATTGCGAATGCGCTTGGGGTGTCGCAGTGGCGCGCCGGACTGACGCCGGCCGACAAGGTGGCCGCAATCGAGGCCTGGAAACGCGATGGCCGCAAGGTGCTCATGCTCGGTGACGGTCTCAATGATGCGCCATCTCTTGCAGCGGCGAATGTTTCGATTTCGCCCATCAGCGCCGCCGACCTGTCTCAGGCGCAAGCCGACGCTGTCTTCCTCGGCAAGAGCCTGAGCCCCGTTCTTTCAACAGTTGCGGCCGCGCGGCGCGCCCGTGCGATCATGCGGCAGAATCTTTGGCTCGCCATCGTCTACAACGCGATCGCGATCCCGATCGCTTTTGCCGGTTTTGTTACGCCGCTGATCGCCGCTGCAGCGATGTCCGGCTCTTCCATTCTGGTGACGTTGAACGCGCTGCGCGCACGCATGCCAGGACAGCCTGAACCGGCGATACCCGCCGAGCCCGCCGCAACTTCCGTTACTGCCGCGGTGCGTCCGACATGAACGTACTGGTCTATCTTGTTCCCATGGCGCTTGGGCTCGGGCTCGCCGGGCTCCTCGCATTCCTGTGGTCATTGCGCAGCGGTCAGTATGAGGATCTCGACGGTGCAGCGCTCCGGGTTCTGGACGATGATGACCTGCCGGGCGGCCAGAACAAGGACTGAAGGGCCGCTACGCACTTGACATGCGTCAACTCAAGAATGCGTTCCGGGTGCCATAAGTGCACCCGGAGAGTATGACGATGCTCAAGGATATCCTCGTCAATCTAACGCCGGGTCGGACGAAGGATCCGGCAGCCGACTACGCGATCTCGCTTGCCAGCGCGTTTGGTTCGCACTTGACCGGGGTCGCCTTTGCGCTTGAGCCGGCAATCCCGGCCAGTGCCATGGGTGGAATTGCCGGCGATCTTATCGATGCGGCGATCTCCGAATCCGAGCATCACGCGAAACAAGCGATCGCACGGTTCGATACCGCGGCAAAAAAACAGGGCCTGCTTTACGAAACGCAGCGCATCACGGCGCTGCTCGCCGATGCGGCGAACCGCTTCGGCCAGATCGCACGTCATTTCGATCTGTCAGTCGTTATGCAACCCGATCCGGACAGCAACACCGGCAGCGACCTGTTTGTGGAGGCGGCGTTGTTCGGCTCCGGCCGTCCCGTGATTGTTGTACCCTATATTCAAAAGGCACCCGCCAAGCTCGATCACATCGTCTGTTGCTGGGATGGCAGCAAGACCGCCGCGCGAGCGATCGGCGACGCTCTTCCGTTTCTTGCCAGAGCGAAGGCCGTTGAACTCCTGATCGTGACCAGCCCAGGCGAAGGCCGGCACGAGGAGATCGGTGTCGACATGGCCGCGCATCTCGCGCGCCACAAGCTGAACGTCACACTGCAACGCATCACGTCAGGAAATATCGATATCGGCAACACCATCCTCTCCTATGCAGCGGACCGGACTGCAGACTTCCTCGTGACGGGCGGATACGGTCATTCGCGCTGGTGCGAGTTTCTGCTCGGAGGCGTGACGCGGCAGCTTCTGTCGAGCATGACCGTCCCGACCCTGATGTCGCATTAGGAAGACCATGCAAGCCGCGGCGCAAAGCAAAAGCGAGCCTTCGCTATCGAGCTTCGCGGCGGTCAATGTGCCGCGCTATACGTCCTATCCGACCGCTCCGAATTTCAGCCCCGCGATCGACGCTCGGCGTTATGCGGGCTGGCTCTCTGCCCTGCCCGCCGAAGCGACGCTGTCGCTCTACCTCCATGTCCCGTTTTGCGCGGAGCTTTGCCTCTATTGCGGTTGCAATACCAAGGCGGTGCGCCGCCGCGAACCAGTTGACAGATACATTGAGAGCCTGGTCCGCGAAATCGAATTGACGGCCTCGCACCTCGTGCCTCGCAAGGTGACGCACCTGCATTGGGGCGGCGGCACGCCCTCGATGCTCGGCGAAGACGGCTTTCAGATCGTCATGGACCGCCTGGCGCGCGCGTTCGACCTGTCGGCGATCCGCGAGCATGCGATCGAAATCGATCCGCGTCACGCCAATCCCTCGCTTGCCTCTTTTCTCGGGCGGATCGGCGTCAACCGCGCCAGCTTCGGGGTGCAGGATTTTTCGGCCGAGGTGCAGCGTGAAATCGGCCGCATCCAGCCCTTCGATGTCGTCAAACGCTGCATCGACATGTTCGTAGAAGCCGGAATCCTCGGCATCAATATCGACCTGATGTACGGTCTTCCCCGCCAGAGCGCGGCGGTAGTAGCGCGCAATGCCGATCTCGCGGCTTCGCTGCAACCCGGACGGATCGCACTGTTCGGCTATGCCCACGTTCCCTGGATGAAGAAAAGCCAGCGGCTGATCGACGCCAGACTGTTGCCCGGCCATCAGGAGCGGCTGGCGCAAGCGCGCGTCGCCGCCCGCGTGCTGACCGGTCACGGCTATCGTGCCATCGGCTTCGACCATTTTGCCGATCCGCGCGACGAACTCGCCATCGCGGCCCGCACCGGCAGATTGCGGCGCAACTTCCAGGGCTACACGGCCGATCAGGCCGACGCGCTGATCGGGTTCGGGGCCTCCGCCATCGGCCGCATGCCTTCGGGCTATGTGCAGAATGCGCCCGACATCGCCGGCTATGCGCGTGCGCTCTCGGGCGGCCGGCTCCCCGTCGTTAGGGGCGTGGAGCTGACGGCTGACGACCGGCTGCGCGGGCGGATCATCGAGCGCCTGCTCTGCGACTTCGCCGTGGATCTCGACGCCCTCGCCCCCGGCGCTGATTTCCAGCAAGAAATGTCCAGACTGACGCCGCTGGCCGAGGCCGGATTCATCGCGATCGACGGCGGCCGCATTTCCATTCTGGAACCTGGCCGTAACTTCGCGCGATTGGCCGCGGCGGCATTCGATGCCTACCTCTCGGACAACAGGTCGCGGCATTCCCTTGCGGTCTGACTGCATCGCCGGCGCAACGCGCTCGCAAACGTCACGACGCTGACGGAGCCACGGCAGGGCCGCGTTCACGCCGCCGGTGTCGCGCGGGCTGCTGACATCTCGTATTGAGACGCCGCCCCGATTCGGAGCAACCATGGCGTGCAGAGAGATTATGGGCCGGTTTTGCGCCAGCGTCTCTGCCGGTCTCGCTTGTGGACGATCTCGCCATTTGCACTTCGGGTGCACTTCGGACAGCAGATTTGGGTATCAAAATACCGAAACAATAACCATTTCCATCGCTTTGTACCGATACACGTAAGCGTTCGTTGACCCTAATCCGCAGCGTAAATAATGTCTTCCCGCGAATTGGGCCGGGGAATGGCGGCGAAAGCCGGGATTTGCCGCAAAAATTTCCGCTGGAACTCTGTGCAAAGTAACTTTCACCCCGTTTCCGGGATGCGCCGATGCTGAATGCGGTGCTGGCCTTGAACGAGCTCGATACGAGTGTGTTCAGCTCCCCGGAGCCGGGCACGGCGCCGCGCGTCTACGACAATCATGTCACCGTTCCCGACGCGCATCTTCTCTTCAACGGCGAGTTCAAGCGGGTCGGCACCGCCGATCTCAAGATCGTCGGCGAGAACGGCCAATCGTTCTTCATTCGCGACTATTTCACAGCGGAGAAGCGCGCGAACCTGATGTCGCCGGAGGGCGCGACGCTCAGCGCCCATGTGGTCGAAGCGCTCGCCGGGCCGCTCGCGCCGGGGCAGCTCGCCCAGGCTGGCGGACAGGCCGCATCGGCGCAGCCAGTGATCGGCCGGGTCGATGCGCTGACCGGCTCGGCGACCGTGGTCCGCAACGGCGTATCGGTCGCGCTCAATGTCGGCGACACCGTGCGCAAGGGCGACGTGGTTCAGACATCCGGCGGCTCCGCGGTCGCGATCGTGTTCGCGGACGGCACCACCTTCAGCCTCACGGCCAATGCCCGCATGGTGTTGAACGACTTCGTCTACAATGCGGGGGGCGCCGGCAATTCCGCCTCGATCAGCCTCGTGCAGGGCGCCTTCAGCTTTGTCGCAGGCCAGGTGGCGAAGACCGGCGACATGCGGGTGGAAACCCCGGTCGCCACCATGGGCATCCGCGGCACTGCGGTGCTTGTCGAGATTTCCGCCAATGACGGACAGACCCGCTTTTCGGTGATGGTGGAGCCCGACGGCACCACCGGCTCGTTCAATCTCTACAACAAGACCACGGGCGCGCTGATCGCGACCGTCAACAACTCGCAGATCGGCTGGGTGGTCACGCCCGCGGGACCGCTCGAGGTGGTCGCCGTGCAGCAGATGAAGACGCCGGATCAGCTGCAGCAGGAACTCGGCATCGTCCAGCAGATCTTCACGATCTTCAACAACAACCAGCAGAACCCGTTCGTCCCGCAGCAGCAGGATTCGCCTGAGAAGCGCGGCGACCTCAACGATACCAATCCGCAGACGGCGGGAGGATCGGGCTCGGGTGGAGTGCTCGACACCACGCCAAATACGTTTGCCGAACTGGTCAACAACATCAGCAACAATCCGTCGTCGCCTCCGACGACAGTGCTGGTGCCTATCGACCCGCTGCAGCCCTCTGCGCCTCCGATCATTGTCACGGTGACACCGAACCAGCCGCCGATTGCCATCAACGATCCGACCGGTTCGTCCGGCGGCGGCGATGTGACCGGCAATGACAGCGATCCGGAAGGTGGCGCTATTCGCGTCGTCAGCGTGCAGTTCGTCGAGAACGATGTGCCGACCGGGAACGTCTTTTCGGTCCCGCAAAACGGCGAGCGCACAATCGAAGGCAAGTACGGAACGCTGACCATCAAGTCGGACGGCACCTACACATACGCGCCGCACGGCGAAGACTATGATGCCCTGCCAGAGGGCGAGTCGGGCACCGACCAGTTCCAGTACACGATCAGCGATCCGTTTGGCCTGACAGCGACGGCGATCCTGACTATCAATATTCCTGGCGTGAACGATGCGCCGGTGGTTGCAGGCATTGTGACCGGTGCGGCTACAGAAGACGGTCAAGGGAGCGCACTTGACGCTCTCTTACAAGCTTCGGACGTGGACAACGGCACGGCCCTTTCCGTTGTTTTTAATGCCGAGGATTTGCCGCCCGGTGTAACTTTCGACCAAGAGAGTCATTCATTCATACTCGACCCGAGCAACGCCGCTTTTCAGACGCTGGCAAAGGGCGAGCAAACAACAGTAACAGTCAGCTATTGGGTTTCTGACGGGCAGCTTCAGACCCCTGCCACTGTCTCATGGATAGTTACTGGCGTGAACGACGCGCCGGAGGCCTATGCCGATACCGGAAGCGTCCAGGCCGCCGGGCTTGTCGGCGGCTACCCGACACTCGGTGATGCGTTTGCCAAAGGCAATGTGCTCACGAACGATACCGACATCGACACCGGCGACACGCTGACGGTCACCGGTGTGTCCTTTGGCACGTCGCAAGCCACCTTTGTATTCGGCGCCTATGTGGTGCAGGGCAAGTACGGCTTCCTGACCCTCAAGCCTGACGGCACCTACGTCTACACGCTGAACAATCTCGATCCCGACACCATTGCGCTCGGCGAAGGGCAGACCGGCGAGGAGATTTTCACCTACTCGATCGAGGACAGCCACGGAGAGCCCTCGACTGCGACCCTGACAATCGATGTGCAAGGCGCAAACTCAGCGCCTGTGATAGGAGGCGGCCCAGCCTCGGGCGCCGTGATCGAAGCAGGCCTTGGCGCCGACGGAAATCCGCGGAGTCAGGCAACGGCAACGGGCGTGTTGCACGTCTTCGACCCTGACGCCAACGATACGGCAACGTGGTCGGTTCAACCCGGTTTGTCCCAGACCGCAAATCAGGACGGCTCCGTCGGCGGACGCTACGGCACGTTCTCCGTCGGTCAGGACGGCAACTGGACCTACACACTCGACGACAATCTTCCAGCGACGCAGGCGCTACGGTTAGGACAGACCGTTTTTGAATTCTTCACAGTCAAGGTCACCGACGATCACGGAGCGAGCGGATTCAAAACGGTTACCGTGACGGTTCGCGGCTCTAACGATGCACCTGTTGTCACCGGTGCTGTCACCGGCCAGGCGACCGAGGATGGCGCCGCCGTGCCTCTTTATGCGCTCGCCAACGCCGCCGATCCCGACGCCAACACGACGCTGTCCGTTGTCAACCTTCCGCAGGCCCTGCCCGACGGCGTGACTTACAATGCCACTACAAAGACCTTCACGCTTGATCCGAGCCACGCTTCCTATCAATCGCTTGCCAAAGACCAGCAGATCGCCGTGACAGTGAATTACGGCGTGTCCGACGGCATAGCGACGACTCCGGCTTCAGTGCAGTGGACTGTAACCGGCACGAACGACGCCCCGGTCGCTGCGAACGATACCTTCCTGAACATCCCGCTCGGCTGGACGCTCGGCCCGGACAATCACCTCTACAAATATGTCTCCGCTCCTCAGATCAGCTGGCAGCAAGCCGCAGCGGCAGCACATGCGGCGGGTGGCTATCTCGCGACAGTCACCAGCGAGGCAGAAAACAATTTCATCTTTGACGAATTGGTCGGCAACAAGATCGCGTGGCTCGGCGGATCGGATGCGGCTCAGGAAGGCACATGGCTGTGGGTGACCGAGCCGGGCGGTTCGATACCGTTCAGCTACCAACCCTGGTCAGGCGGCGAACCCAACAACGCCGGCGACGTGTTGTGGGCACTTCTTTCCGGCGAATGGGGCGAGGATTATCTCGTCACATGGGGCAACGGAACCTGGAACGATCTCGACAACAGTTCGTCGGATCGGCGGCTGGTCGATGGCTATGTGATCGAGCGCAACGGCGTTGCCGGGGCGAATTATCTGCAGATCACCGAGAATGCCCCTGTCTCGTTCGCGGCCAGCCTGCTAACCGCTAACGATACGGACGTTGATAGTGAACCGGTGTCAGTCAGTGCGGTCGGGCCAACGAGCACAAAAGGTGCATCCGTATCGCTCGTCAATGGACAAATCACCTACAACGCTTCGCAGTCACTCGCTCTGCAATCGCTTGCCCTCGATCAGACCACAACAGACACTTTCAGTTACACGATCAGCGACGGCAATGGCGGCACTTCAACCGCTACCGTGACAGTCACTGTCAACGGCCTCAACGACGCACCGACTGATGTAAACTTCCTGCGCGGCAGCGGAATCGCATCGGCGGACAATTTTCTTGGTACCGGGCTTGGCGGGCTGAAATCCCTCGGCACGTTCCAAGGGGTCGACCCCGATCAGGGCGCAAGCTTCACCTATGCTCTCGGCTCTGGGTCTTCCAGCGGCTTCAGCCTGAGCTCCAGCGGTCAGTTGAGTACTGGCCTTCTCGGCATTTCGAGCGGCACCTACACGCTCAAGGTCATCGCCACCGATGAGCACGGCGCCTCGTCCGCTCCCATTCCCTTCACGATCTGGGTCGGCAACGGCAATGGCAACACCGCGCCGCAAAGCTTGGCCACCCTCACGAACGATACGTTGGCGTTCGGTGTAAACGGCAACGACATAGTGGTCACCGGCTCCGGGAACGACGTCCTGGTGGGCGGCAGCGGCAACGACACGCTGAAGGGCGGTGCTGGCAACGACACACTGATCGGCGGCTCGGGCAACGATACATTCGTGTTTGCATCCGGCTCGGGACACGACACGATCGTCGATTTCTCGGCCGGCCCGGGCGTGGGTGATGTGATCAGACTGGAAGGCTTCAATCTGAACTTCGCCAGTATTACAACCGGCGCAACAACCGACGGCAGCGACCTGATCCTGCACCTGTCCGCGACGGACAGCATACGGCTGGTTAATGTTGGGCTGGGGGCGCTCCACCAGAACGATTTCACCTTCGTCTGACCCGGCGCGCCGCCGCATTTGAATTTTTCCACGCCTTTTGCCGCGCGATTTCAGTGTGCCGTCGTGTTATGCTGGTTGGTGCGCCGATCCGCATGCCAAAGGCCTCTATGCAACGCCCAGCCTCACCCGCCTCCCCGCAGTCCGAGCTGTCCGCAGCGCTCGGCGCATGCCGGAGTGCGCTGATCGCGATCGGCGCGTTCTCGGCGGTCAGCAATGTGCTGATGCTGACCGGCTCGGTGTTCATGCTGGAGGTCTATGACCGCGTGCTGCCCAGCCGCTCGGTCCCGACCCTGATTGGGCTGTGCGTGATCGCCGCCTTCCTGTTCGGCATGCTGGCGATCATCGACATCATCCGATCCCGCATCATGGTCCGGATCGGGGCAAGCCTCGACGAGGCGCTGAGCGGGCGGGTCTACGAGACGCTGGTCAAGATCCCCCTGCGCGCCGGCAACCGCGGCGACGGTCTGCAGCCGCTGCGCGATCTCGACAATGTCCGCTCCTTCCTGTCCGGCTCCGGCCCGATCGCGTTCTTCGACCTGCCCTGGCTGCCGATCTATATCGCGATCTGTTTCGTGTTCTTCCATTTCTGGATCGGCATCGCCGCCCTGTTCGGCGCCATTATTCTGGTCACGCTGACGGTCTTGACCGAGATGTGGACCAAGAAGCCGATGAGCGACGTGACGCAGGCGGCGCTGGCGCGCAACGGGCTTGCCGAAATCTCGATCCGCAATGCCGAGGCGATCACGGCGATGGGCATGATGGGACGGATTGCTGCGCGCTGGGCCGAGGCGAACCGCCGCTACATGTCGAGCCACCGCAAGTCGAGCGACGTGGCCGGCGGCCTCGGCGCGGTCTCGAAGTCGCTGCGCATGATGATCCAGTCCGGCGTGCTCGCGGTCGGCGCCTGGCTCGTAATCAACCAGCAGGCCTCGGCCGGCATCATCATCGCGGGCTCGATCCTCTCGGCGCGCGCGCTGGCGCCGGTCGATCTCGCGATCGCCAACTGGAAAGGCTTCCAGGCCGCCCGCCAGAGCTGGACGCGGCTGAACAAGCTGCTCGCGATGTTCCCGCAGCAGAAGGAGGTCATGCCGCTGCAGGCGCCGAAGGCAAGTCTTGCGGTCGAGAATGTCGCGGCCGCGCCGCCCGGCGTGCAGAAGGTGATCGTGCAGGACGTCAGCTTCGTGCTGCGGGCCGGAAACGGGCTCGGCATCATCGGCCCGAGCGCCTCCGGCAAGTCATCGCTGGCGCGGCTGATCGTCGGGCTGTGGCAGCCGATCCGCGGCCATGTCCGGCTCGATGGCGCGGCGCTCGACCAGTGGTCCCAGGAAGCGCTCGGCAAGCATATCGGCTACCTGCCGCAGAATGTCGAATTGCTGGCCGGCACGGTGGCGCAGAACATTTCGCGTTTCGAACGCGAGCCAAACCCGGAAGCCATCATAAACGCGGCGAAGTCGGCCGGTGTGCACGATCTGATCGTCAAGCTGCCGGAAGGCTACGAAACCCAGGTCGGCGAGCAGGGCAGCGCGCTGTCGGCGGGTCAGGCCCAGCGCATCGCATTGGCGCGCGCTCTCTATGGTGACCCATTCCTGGTGGTGCTGGACGAACCCAATTCCAATCTCGATTATGAGGGCGACGAAGCGCTGGCGCGCGCGGTCATGAGTGTGCGCAAGCGCGGCGGCATCGCCGTCATCGTCGCTCATCGTCCGAGCGCGCTGGAGGCGGTGGATCTTATTCTCGTCATGGGTGGCGGGCGAATGCAGCACCCGGTCGGTCCGAAGGATCAGGTTCTCGCCAAGGTTCTGCAGCGGCCTGTCGCGCAAGCCGCCCCCGCGCCGGCCGCGCAGCCGCTTCAAGTCGTCCCTGGAAGGGGTCCCGCATGACACCGCGATCCGCAGCACAGCCGTCGATCCGCCGTCACATCATTGCCGGTATCGTCGTCATCGCCATCCTGGTCCTCGGATTCGGCGGCTGGGCCGGCACCACACAATTGTCCGGCGCGCTGATTGCGCCCGGTCAAATCGTGGTCGATTCCAACGTCAAGAAGGTCCAGCACCCGACCGGCGGCATCGTCGGCGAAGTGCGGGTGCGTGACGGCGATACCGTCAAGGAAGGCGATATCGTGGTGCGGCTCGACGAGACCGTGACGCGCGCCAATCTCGCGATCGTCACCAAGGGCCTCAACGAATTGTCGGCGCGCAAGGCACGCCTTGAAGCCGAGCGCGATAATGCGCAGCAGATCAGATTTCCGCCGCTGCTTACCGGTTCGAACGATCCCGATGTTCGCAACATCATGGATAGCGAGGAAAAACTGTTCGAACTGCGCCGCACCGCGCGCGCTGGGCAGAAGTCGCAGCTGCGCCAGCGCATCGCACAGTTGCAGGAGGAGATCACGGGGCTAACCGCTCAGCAGAACGCCAAGGCGAGAGAGATCGAGCTGATCGACCGCGAACTCGCCGGGGTCCGCGACCTGTTCAGCAAGAACCTGATCCAGATGAACCGCCTGACCCAGCTCGAGCGTGAGGCCACGCGATTGCAGGGTGAGCGCGGGCAATTGATCGCAACCACCGCGCAGGCCAAGGGCAAGATTTCCGAACTCGAATTGCAGATCATCCAGATCGACCAGGAATTGTCCAGCGAGGTCGCCAAGGAAATGCGTGATGTCGACGCCAAGATCGGCGAATTCGTCGAGCGCAAGGTCACCGCAGAGGATCAGCTTCGCCGCATCGACATCCGCGCGCCTCAGGCCGGCACCGTATTCCAGTCGACCGTGCATACGGTCGGTGGCGTGATTTCGGCTGGCGATGCGATCATGCTGATCGTGCCTGCGGCCGACAATCTGACGGTCGAGGCCAAGGTCAATCCGCAGGATATCAACCAGCTGCAGTTGGGCCAGAAGGCGATCCTGCGCTTCACGGCCTTCAATCAGCAGACCACGCCCGAGATTGAGGGCGCAGTCTCACGCATTTCCGCAGACATCACCACCGACCAGCGGACCGGCCTGGGTTACTACACCATCCGCATCGCACTCCCCGCTGACCAGGTCGCCCGGCTCGGCGATGTGAAGCTCGTTCCCGGCATGCCGGTCGAGGCGTTCGTCCAGACCGGCGACCGCACCGTGATCTCCTATCTGATGAAACCGCTGTCGGATCATTTCAACCGTGCTTTTCGCGAGAAGTGACGCTGTCGCAAGGCGGCATCGCTTCGCGATCCTGCGCGCCAGGAATTTGTCATCACGCCATGACAAGCGGCAGGTGACGCGGTAATCAGCGCCTCCATGATGATAGCGATCGCTGCACTGTCCCTGGCGATTTGGGGCTATTGCGTCTTCTTCCGTGGCGGCTATTGGCTTGCGCGCGTTGAGGGAGACGAGCTTCTGCCGGCGCCTGCGGCCTGGCCGCATATCGTCGCAGTCATCCCGGCGCGAAACGAGGAAGACGCGATTGCCGACAGCCTGACCTCCTTGCTCGTTCAGGATTATCCGGGACGGCTGTCCGTGATCCTCGTCGATGACAACAGCGAGGATGCCACGGCCTCCATCGCAGCCGGTCTGCCCGCGCAGACCGGTTCAAAGGTGCCGCTGACGGTCCTGCGCGGCGATCCCTTGCCACAGGGCTGGACCGGCAAGCTCTGGGCGCTGCAGCAGGGCATTGCCGCCGCAAACCGCGAGACGCCGGACTATCTCCTCCTCACCGACGCCGACATCGTCTACGAGCCGGGCGCGCTGCGAACGCTTATGGCGCGAGCCATCGCGGGGCGCCATGTTCTGACCTCGCTGATGGCAAAACTCCGCTGCGAGAGTTTCGCCGAGCGCGCGTTCATCCCCGCCTTCATCTACTTCTTCCAGATGCTGTACCCGTTCGCCTTCGTGAACGATCCGCGCAACCGGACGGCTGCGGCCGCCGGCGGCTGCATGCTGATCCGGGCCGACGCCCTCGCCCGGGCCGGGGGAATTGCCGTGATCCGGGACGCCCTGATCGACGATTGCTCGCTGGCCCGCGTCATGAAGGCACAAGGACCGATCTGGCTTGGCCTGACCCGCCGGGTCCGGAGCATCCGGGTGTCGGCGGGCCTGTCCGATATTCACACCATGGTCGCGCGTTCGGCCTATGCCCAGCTCCGTTATTCCCCTGTCCTGCTGACAGGCACCCTGATCGGCATGGCGCTAACCTACTGGACACCGCCCTTGATCGGCCTGTTCGGGCATGGAACCGCACGGGCTCTGGCCTTGCTGGCCTGGGCTCTGATGACCGTCTCCTTTTGGCCAATCTTGCGCTTTTATGGTCTAACCCCCCTCTGGGCACCTGCCCTGCCGGCGATTGCGACCGGATATATGGCATTTACCTTCAGTTCTGCCGTCCAGCACATGCTCGGCCGCGGCGGCCGCTGGAAGGGGCGTTACCAGGCCAAAAAAACCTGACGAAAGGCGTGATGGTTCAATCGGCAGAATTCAGGTCCGGCAAGGGACATCGGGACGAGAATTTTCCGGTGGCATCCCGGCTCGTCAGTGTACGGCACCGGCCGGTCATCATGGCGTTCTACGACTTCGCGCGCGCCGCCGACGACATTGCCGATCACCCGACCCTTCCAGCGGACGAAAAGCTGCGCGGGCTCGACCGTATGGAGGCCTCACTGACCGGCGCAAATTCGGAGGACGACTTGTCCGTCCGCCTGCGCGTCCAGCTCGCCGCGCGCAAGCTGTCGCCAGTCCATGCGCTCGACCTGCTCAAGGCGTTCCGGCAGGACGTAACCAAGCTGCGCTATTCCGACTGGGACGAACTGATCGGCTATTGCACCTTCTCAGCGATGCCGGTCGGCCGCTTCGTGCTCGACGTCCATGGCGAGGCCCGCTCGACCTGGGCGGCATCAGATGTTCTTTGCGCGGTGCTACAGATCATCAATCACCTCCAGGATTGCGGGAAAGACTACCGGACCATCAATCGCGTCTACATTCCACAGGACTCGCTGCGCGCTCACGGCGCAACCGCAGAAGACCTTGCGCAGAACAAGTCGTCGCCCGCCCTGCTCGCCTGTCTGCACGACCTGGCGCGCCGCACGTCGCGCTACTTAGACACGCAGCCCGCACTCGCCGCAGGGATAGCGGATACCCGCCTTGCCTGTGAGGTCGCGGCCATCGACGCTCTCGCACGCAAGCTGCTTGGCCTCCTGCATAAATCCGATCCACTGGCGGACAAAGTGCATCTCGGCCGCGGTACGATGCTTGCCGTGATGGCCGGTTCGGTGGCCAGGACGATGGTGCGCAGGATACTTCCGCGCGCGACGTCTTTGCGGCGCGCACAGGATATCCGCTCGTGAGCACCCCATCCGTCTCGGCCGATGCCGCGCAACATGCCGGCGGCTCATCATTCTATCTGGCGATGCGCATTTTGCCGCGCAGGAAGCGCGACGCCATGTTCGAGATCTACAAGTTCTGCCGCAAGGTGGACGATGTCGCCGACTCGAGCGGTCCGCGCGATGCGCGGCTCGCCGAACTGCAACGCTATCGCGACGATGTGGCGGCGCTCTACGCGGGACAGGCTTCCGAACGGATGGGTGGCTTCCTCGGGCCTGTGAAGGATTTTGCTCTGCGGCGCGATGACTTTCTCGCCATTATCGACGGCATGGAAATGGATGTCGTGTCCGACATCCGAGCACCGGACCTGAAAACGCTCGACCTGTATTGCGACCGCGTAGCGAGTGCTGTCGGGCGGCTCTCGGTCCGCGTATTCGGCCTGCAAAACGACGATGGTATCGCGCTGTCGCATCATCTCGGACGCGCGTTGCAGCTCACCAATATCCTTCGCGACGTCGACGAGGATGCGGATATCGGCCGCCTTTACCTGCCGCGCGAGTACCTCGCCGCTGCCGGAATCGAGAGCAACGATCCGCGAACCGTGCTCGCCCATCTCAATCTCGGTCAGGCTTGCGCTCCGCTGATCGAGAAAGCCCGCGAGCATTTCCGGCAAGCGCAGGCCATCATGGACCGGCAATCGCGTGCGAACGTCAAGGCGCCGCGCATCATGGCCGAGGCCTATGCTCCGATGCTCGACAAGCTGGAGCAGCGTGGCTTCACGGCACCGCGCGAACGCGTGCGGCTTGATCGGCTGCATCTCATCGGCGCGGTCCTCCGCTACGGCATCTTCTGATGATCAGGCACGTCCACGTCATCGGCGGCGGGCTCGCCGGTCTTTCCGCGGCCGTCCGGCTGATACAGGCCGGGATCGCAGTCACCGTTCACGAGGCCACGCGCCAGGCTGGCGGCCGCTGCCGATCCTATGACGATGCCGCAACCGGCATGCATATCGACAACGGCACCCACCTGCTGTTGTCGGGCAATCTTTCGGCCGTCGACTATCTGAAATCAATCGGCGTCACACCGGAATTCGCGCCCGCCAATTTCCGTTTCGTCGATGGCGCGACCGGCGAAAACTGGGTGCTTCGGCTCGGTGACGGCAATCTGCCAACCTGGATTTTCGATGCCGGAAGCCGCGTTCCCAAGACATCGCTGCTCGATTACCTGAAACTATTGCCGCTCCTCGTCGGCGGCAAGGACCGACCGATGCGCGAGGTGCTGGACCGTACCAGCGAGCTGTATCGCCGCCTGATCGATCCGCTGATGATAGCCGCGCTCAACATCGACACGCCGAGCGGGTCGTCGCGGCTCGCGGCGCAGGTTGCACGCGAGACACTGCTGCGCGGCGGGCAAGCCTGCCGCCCGCTTGTTTTCGAACGCGGTCTCAGTACGGCCTTTATCGATCCTGCGCTGGCCTTTCTGAATGAGCGCGCGGCCGATGTTCGGTTCGAGCATGAAGCAGAGGCATTGACTGTGTCGGGCCACAGCGTTGCATCAGTCCGCTTCCGGGACGGCGAACTCACGCTAGGCGCGGACCAAGCCGTGATCCTCGCCGTGCCGGCCTATGCCGCCGCAGCTCTTGTCCCCGGACTCACCGCACCGGACCAGTTCCGGGCTATCATCAACATTCACTACGACCTTGCACCGCCGGCCGGCAGTCCTTTTATGACCGGGGTGCTCAACCGCACGGCCGAGTGGATTTTCGCTTTCAAAAGCCGTATTTCCGTGACCATCAGCCATGCCGACCGCCTCCTGACGCTGCCGCGGCAGAGCCTTGCGGAGACGGTGTGGCGCGAGATCTCAGACATTCTGGCAATGGACGCCCCGCTTCCAAAATGGCAACTCGTCCGGGAGCGGCGCGCGACTTTCGCGGCAACGCCCGAACAAAACGCCCTGCGCCCCGGCCCCCGGACCCGTTGGGACAACCTGATCCTTGCCGGCGACTGGACCGATACCGGACTGCCATCGACCATCGAAGGCGCCATCCGGTCGGGCCAGCGCGCCGCCGAACTTCTGTCCAATCGATGATGCTGACGACAACAAACGATACGACAGCTGCTCTTTCGCGAGATGTGCTCGAACGCACGGTGACGCGCGCGAGCAATGCCTTGCTGAAGGCGCAACAACCGGACGGACACTGGGTTTTCGAACTTGAGGCCGATGCCACGATACCGGCGGAATATGTGCTGCTCCGGCACCATCTCGGCGAGCCGGTCGACGCCGAGCTGGAGCGCAAGATCGGGGTTTATCTCCGCCGCATCCAGGGCAGGCACGACGGATGGCCGCTGTTCCACGAGGGCGACTTCGACATGAGCGCCAGCGTAAAGGCCTATTTCGCGCTCAAGATGATCGGCGATTCACCCGACGCCGACCACATGCGGCGCGCCCGCGAGGCAATCCGCGCGCGCGGCGGCGCATCGCGCAGCAACGTGTTTACCCGTGCTCTGCTGGCGCTCTACGGCGTGGTGAGCTGGCGTGCGGTGCCGGTGATGCCAGTGGAGATCATGCTGCTGCCGCGCTGGTTTCCGTTCCATCTGTCGAAGGTGTCGTACTGGGCGCGCACGGTGATCGTGCCGCTGCTGGTGCTCGGCGCTCTGAAGCCCTTGGCCCGCAACCCGAAGGGTGTGACCATCGACGAGCTGTTTCTGGAAAATCCGAAATCGGTGGGCGGGGTGAAGAAGGCCGGCCATCAGAAATGGTCGTGGTTCCTGTTTTTCCGCGGAGTCGATATCGTGTTGCGGGCGATCGAACCGCTGTTTCCCAAATCGACCCGGAAGAAGGCGATCGACGCGGCCGTCGCGTTCGTGACGGAGCGTCTCAACGGCGAGGACGGACTTGGTGCGATCTACCCCGCCATGGCCAACAGCGTGATGATGTATGACGTGCTGGGTTATCCGGAGGACCATCCGGACCGCGCGATCGCGCGCAAATCGATCGAGAAGCTGCTGGTGATCAAGGATGACGAGGCCTATTGCCAGCCCTGCGTCTCCCCGGTGTGGGATACGGCACTCACGGCCCACACGATGCTGGAAGCCGGCAGCGAGAAGACGAAGGCCGCCGCGAAAGCAGGACTCGACTGGCTGATCCCGCGTCAGGTACTCGACGTGAAGGGTGACTGGGCGGATCAGCGGCCCAACGTGCGGCCCGGCGGCTGGGCCTTCCAGTACAACAACGCCTATTATCCCGACCTCGACGACACCGCCGTGGTGGCCATGGCCATGCATCGCGCCGAGGCCAATGCCACCACGCACAGCTACGATCCGGCGATCGCGCGTGCCCGCGAATGGGTGCTCGGCCTGCAAAGCGAAAATGGCGGCTGGGCAGCGTTCGATGCCGACAACACCTATGGTTATCTCAACAATATTCCGTTCTCGGATCACGGCGCGCTTCTTGATCCGCCCACCGAAGACGTGACGGCGCGCTGCATCTCAATGCTGGCGCAGCTTCCGCCGGATGAGAAGAGCCGGCGTGCCATAGCACGCGGCATCGAGTATCTGCGCACCACGCAACTTGCCGACGGCTCATGGTATGGCCGCTGGGGTCTGAATTACATCTACGGCACCTGGTCATGCCTGTGCGCGCTCAATGCCGCAGGGCTTGACGCGAACGACGACATGGTTCGCCGCGCGGCAGAATGGTTGCTGCTTATCCAGAATGCCGATGGCGGCTGGGGCGAAGATGGCGCGAGCTACAAACTCGATTACGCGGGCTATGAACCTGCGCCCAGTACCGCATCGCAAACGGCCTGGGCGCTACTCGGGCTGATGGCGGCTGGCAAGGTCGATCATCCCCAGGTCCAGCGCGGTATCCGGTATCTGATCGAGAACCAGAACGGCGAAGGCCTGTGGGACGAGGAGCGCTTCACGGCGACCGGGTTCCCGCGCGTGTTCTATTTGCGCTATCACGGCTATCGAAAATTCTTCCCGCTCTGGGCGGTCGCCCGCTATCGCAACCTGACTGCGGCGAACGACCGCCGCGTCGCATTCGGCATGTGACGCGCAGCCGATGACGTCGCCGCCGCCCGTTCTCCTTGTCGTCACCGGGCTTCAACGCGAGGCACGGATCGCGGCGGGCAAAGGCGTTGCGACGCTGTGCAGCGGCGGCAACCCCGACATGCTGCGCCAGCGCCTGGCCGCATACGCTCGCACCAGTGACCCCAGCATGATCAGGGGCGTCCTGAGCTTCGGTCTCGCCGGCGGGCTCGCACGCCACTTGCGGTCGGGAGATGTGGTGATCTCGACCTCGGTGGAGGCCGGCGGCCGGCATCGTCGCGCGCACGACCGCTGGCGTGAGAGTACCCTGTCGGTCCTTGGAGCACGATTGCCGGTCCATTCCGGTCCCATTTCCGGCCGAGACGTTATACTGGCCAAGTCCTCCGAGAAGGTTAGCCTGCACGAGGAAACCGGTGCGCTCGCGGTCGATATGGAATCGCACATTGCCGCCGACTATGCGCAGCAATACGGGCTGCCCTTCGCTGCAATCCGCGCAATCAGCGACCCCTGCTCCCGCAACCTGCCGCCGGTTGCGATGCAAGCTCTTACATCCGACGGCAACGTTGCCATCGGCAAGGTAATGATTGAGATCCTGCGCGACTCCGCACAATTGCCGGCGCTGATTGCGGCCGGCATGGATTCGGAACGCGCGTTCGCGTCGCTACGCCGCTGTCGCCGTCTTCTTGGCCCGCTCTTCGGCCTCGGCGGCACGGATCTCTGACAGCTTCATCTGAACCTGCGTCGAGAACACGTATTGCGCCGGGCGCTGCTTATCGAGCGCAATTTCCGGCGCCATCGGACCCGATGTCCGGATGCCCCGCAGCGCCACCCAAAGCGCCTTCAGCGGATTGCTGATCGTCACATTCGCGGCCGTCGGCTCATATCCGCAATGCGCCATGCAGTTCGCGCACTTTTCGTATTTGCCGGTGCCGTACGAATCCCAGTCGGTGGTCTCCATCAGCTCCTTGAAGGTTTTGGCATAGCCCTCGCCGAGCAGGTAACACGGCTTCTGCCAGCCGAAGATGTTGCGCGCGGGCATGCCCCATGGCGTGCAGCCGAACTCCTGATTGCCGGCAAGGAAGTCGAGGAAGATGCCGGAATGCATGAATTTCCAGCCCTTGCCCCTCCCGCGCTCTTTGCCGAGTTCGAACACCTTGCGGAACAGTTCCTTGGTCTTTTTGCGGTTCAGAAAATGCTCCTGGTCGGGAGCCCGCTCATAGGCGTAGCCGGGCGAAATCGAAACGCCGACGCCAAGCTCCTTCGCGTAATCAAGGAATGCGGCGATGTCTTCCGCCGAGTGCCCATCGAAAATCGTGGCGTTGACGTTGACGGTGAAGCCCGCATCCTGCGCCGCCTTGATCGCCTTCACCGCCTTGTCGAACACACCCTTCTGCGACACTGCCTTGTCGTGATGATCGCGCAGGCCGTCGAGGTGGACGGAGAAGAACAGATAGGGTGACGGCTTGAACAGATGCAGCTTCTTTTCCAAGAGCAGCGCGTTGGTGCAGAGCGACACGAATTTCTTCCGCGCCACAAGGCCGGCCACGATCTCGCCGATTTCCTTGTGGATCAGCGGCTCGCCGCCTGGAATGGCAACCATCGGGGCGCCGCACTCGTCGGCCGCGTCAAGGCATTCCTGCACGCTCATGCGGCGGTTGAGGATCGCGTCCGGATAGTCGATCTTGCCGCAACCGACGCAGGCCAGATTGCAGCGGAACAGCGGCTCCAGCATCAGTACCAGCGGATAGCGCTTGCGCCCAAGCAGCTTCTGCTTGAGCAAATATGCGCCGATGCGGATTTCCTTGTGAAACGGTATCGCCATATCCAGCAGCCTGACCGGTCAATCCTAAAGAGTTGCCACTTCGGCGGGCAAACGGAAAGTGATATTTTCCTCGCGGCCCGGAAGCGTCGTCACGTCGACAATCCGCAATCCTCTTAGCGTGTTGATCACATCGTTGACCAGCACTTCGGGGGCCGACGCCCCGGCCGTGATTCCGACGGTTTCGACCCCTTCGAGCCAGGCCGGATCGAGTTCGCTGCCATCCGCAATCAGGTAGCTCGGTATGCCGACCTCCTCACCGATTTCACGCAGCCGATTTGAATTGGAGGAATTCGTAGCACCGACCACGAGCAAAAGGTCAGCGACCTCGCACAGATCGCGTACCGCGCTTTGCCTGTTCTGCGTCGCATAGCAGATGTCGCGGGTGTCCGGCCCTTGAATATCGGAGAAGCGTTTCGTCAACGCAGCTATAATGTCCCGGGTATCGTCCACGCTGAGTGTTGTCTGAGTGACGTAAGCCACCGGCTCATCGACCGGGATGTCGAGCGTATCGACATCCTCGACTGTCTGAACGAGGACCACCGGTCCCGGAATCTGGCCCATCGTCCCTTCGACCTCCGGGTGCCCGGCATGGCCGATCAGGATCACCGTACGCCCCTGACCGACATAGCGCTTGCCCTGATTATGGACCTTGGTCACCAGCGGGCAGGTCGCGTCGATAACCGGCAGGTTGCGATCGGACGCCTCGCGCTCGACCTCTTTCGAGACCCCGTGTGCGCTGAAGATCGCGACAGCACCATCCGGAATTTCATTCACGTTCTCGACGAATCGGGCGCCCTTGGCCTTCAGCGATTCGACCACGTACTTGTTATGAACGATCTCGTGCCGCACATAGACTGGCGGACCATATTTCTTGAGGGCGCGCTCCACGATATCGATCGCGCGCACGACACCGGCGCAAAAGCCGCGCGGTTGTGCCAACACGACACTGAGCGGTCTCAATTGGGTTCGGGGAGTGTCGTCTGGCTTACGCAAGCTGCACCTTCTCCTGACTGATGGTCTTGCCGAGCGCCTCGAACGCTTTGGCGAGAATTCCGTTCGCATCGAGCCCGGCGCGGGCATACATCGCGGCCGGAGCGTCCTGGTCGATGAACAGGTCCGGGAGCACCATGCTCCGGACCTTGAGCCCGGCATCGAGAGCTCCGCATTCGGCAAGAGTCTGAAGCACATGGGACCCGAAACCGCCGATCGAACCTTCCTCGATGGTGATCAGAACCTCGTGGTTTTTCGCGAGCTGAAGAACCAGGTCGGTATCGAGCGGTTTGGCGAAACGCGCATCGGCGACGGTGGTTGTCAAGCCGTGCGCCGCCAAGACTTCGGCGGCCTTCATGCATTCAGCAAGCCGGGTTCCGTAAGACAGAAGCGCGATCGTGCTTCCCTCGCGCAGCACCCTGCCCTTTCCGATTTTCAGCGGCATACCGGCTTCCGGCAAATCGACGCCGACGCCGTCGCCGCGCGGATAGCGCAGCGCCGATGGCACATCGTCGAGCGCGGCCTGCGTCGCGACCATATGAACGAGCTCCGCCTCGTCGGCCGCGGCCATCAGGACAAAATGCGGCAGACAGCCCAGAAACGCGACGTCGAACGAGCCGGCATGTGTCGGGCCGTCGGCCCCGACCAACCCGGCCCGATCCAGAACGAAGCGCACCGGCAGCTTCTGGATTGCAACATCGTGCACAACCTGATCGTAGGCGCGCTGCAGGAAGGTTGAGTAAATAGCAACAAAAGGCTTAAGCCCTTCAGTCGCAAGACCGGCTGCAAAGGTCACGGCATGCTGTTCGGCAATCCCGACATCGAAGGTGCGTTTTGGAAACTTCTTTTCGAAGATATCGACACCGGTACCTGAAGGCATTGCCGCGGTAATGGCGACGATCTTGTCGTCCTTCTCGGCTTCCTTGACGAGGCTCTCGCCAAACACCTTCGTGTAGGACGGTGCATTCGCCTTGGCCTTGGATTGACGTCCGGTCACGACATCGAACTTGACGACGCCGTGATATTTGTCAGGCGCAGCTTCGGCCGGCGCATAGCCCTTTCCTTTCTGGGTCACGACGTGAACCAGGATCGGGCCGAACGCAGCGTCTCGCACATTGCGCAAAACCGGCAGCAGATGATCGAGATTGTGCCCGTCGATCGGACCCACATAATAGAATCCGAGTTCTTCGAACAACGTGCCGCCCGTCACCATGCCGCGCGCATACTCCTCCGCGCGGGCGGCCTGGTCATGCATGAAGCGCGGCAAGCGCTGCGCAAACTGCTTGCCAATCTCGCGCAGCGACAGATAGGTCCGGCCTGAAATCAGCCGCGCCAGATAGGCGGACATCGCGCCGACCGGGGGCGCGATCGACATTTCATTGTCGTTCAGGATAACGATGAGACGGGAATCCATCGCGCCGGCATTGTTCATGGCCTCGTAGGCCATCCCGGCCGACATCGCTCCATCGCCGATGACAGCAATGACATTATGACGCAAACCCGCAAGATCGCGCGCCACCGCCATTCCCAAACCGGCCGAAATCGACGTAGAAGAGTGCGCCGCGCCGAAGCAGTCATATTCGCTTTCGGCACGCTTGGTGAATCCGGAGAGCCCTCCGCCCTGGCGGAGCGTCCGGATCCGGTCCCGGCGTCCGGTCAGGATTTTGTGAGGATAGGCTTGATGCCCGACATCCCAGATGAGGCGGTCTTTCGGGGTGTCGAAAACCGCATGCAACGCCACCGTGAGTTCCACGACGCCGAGCCCCGCTCCGAGATGCCCTCCCGTGACGGCGACAGCGTTAATGGTTTCCGCCCGAAGCTCGTCCGCAACCTGACGGAGCTTCTGGTCCGGCAATGTCCGCAGCTCTGCAGGAGACGCGAAGGCATCGAGAAGAGGGGTCGCAGAAGCCATTATTGGAACACCTTCGCTCGCTTCATGTTGGGGGTTAACGCAGAAACCGGGGTTGGGGCTGCAACGCAATCAACCTTGGGATATCAACAGTGACCAAAAGCAAAAAGCATACCTTCGATCACATGAAGCCAAATTGTGACATTGGCAACCCGGACCGGCACAAAAGCGAGCCGGTTTGGCAAATATGATTGCAGAAGACTAACCGTGAATAGGAATAAAGACTCATTAATGGCGCGACTGACCGGCGAGACGGTCGCAATTTCAATCCGGTGGCCATGGATCACGATTGTTATCTTTGCGTTGCTAACGATCGCATCGGGCATTTATTCCGCCCGGAACTTCGCCATAAACACCGATATCAGTAATCTCATCTCCCCTAATATCGATTGGCGGCAGCGGGAAATTGCCTTGGAAAAGGCTTTTCCCTCGCGCGTCCATACCATTCTGGCCGTCGTCAACGCACCGACTCCCGAATTGGCGTCGCTCGCCGCCGACCGCCTGACCGAACAGCTCAGGAAGAAGCCTGACCTCTTTCCGGAGGTGCGGCGGCCCGATGGCGGAGAATTTTTCGAAAAGAATGCTTTGCTGTTCCTTCCGATCGAGGAGCTCGGCCGGACGCTTGGGCAAATCCAGGCCGTATCGCCTTTCGTTTCGATGCTTGCGCGCAATCCGAACTGGCGCGGATTGTCGCAGTCGGCGCAAGCGGCTCTGATGGGCGTGCAGGGCGGACAACTCGAACTTGATTCGCTGGCGCCGGTTTTCGACCGATTCTCCAAAGCCTTTGAGGATGCGCTCGCGGATCGCCCAGCAAGTTTCTCCTGGCAGGAATTGCTGACCGGCAACCCCTCCAAGCCGGGGGAGCTTCGCAGATTCATCGATATTGTGCCGAAGCTCGACTACAGCGCGCTGGAGCCAGGAAAGCAGGCAACGGATGCGGTCCGTCAGGCCGCGATCGACGCAAGGCTCGGCCCCGACTATCAGGCAACATTGCGCCTCACCGGATCGGTGCCGATTGCCGACGAGGAATTCGCCACCGTCAAGGAAGGCATGATTCTTCACGGTGTCGGCACTGTGTTCGTGGTGCTTTTCATCCTTTGGCTCGCGCTGAAATCCGGGCGGATCATCCTTGCGGTTTTCGTCGCATTGGCTGGCGGTCTTGCCATCACGGCAGCCCTCGGCTTCATGATGGTCGGCTCGCTGAACATGATTTCGGTGGCCTTCTTTGTGCTGTTCGTAGGTCTTGGCGTCGACTTTTGCATTCAGTACAGCGTGCGGTATCGCGACGAGCGCTATCATAAGGACGCGCTCAACCAGGCGCTGGTTGATGCGGGACGCAATATCGGCGGCCCGCTCGCCCTTGCCGCAGCAGCGACCGCTGCCGGCTTCATGGCCTTTCTGCCGACAAAGTATCAGGGCGTATCGGAGCTTGGCATCATTGCCGGCGTCGGCATGATCGTCGCGTTTGCGATCAGCATCACCGTGCTGCCCGCGCTTCTTGCCCTGCTCGATCCGCCCGGCGAGAAGGAGCCGCTCGGCTACAAGAGTTTTGCGAGTGCCGACGATTTCGTCGAGCGCAACAGAAAATGGGTCGTGGTCTGCACGCTGGGCGTCGCGATCGCCGGCCTGCCGCTGTTGTATTTTCTGCACTTCGACTTCAATCCGATCAACCTGCGCAGCCCGAAGGTCGAATCGATCGCCACCTATCTCGATCTGCGCCGCGATCCGAACACGGGCGCCAGCGCAATCAACGTCCTGACGAATTCGCCACAGGACGCACAAGCCGTCGCTGCCAGGCTGGCGAAACTGCCGGAAGTCGACCGCGTCATGACAATCGAGAGCTTCGTTCCTGACGATCAGCAGACCAAGCTCGCGATGATCAAGAAGGCGGCCCCCGCGCTCAGTCGCGTCTTGAACGTCAAGGCGGCTCCTGCACCGGACGCGCGCCAGACCGCCGAAATTCTCGGTCAAACCGCGGCGATGCTCGACAATGCGGGACGAAAGCAGGGGCCCGGCGGCATTGCGGCGACCCGCCTCGCCGATCAATTGCGCAAGCTTGCGGCCGCGACCGAAGACAAGCGCCAGGTGGCGGAGCGTGCCGTCATCGCCCCGCTGAATTTCAAGCTGGCAGAGTTGCGGAACATGCTGCAGGCGGCCCCCGTGTCCCTCGATACGCTGCCCGCCGATCTCAAGAGCTCATGGATCGCGGCCGACGGCCGCAACCGGGTCGAAATCTTCCCCAAGGGCGACCCGAACGATAACGAGACGCTGCGCACCTTTGCGCGCCAGGTCCTCGCGGCCGAACCCAATGCGATCGGCGGGCCGATCTCCATCCTGAAATCCGGCGATGTGATCGTGGTCGCGTTCATCCAGGCTGGCCTGCTCGCGCTCGTAACCATCTGTCTCTTGCTCTGGATCGCGCTGCGCCGTGTGTCCGATGTGGCGCTCACGGTCGTGCCGCTGTTGCTCGCCGGCGTGATCACGATGGAGCTTTGCGTCCTGATCGACCTGCCGCTGAACTTCGCCAATATCATCGCGCTGCCGCTGCTGCTTGGTATCGGCGTTGCGTTCAAGATCTATTACATCATGGCCTGGCGCGCCGGGCAGACCAACCTGCTGCAATCCAGCCTGACGCGCGCCGTGATCTTCAGCTCGCTGACGACAGCTACCGCGTTCGGAAGCCTCTGGCTGTCGAGCCACCCGGGAACGTCGAGTCTCGGCAAACTGCTGGCGTTGTCGCTGGTCACGACAATGTGCGCGGCGGTGCTGTTCCAGCCGGCGCTAATGGGTCGTCCCCGGGACGTCGCCGATGCGGGAACAGACGCTGGCGGCAAGAGTTGAGCCGCCCTCTGGAGCACCGGCCTTCGGCTTGGCTTTGGATTTTGCGGCGGGGCCGCCGATCGGGGCCGGGAAGCCGGGGGCGGCGCCGGTTGCGTCCGAGGACCTGGCCCAGGTTTCGCCGCCGCAGAACAGCCCGCCCATCACACAGCCGCGCACCTTCAGCGCATTGTCGGACTGAAGCTCCACGCTCGCCTGATACATCTTGCCGTTCTGCGCATTGTAAATCTGCCCGGACCACTTGTCCGGACCGGACGGCTTCATGTCGAGCAGGATCGGTATTCCGAGCGTATCGCGCGAGCGCTTCGCCGGATCGGGATTGGCCGTATCTTTACCGGGCGACTTTTCCCAGCCGACCACCCCCCAGAGCGACCCGCCGCAGATCGCGATCCGGATTTTCGCCGACCCGTCCTCGACCAGCCAGTCCCCGGCGGGATCGCCCGCACTGGCGGGAGCGGCCCCCAAACCAAGGACAAAAAGCGCAGTAACCAAAGCGAACCGTTTCATGCTAACCACCTCGGCGGCACCATCGGCGACCCGGTTGCCTTCGACAATTTCCGCAACCCAATTCTACCAGCTTGATCGATGCTTGAACCAAAAAACTATGACATTGCGGCCATTTTTGAAGCGGAGGAGGCCCGCCGGTTCGACCTGCATGGCCGCCATCTGAATGAGCAGATGGTCCGTGTGCTGCGGACCATCGGCTACGATGTCGGCTTCCGCCGCGGCGCCGGGCAATATCTCTACGATCGCACCGGCGTGCGCTATCTCGACCTCCTCAGCGGCTTTGGCGTGTTCGCAATCGGACGGAACCATCCGGCCCTGCGCACCGCGCTCGAAAGCGTGCTCGACGCCGAATTGCCCAATCTCGTGCAGATGGACGTGCCGCCGCTCGCCGGCGTGCTGGCGGAGCGGCTGCTGGCAAAGGCGCCCTATTTCGACAAGGTGTTCTTTGCCAATTCCGGCACCGAGACCGTCGAAGCCGCGATCAAGTTCGCGCGCGCGGCGACCAAGCGGTCCAAAATCCTGTCCTGCGACCACGCCTTTCATGGACTGACCTTCGGCTCGCTGTCGCTGAACGGCGACGATATCTTCAAAAAGGGGTTTGAACCGCTGCTCGGCGACTGTGCCTCCATTCCCTTCAACGATCTTTCCAGGCTCGAAGATGCGCTGCGGCGGCGCGATGTCGCGGCCTTCATCGTCGAACCGATCCAGGGCAAGGGCGTGCACATTCCCTCCCCTGATTATCTGCCTGCGGCCGCCGAGCTCTGCCGCAGATACGGCACGTTGTTCATCGCCGACGAAATCCAGTGCGGCCTCGGCCGCACCGGCCGTTTCTTCGCCGTCGAGCATTGGGGCGTGCAGCCGGACATAATCCTGCTGGCCAAGGCGCTCTCGGGCGGCCATGTCCCGGTCGGCGCGCTTTTGACCCGCAAGGACATCTTCGACCGGCTGTTCAACCGGATGGACCGCGCGGTCGTACACGGCTCGACCTTCGCCAAGAACGATCTCGCGATGGCCGCCGGCATCGCAACGCTTGCGGTGCTCGATTCCGACAAGCTGATCGAGAACGCGGCACGGACCGGCGAACGTCTGCTCAAGAGCTTCCGCGCCATGACGGAGCGCCACGAGATGCTGCGCGATGCGCGCGGTCTCGGCCTGATGATTGGTATCGAGTTCGGCGCGCCGAGTTCGCTCAAGCTGCGGGCGTCCTGGTCGATGATCGAGGCCGCCAACAAGGGGTTGTTCTGCCAGCTCATCACCATTCCGCTGTTCAAGGAGCACAAGATCCTGACGCAGGTGGCGGGCCATGGCAGTCATACGATCAAGCTGCTGCCGTCCTATCTGCTTACCGATGACGACTGCACCTGGATCGAAACCGCCTTCGACAAGGTGATCGCCGAAAGCCACCGCGTCCCCGGCGCGATCTGGTCGCTCGGCAAGACGCTGATCGAAAACGCGATGGCCGCAAAGCGCGCGCAATAGCGCATCAACCGGGATTCACATCTCAAACAGCCACGCCGCATCGTTGCCGCGATGCGTTTCCGCACCCGGCTTTTGACGTGAGGGGCGGACGGCGCGCCGGCAGGCGCAGGCCAGTCCTGAATGCCGCGGCCCATTGCTGAACCGCAGCCGCCTCCCGGCGCACCGTCCTGGCGGCGTTTTGTGCGCGGCTCACGCCGGACCGCACG
>JBMOOQ010000045.1:0-47916 GCA_049324435.1 Pseudomonadota bacterium
CCTCGCAGGAGCCGCCGGCAAGTGGCGATGAGGGAGCCGGCGAGGGTAGCAGCGAAGGTGGCACCAACGAGTGAGTCCCGGTGCTTTACGGCCCCTGCGACCGGTTAACACTAGCAAGATTGCGTAGCGCGTGAAAAACATAAGCCCGGCTAGTTACTTAGCCGGGCTTCGTTTTGTGATGTGATACAAATGTGATTTCAGGCGGATGGCGGCCTGAAAGTGACCTTTTCGACGACGTGTCGGTCCAATCCTATCGTCCCTTCTTCGCGGATCACATAGACGCCGCTCGCGGTAGCGACGACGACCATGTCACGGTACGGCGTCAAGCCGACGATCGGCATGGCGTCTGGCGGGCTCCAAAAAAATTCCGGCTTGTTCGTCATGATCTCCGCCCCTGTAGCTGCTTGAAGATGTCGGCGAGGACACCGCTAAGGTGCTCGTCCGGAGCCTCCAGGTCGCGGCTCGAAAGGGCGTGGTTGTTGCCGCCCATTGTGACGACAATCCCAAGGCGGGGGTGTAGATACGCCTCCGCGCCCTTGCCAAGCGTCGCCTTTGCGACCCGACCCACACGGGCTAGGTCGTTGTCGAGTAAGTCCCTGCGCGTCTGCTCGTCTACCATCGTCACCGCCTCCCTTGTAGCTGGTCGCATTCCTTGCGGGCCGCCGCGCGCCGCTCGTCGATCCAGCGGGCGAGGTCGGCAATGTGGATGCCGCGCGCCGCCTTCGCGCTGGTCTCGATCCGGACCACGGGCAAGTCAATTTGCCCCTTGGTAGCCTTCCGCGTGAACTCGTCCGGCGTCAAGTGCTGGAAGTAGTCACGGCACACCGCCTCCAGGGGGACGATCGCCGCGCCGTTGTATTGGGCCATCAACAGGAACGCGGTGTTCATTCGATCCATCCTTTACGCAGGGCGACGGCGGCGAGGTGGGTGGAGTTGCGCGCGCCGACGACGCGGCGGGCGATCTTGATCTGCATCGCGACGGAAAACGTGGTGCATCCGATCTTGCCGCTGATCGACGCGGCGGTTTCGCCGTTCGATAGAAGACGCGCGATCTCAAGTTCCCGCGCCGTCAACGGGCATTGTTGGGGCTCGGTCAAATTTCCCTCCGGTAGATAATTCCGTTGATTTCGAGAACGTCGGGCATCGGCGGCGGGACTTCGGCAGGGTCGATGCCAAGCTCCGACATGCAAGCGGCGATGTGCTGGCTCTTGAGCGCGTCGTCGGCGTCCAGGCGGTATTCCACCCACGGCCGATCCTGGCCGGCGACGGTCGCGCGCTCGGCGACGTGCACCGTGCGGCCGTCATGCTGAACCAGGATGATCTTGGTCAGAACGTCCGGCTCGACGATGTTGCCGCGCCAGAACCTCGACGCGGATTTGCGCGCCTGGGTCTTGTGGTCGCTCGGCTCCTTCCGCGGGGCCTTGAACACGATCCCGCCGTTTCGGCGGAACAGGGCGACGGATGCAAACGGGGTCATTCGCAAAGCTCCGCGATGAAGTCGGCGACGGCATACTTGCCGCGCCATGTGTCTGTTTGGTTCCGGCGACGGTGCGCCGCGTCCCATCGGTTATGACAAAGCTGGCAGAGCGCGCGGCACCGCTCGGGATCGGCGTGGCTCTCGTCGTGGTCCATGTGGGCGATCGTCAGCACAACCTTGCTGCCGGTCTCGGGGTGGGCCGCGCCGTTGCGGGCTCGGCAGTGCGGGCGATCGGGCGTTCCCTCGCAGCGGTTGGCCGCGCGAAAGAGGATGAAGGCCCGGAAGCAAAGCCAGACCTTCGACTTGATCGAGCCGCCTGGGTAGCGGCTCATTTTCTCGGTGCTGATCGGCATTAGGCCCGCATGGGCATCAGAACGCGGGTCATGGTGGCGTCCTCGTCATGGATCGAGAACGGCGATCCGTGGTCGATCATGCGCAGGGTGATCGCGCCTTGGCAGTTGCTCGCGACCTCGCGCAGATAGCGGCTGTTGAAAGCAAACGCGGACGGCTGTTCCTTCCCGGCCGGCCAAGCCGTCGAGGTCTTGACCTTGGCGCTGCCAAAGTCCGCGCTGCGGCGTTCGATCATGGCCCGGCCGTCCGCGTTGCTGAACTTGATTGCCGTCGTCCGATCGCCGCCGATCGCCGTCGCCTGATCGATGGCGGCAATGATCTCGTCGCGCTTGAGGTCGAACGTGAAATCGTGCCGGTTCGGCAGGACGCGCGCATAGTCGGGATAGGTGCCGTCGATCAGCTTCGCGCGGATCGTGACGCCGGGCGCGACGATGTCGATCTTGCCGGGCTCGACGTCGAACAGCTTCACGTCCTGGCCGGCAAGGTGTTCGGTGACGATCCGCACCGTCTTGCGCGGAATGATCCGGTGCGCGACCGGGGCGGCATCCTTGGCATAGTGGCAGATCGCCAAGCGGTGGCCGTCCGTCGCGACAAAGCGGCTCCCCTTGTTGTCGGTATGCCAACAGACGCCGTTGAGGTAATAGCGCGTTTCCTCGGTCGAGACGCACCATCGCACCTTGTCGAGCGTCGCCGCGAACATGCCGTTCGTGAACGCCTCGATCAGCGCGCCGCGCTCGCCGCCGATCTCCGGATAGTCGGTTTCGGAAACGGTCTCGATCTCGTAGAAGGCGGCACCGTCGCCAAGCGTGATCGTGCCTTTTAGGTCGTTGTCGGCGCGCTCGATCCGCACGTTCATCGTGCCGGCGACGCGGGCGATCCCAGCGAGCACCGACGCGTTGATGCAGGCGGACCATTGCCCGCCCGCGCCGTCGATCACGTCCAGGTCAACGGTCGCCTCAAGGTCCAGGTCGGTCCCGCTGATGCGCAAGCCGGCGTCGCTGTGGGTGATCCTGACGCAGTTGAGGACCGGGATTGTGTTGCGCCGCTCGATGATGGCCGCGACGATCTTCATGGCCTGCTTGAGCGCGCGGCCTTCGACGACAACGAATTTCATAGTGATGCCTGGGGTTGGTGGTGGACGGTGGGGGTGAAGGTGGCAGGCCGCTGCTCGGCCTGCTCGGCGAGGACGTCCCAGGCGAGGGACGTTTCCTCGGAAACCTCGCCGTCGCGCATGATCTCGTCGGCGGTGATGTTGAATAGCTCGCGCGCGCCGGCCGTGGTCTGTTCCCAGGCGGCTTTCGCGGCGGCGCGGCGGCGATCCCACATGGGACCGCTGAACGCGCGAAGGAACTCCATGGTGTCGGTGAAGGTCTGGCGCTGCTTGACGGTGACGCTGGCGAAGTAGCGGCCGGCTGTTTCCTCGGCGGCCTCGACGCGCTCGGCGTGCTCCTGGGGGCTCTCGAATTTGCGCCAGTGGTGGAAAGCGTAGTCGGCCGGATCGGTCGGCGTTGCGCTCATCGTTGCGTCCTGTTGTGACGTTGTGAATATCACAACACTATGGACGTGTTTAAAGCGGTGTCAAGCGAGTAGCTAAAATTTTGTTGTCTAAAGCTCCTTCCGCAATCGGAAGAACATCTGCTTGACGTCCATCAACCGTAATTTCCCGGTGTAGTGCTGGCGCAGGATGTGGAGCTGCCGCGCGGCGATCTCGTCGCGCTTCAACTCGGTGTCGGCGGCGAAGAACGCTTCCATGTCCTCGACGAACGCGCGGCCGGTTCCGGGCGGCAACTCAAAGGGCTTGCGCTGGATCATTCGGCCGTCATCCTGGCGCGCTCGGCGCGGGCGATCTCCTTCGCCTGTTCCTCGGCGTCTTGGCGGGACGGGCGGCCATTGATGGATCGGCGGCCCGGGTTGTCGTCGAAATAGACGAACGTGGAAACCCGGGCCTCAAAGCTTTCTTCGTGCTGGATCAGGCGGACTGTGGTTTGCATCCGCCTATCTTGCCGTCATTAGCTGGGCTTCTCAACCGCCTTGCGAAGCTCGCTCGCCGCGTCGTTCCAGACCTCGGCGCGGATGTCGCATTCGCGCTTGGCCTTGGCCGTGCTCTGGAACCGCTTCGATCCGATCTGATCGCTCGCGTAGACTTCGAACACCTGGGCGGCGGAAAGGTACGCTGACCGGATGATGGTTTCGTTGTCTGCCTGCTCTCTCGACGTTGCGGAGAGACACCCGGCTTGCTCCAATAGCTTCACGATGGCCTTGGCTTCTGTTTCGCTGAAGCAGTGATAGGAGTTGTCCTGTAGCGCTCTCGTCATTTCCCCGCTCATGTCGCCTTCCTTCTCTGCCGGGTTGTCGGCCGTTGTGACAAGCCCGTCGCCTCGATCTCGGCAATCGTGATGGGCTGGTCGTTGAGGTAGTATTCGCTCGCCCATGCGATCCGGCCGGTGCGCCACGTCCTGCGCCACGTCACCATGCGGAAGCGGCCAAGCGGAGTATCGATCCCGACAGTGGTGTCATGCTCCGGCCCTAGCTGGGCGGGCGGCACCCTGTCGTGCTCGATTACCCATTTAGCCTGCGCCTCGCGCTGGAGCTGGGCGAGGTAGTTGACGGCGCGGAGCTGCGCGACCTTGACCGGATCGACGGCGCGCAAGCGTTTAATCGAGGCGATGATCTTGAGCGCCTGGGCGGTCGGCTCGTCGTCGCCGATCGCGTCATTGGCAACGCGCAAGGCGTCTGTAATCGCCTCGTCGCGGGCGATGGATGCGGTGACACTCAAAGGCCCAACTCCGGCGAGGCGTTGCGGTAGCGGATCGCGCGGCGATCGGCTTGAACCGTGACGCCATTGGAAAGGAAGGCGTGAAAGTCGACGAAATAGCCGACGTCCTTCGCACGTTTGAATGCGGCATACTTCGCCGCGGCAGCGTCCGACGCCTCGACGTAGAAGCCCGGAAAGCCGTTAAGCCGAACGGCGTAGCGGCGGAAGGCGAACTCGGTTTGTCCTGGGACGCGGCGGGTCATGGGTCGATCTCGGCGGTGATGGTGATCACGCGGAAGCGCCTGCCAGCCTTTTCGAGACGTCGGAGAACAGGCGCAATGTCGTGATCGGTGCCGGACTGATAGAGCGTTGCCCCGGCGAGGCACCATGCCGTAATGAACTGGCCGCTCTTTCCAAACCGATAGAAGAACCGATCTCCGATCAGGATCGCGCGAGCGTGTTTCGCGTAGAGTTTCATGCTGCCCTCGTGCGCTTTGCCACCCAATAGCGGGCGGTGAATTTGGTGTCCTCGTCCATGTCGCTCTTGTCCCTGATCCACTCCAGGTAATCGAGCGGCGCGGCCTCGAACGTCGTCCCCTTGTGCTTGCCGAAGTTCATGACCTTGAGCAAAGCCGGGTATTTCGAGATGTGCACCATCTCGTCGATCGACTTCAACGCGAGGAGCCGGACGAACAGGTGCGCCGTCACATAGGCGTCTGGCAACGCGCGGTGCGGCGGGAATGCCTGCTCGGCGTCAAGCGTCAGATCAAGCCAGTAGCGCAAGCCTTGGTTCGAATGCGTCGGCGCGTCCGGCCACACAACGCGCGCGACCTTGTACGTGTCGATCCAGCGCCGGCCGTCGCCCGCGTGAAAATGCTGCTCGAACTTCGCATTGTGTGCGACCAGGATGTCAGCCGGCGAGCAGCCCTCAAAGAACGGCTCCCACAACTCGCGGGCCATGGGCGCGTCGGCAACGTCGGCCTCGGTGATGTGGTGGACGGCCTTCGTCACTGCCGGGATCGCCCCGCGCGGCCGCGCAAGCGACGTCCAGGGATTGCCGATCGTGCGCGAGGCAAGGTGCACGTCCATGCGGCCGAACTCGATGATCTCGGCGTCCTGGTCCTCGGGCGTGCCCGTGGTCTCGTAGTCGATGACGCGGGCGAGGGTGGCGGTCATGGGCGCTCCGTCGATGGGTCGGGCATGGCAATTCCGATCTCCTGCTTAGCCTTATGCCGGCGCTGCCATTCCTCGGCGGGGATGCGTTGCACGCGCTGCCATTCGGCCTCGGCAAGAGCGGCAGAGGACGCGCCAATGTTCTCGGCAAAGGTTTCCAGACAGGCTTGGGCCTGCCCGATTTCCCTAAGTGTTTCACCGGCCGGTCGCGTATAGACCCGGTTCACGATGCTTTCGAGTGCGCCGCTGGACATGCCCTCGGCGTGCGCCAGTTCGATAGCCTCCTCAACGAAGCGCATCAGGCGCTCAAAGCGCAGCATCGCGACCGATCCGAACATCTGGACCGCCCAGGCGAGGAAGTTGCGCGGCCGGGCGGCTGTGCCCGGGTCCCAATCCTCGCCCATCTTGGCGCGAAGAATGTTCCAGATCACGGCAATCACGTCGCCGTCGAGCGTCTCTGTTGCGGCGTCCCAGCGAACGGCCTGGGGATCGACGTCGAGCGCCTTGCAAAGATGAACCATGGCGAAGTCGCAGCCGGCCTGCCATCGCTCATCGGCGGACGGGTCCTCGCGCCAGTCGTCGGCGGTGAGACGCGCCTTGACCTCGCGCAAGCAGAACAGTTCCGTCTCCAGGAAGCGCCGATAGTCGGCATTACCCGACCAACGCTTGGTCGAATTCTCGATCGTGGCGATGCAACGATCAATGTCGGCGATGGCGGGCGTGCGGTCAGTCATTGGTGGCGATCCTCCTGTTGCCAACGGACGCCAAGCGCGAGCGCGAGAACGGTGCAGCCCAAGGCGATGAAGATTTGCGCGGTCACAGCGGCACCGCGACGATGTCGGCCCAAACCATGATCATGCCGATGAACAGGACGATCGCGCCAAGCGCGGCGATCTCCTCCAGGACCGCGCCAAGCGCGGCGGCGATGGGGTGGGGGCGGTCAGAAGCTAAAAGCACTTTGATCCTTGTGGGCACGTGTTGCACTCCTGTGGCTTCGTTGTGATAATCGCAACAGTACAGGCGAGCCAATGAGGCCCGCTAGGGGCGAATTCAACCTTTCGAGGCTGCACCAGGTCGCAGCCATCGCGTTGCTGATCCCCGGATAGGTGCGGCTGCGATCCTTCCACCGATCATCGCCGGGCGATAGGTTGTTCTGGCCACTGTCGGTCTGATTGCCCCAGCGCTCCACCATGATCCCCGATCCTCGCGGCCACTCGACCATGCGGCCGGCTACGCGCAGCGCTGGATCGCGGGGCAGGGCCATGCTCGGCATCGGCTTCCCGTTCTCGTCGAAAAACCAGAGGCACGTTTCCTTGCTGGCGTCGTCGCCGAATTCGTTCGGCTGCACCACATCGATCGGGTCGCCAAGGCTGGTCCGCGTCGGGATCGTTCCGCGCGGGTTCTCGATCGCCTTCTTGAAGGGCAGGGCCTTGATGCGCTCAACGTCGGCCTCGGCGGCCTCGCGAGCCTCGCGCCGTGCCGCGCCGACAAGCGTTCCCGGCTGCACGTTCTGGTGATAGCCGACGCCGGGATAGCGCTCATAGTCCGGATCGTTGAACGCCCATGCGGCGGAAAGCGTGTGGAACGTGCAAGTCGGGTGGAAGATACCGAAGTCAGGCACCCAGCCGCGACGCGCGAGCTGGTCGAGCACGGCGAACATGTCTCCGATGATATGCCGATCGCTGCCGTCCTCTGCCGGTAGAAGGTCGCACGAATAGACGTCGTGGCCCATGGCGGCGAAGGCGTTGCGGCTTGCGCCTGAGGTTTCGCAGCCGATGAACACGCGCATGTTCAAATCTTCTTTGTGAGTGGAGGGCGGAGCATCAGGCGGCCGGTCGCGGGGTCGATCCAGCCTTTCTTCGGAAGTGGCGGCAGGTTCATTTCAGCAATCAGCTCGTCGCTCGGGCGACACTTCGCCAAGCTCACAGTGATCCCCGAATAGTTGCCGTTGACGTGCAGGTGAGCCTGCGTCCGCGCGACCTTCCATTCCTTGATCATGCTGCCCTCAAATGTTGCGACAATCACAACACTACAGCAACACAGCGCTGTGTCAACGAGGTTTATAACGAACAAATTTAGCTGCTGATAATCCGAATATTAGGGCCGGATCGGTACAATCTTATATACTGCGTTAACCACTCGCCTTGGAACTACAAATTTCGTCTTATGAACCTCTTGGCGCTAATTCATTATATCAATCAATAATATGACTGTGACAAAGGGTTTTATAAGAGAGGTCAAAAGTTTTTAATTAGGGTAGGTATAGCCCGGTTTAAACTTAGAGCCGGGTATACAACCGCCTATCACACCGATTTCAAAAAAGTTTGGTCGCTCTTAGAAACCCCTTTGCCACTCGGAACCCGCATCGAGTTTCATCAGCAACAGCGCGTTGTGATCTGAGCAACAACCATCGGTCACTATAAACCGCTGCCACGTAAAACAACGTTGCGGCCATGTCGGAACTCACCCCAAAGCAAGCCCGGTTCGTCGAGGAATACCTGATCGACCTGAATGCAACTCAGGCCGCGATCCGTGCCGGCTATTCGGCCAAGAGCGCGAACGATCAGGTCGGCGGCCTGCTCGCCAAGCCGCACATCAAGGCGGCGATCGAGGCCGGGCGCGCTGCTCGATCTGAGGAAACCAAGATCGATGCCGCGTGGGTGCTCAAGCGTCTAGCCGTCGAGGCTGAGGCCGACATGGCGGATATCTATCGGGAGAACGGCGCGCTCAAGCCCGTTCACGAGTGGCCGAAAATTTGGCGTCAGGGCCTCGTTGCCGGTGTCGAGCACATCGAAGTGAAGGACCACGAGGGGAACGCAACCGGTGACGTCGTGGTCAAGATCAAGATCAGTGACCGCGTGCGCCGGCTGGAGCTGATCGGCAAGCATGTCGGCGTGCAAGCGTTCCTCGAAAAGGTCGAGGTCGCTGGCGTCGAGCAGCTGGCCGATCGCATTGCGCGCGCGAAGCAGAAGCAGGGGGGCAAGTGATGGCAGAGCCAGAGCGGAAGTGTCGCAACTGCGAGTTCTTCGACGGCGGCGGCCTGCGGCCTGATGGCAATCCGGTGATGGTGCTCGGCGATTGTCTCCACGGGCTGTCGCCGCATTTCAACACGTCCGCCGACGATAGTTGCAAGTGCTTCTATCCGTGCTCGACGCGCTGGCCGAAGGATGGCGAAGATGTCTAGCCGCACCTGGAGCGAGATAGTCGAGGCGAGGGCGCGGACGTTCGACCTCGCGGCCAAGCTCAACGCGTCCGTGCAATCTGATCCCGTGGCCTGCGGCTGGCATGCGACGGCGCTGCGCGACATGGCGCGGCTGCTCGACGCGGGCAAGCGTGAGCGCGGCTTGCGGCTGGGTAGCATTCACCTGTTCGGCCTGCGCCTGACGCTGTCGCGCGACGAGGTCGGCAAATGACCGTCCTGGGCGGCGTCATGCTCGGCCTTGTCCTGTTCTATGCCGCGCTCCTGATCGCGATCTATCGCTATGGCTGAGGCGGCGGCTAAACGCATATCCTGTTGCGTCCCGTTCTGCCGACGAACGACTGGCCGCGCGTTCCGTGAATGGGTCTGCGGCGATCACTGGCGACGCGTGCCGATCGCGACGCGGGCGGCGTACAGCGCTGAACGCAGGAAGGCGCGCAAGACATGCGCGCGCAATCCGCTCTATCGCGAGTATTGGAAATTCCCGGCCGGCTCCGAAGATCGCCTTGCGGCCGTCGCCATGTGGCGCGCGCTCGATGACGCGTGGGAAGCGTGCCGGCGTGCAGCGATCGAGACGGCGGCGGGGCTGTGATGGCAAAGCCCGGCATCGGCCACAACCGAGACCCGAACGACGATATCATTGAACTCGCCGCCTCCTGCCAGTTCGATCCCGACGCGTGGTCGCAACTCGCCTGGGATTGGGGGCACGGGCCGCTCGCCGAATACGACGGGCCGCGCGCGTGGCAGCAGGATATCAACCGCGTGATCCGCGATCACCTCGCCGATCCCGCAACGCGGTTCGAGCCGCTGCAAATCTCGGTCGCGTCCGGCCACGGCATCGGCAAGTCGGCCGAAATGGGCATGCTGTCGAATTGGGCCATGTCCTGTTGGGATGATGCCAAGGTGCTGATGACGGCGAACACCGAGCCGCAGTTGCGCACCAAGACCGCGCCCGAGGTCGGGAAGTGGTTCAAGATGAGCCTGACCGCGCCGTGGTTCGACGTCCAGGCGATGAGCATCAAGAGCCGCGATCCGATGCACGGCGATAGCTGGCGCATGGATTTCCTAACGTGGTCCGAGCACAACACCGAGGCGTTCGCCGGCCTGCACAACAAGGGCAAGATCATCCTGCTCCTGTTCGACGAGGCGTCGAAAATCCACGACAAGGTTTGGGAAGTCGCGGAAGGCGCGATGACCGACGAGAACACCGTGATCATTTGGGTGGTGTTCGGCAACCCGACGCGCAACAGCGGACGTTTCCGCGAGTGCTTCCGCCGCTTCCGCCATCGCTGGATCAATCGCCAGATCGATAGCCGCACGGTCGAGGGCACGAACAAGAAGTACCTGCAAAAGCTCGTTGACGACCACGGCGAGGACAGTGACGTGGTCAAATACCGTGTGAGGGGGCAATTCCCTGCCCAAAGCGCCATGCAATTCATCAGTGCCGACGACGTCGATAAGGCCCGCGCGCGCCATCTGCGCAAAGAGAGCTACGCGTTCGCGCCCGTGATCCTGGGCGTCGATCCCGCGTGGACGGGTGACGACAAGCTTGAGATCATGCTGAGACAAGGGCTCTACTCCAAGAGCCTCGCGAGCATCCCGCGCAATGACAATGACGTCGAGGTCGCGAACCTGATTGCGCGCCTGGAGGATGAGTATCAGGCTGATGCGGTGTTCGTGGACGCCGGCTATGGCACGGGCATCGTGTCGGCCGGCTCGGTCATGGGCCGATCGTGGCGGCTGATTTGGTTCTCGGGCAAGCCGATTGATCCGGGCTATCTCAACAAGCGTGCAGAGATTTGGGGCACGGGCAAGAAGTGGATCAAGGCGGGCGGCGCGATCGATCCGAAGGACGAGGACTTGTATCAAGACCTGATCGGGCCCGAGACCGTGCCGCGTTTAGACGGCAAGGTGCAGCTCGAAAGCAAAGAGGACATGAAGGATCGCGGGCTACCAAGCCCCAACAAAGGCGATGCCCTCATGCTGACGTTCTCTGAGCCCGTCGCGAAGAAACAGCGCGGGATCGTCGGCGGCACGGTGGCGGGGCAGGGCGCGGCCGGCAGTGGCACGGCGGCGACGGATTACGACCCTCTGTCCTGCTGACGGCTGTTCGTGGCGGCAACCATTGGCGGGTAAGCGTCGGGACATCCGACAAGCCTGCCAGCCGATGGGGCCGCGTTATGGACGATGATCGCATTCGACTAGCCGTCGCGCTGAACGTCGCGACCAATGGCCGCCTGTTCTGCGCGTTGCTCGTGCTCGCCAACATTGCGGCCGGCAATCACGCCTTGGCCGTCGTCTCGGCCGCTCCTGTCGGCCTCTCCTGTCTCGTCGATCAGTTGCCCTCAGGCAGCAAGCGCACCGTCGCGGCAATGGCCGTCTATGCGCTGGCGATCGGCATCGGCTTCGCCTCCCTTCTCAACGCACGGTGATCCTCAATGTGCCTCGTCCCCGACATTCCAGCACCGCAGACGCCGCCCGAAACTCAGGAGATGAAGCAGCCGGACGGCGCTGCCGCTCGCTCGGCAGTCAGCCGGCGCACGGGTGATCGCGTCCGCTCCAGCGCTGCCACGGTGCTCACGTCCGGCTCGGGCGTGACGGCGTCCGCTCCGACCGACAAAAAGACCCTCCTGGGCCAGTGATGAAGTTCCGCCTGCTCGACAAGGACGGAAAGGACGAGGTGCATTCGGGCGTGATGGCCCGATTGCAGCCGTCGCAATCCGTCTCGTGGGGCAGTCGGGTGTTCGTGCGAACCGCGATCGACGACGACGGCGCGACCTATCGCGAGGTCGAGAATTTCAGGATCGGCAAATGACCGTCAACGCGCCGAAGTTCGAGACGCAAATCCAGTACCATCGGCGGCGGCTCACCGAGTTGAAGCCGATCCGTCAAGCGTGGGAAAGCGAGTGGGAAGGCGTCGCTGCGTTCATCGATCCGACGCGCCTGCGCTTGACCAGCCGCGACGAGAGGGCAATCAGCCGCAAGGCGATCATCGATAGCAGCGGGACGTTCGCCTATCGCACGCTCAAGTCCGGGATGCACTCCGGCCTGACGTCGCCCGCGCGGCCGTGGTTTCGCCTGACGACGTTCGATCCCGATCTGAAAGACTTCGCGCCCGTCAAGCAATATCTAGCGTCCGTCGAGCAGCGCATGCGCGAGGTGTTCGCGGCCTCGAACATCTATCCGTCCTTCCATACCGGCTATGGCGATCTCGCGCTGTTCGGCCAGCCGTGCGGCCTGTTGGCCGAGGACGATGACAAGCTCGTCCGCATGCAACAGCTCCTCAACGGGCGGTTCTGGATCGCGCGCGATGAGAACGGCCGCGCGACGACGATGTATCGGCAATTCCGCTGGAGCGTTGCGCGCATCGTCTCGCGGTTCGGCTATGAGGCCGTCGCGCGCGTCAGCAACTCGATCAAGACCGCTTACGACAATGGCAGGTATGACCAGATTTACGACGTCTGCCATGCGGTCGAGCCGCGTCTAAACCGTGAGCCCGGGCTGATCGACAAGCGCAACAAGGCGTTCCTGTCGAACTACTGGCTCGACACGTCCACCGACAACAACGGGCTCCTGGAGGAAAGCGGGTTTGATGACAATCCGATCATTGCGCCCGTGTGGGAATTGGCCGGTGACGATCACTATTCGACGTCGCCGGGGCAGGATGCCGTTGCCGACGTGAAGATGCTCCAGAAAGAGCAGACCCGAAAGCTGGAAGGCATCGACAAGCTCGTTCGCCCGCCGATGACCGGGCCGACGTCGCTGCGCAACAACCCGGCATCTCTGCTGCCTGGATCGGTGACGTATGTGGATGATCCGACCGGCAAGGGCTATCGGCCCGCGATGGAAGTCCGGCTTTCGCTCTCCGACCTCAAGGAAGATATCCGCGAGGTCCAGGACCGTCTGAACAGGTTCATGTATGCCGATCTGTTCCTGATGCTCTCCAACATGGAAGGCATCCAGCCGCGCAACACGATGGAAATCGCGGAGCGCAAGGAAGAAAAACTTCTCGCGCTCGGGCCGGTGCTCGAAAACGTCTACAACGGCCAGCTCGAACCCGTCATTGATCGCACCTACAACGTCCTGAACCGTCGCGGCGAGTTGCCGCCGCCGCCGCGTGAGCTGGAGGAATTCCAGCGCAAGAACGGAAGCGATGCGATCAAGATTGAATATATCTCGATCCTGGCGCAAGCGCAGAAGGCCGTCGCCACCGGCGCGATCGAGCGGTTCTCCGGCTTCGTCGGGCAGATGGCGGCCGTTAAGCCGGACGTGCTCGACAAGTGGGACGCGGACGAAACCGCCGATCAGTATGCCGACATGCTCGGCGTGCCGCCGTCTATCGTGGTCCCCGACGACAAGGTCAAAGAGACCAGGGCCGCGCGCGCTCAGAAGCAGCAGCAGGCCGAACGCGCCGAGATGATGGCGACCGTTGCGCCGGCTGTGAAGCAGGGCGCGGACGCCGCCAGCGTGCTCGCTAGCGCGGGGCAAAATCCTGGCGGGCAAGCGCTCCTTCAACAGATCGGGATCGGGTGATGTGGCGAATGATCTTCGCGGCTGCGGTTCTCCTCGTGTCGCTGGGCACGGCCGACGCACGTCCGCAAAAATGGTGCGGGTGGTGGATGGGCCAACATCTCGGCAAGCTCGATCGCTCGCTGTGGCTCGCGCGAAATTGGGCGCGCGTCGGATCGCCCGCTAGCGGTCCAGGCGAGGGCGTCATTGTCGTCTGGCGGCATCATGTCGGCATCATCACCGGCCGCGCGTCCAACGGCGAATGGATCGTCAAGAGCGGCAACGACGGCAACCGCGTGCGCGAGCGTGCGCGCTCGCTCTCGCGCGTCATCGCCTATCGGGTGCCGTAATGCTGATGTGGTGGCCGCTGTACGCCTATTCCGTCGCCTTCAGCCTGCTCGGGCTGTGGTGCGCGCTCGAACCTGAGGCGCGTGATAAGTGAGCGATTTGACCGAACAACTCTCGCCGGAGGAAGCAACCGCCCGCGCCGAATTGGCGAAGGCGTTTCACGACGTCCTTTCGACGGTCTCGGGCAAGCGCGTCCTCTATTGGGTTCTGGAGGTGTGCGCGATCTACCGCGACGCCTTCGCGGGGGACAACAACGTGACGAACTACACGCTCGGGCGGCAAGCGGCCGGGCGCGAGCTGATCGCAAAGCTCGATGAGATCGACCCCCGGTTTTATCCCTCGCTGCTGATGGCGATGGCTGAGATCAGGGAAATGGATCGCGCGGCGGCGCGTGCAACCGCCGAGAGAGAGAAAGGAAACGACGATGATCTTGAGGGGTAATCTTGCGCGCCACATGATGTCCGCCGCCGTGTTCAATGCGGAGGGGGGTGGCGGCGGCGGTGGTGGCGACAAGCCGGCCGCGACGCCGCCCGCTGGCGATCCGCCCGCGCCGAAGGCCGATCCCGCGAAGCCTGCGGCCGATCCCGCCGCGAGCGTGCTGTTCCCGAACGAGGGCGAGCCCAAGCCCGCTGCCGGTGATCCTCCGAAGGAAGGCGACAAGACGAAGGCTGAGGATTGGAAAGAGTACGTCGCCGATCCGAAGAAGTCGGAAGCCGAGAACGCCGCCGCGAAAGCGGAGCACGACAAGACCAAGCCGGCCGCCGCCGATCCGCTCGATACCGTTCCGGCCGATGGCAAGTACACGCTGACGATGCCCGAGGGCGTCCAGGTCGATCAAGAGCTGATCGATGCGCTCGGGCCTGAGTTCAAAGAGATCGGCTTGACCGGCAAGCAGGCGCAGAAGCTCGCCGACACGTTCACCAAAATCCAGACGGACCGCGCGAAGGCATACGCCGACAAGCCCGAAGGCCAATGGTCGATGTCGTCCTATGCCTACTTCCAGAAGAACGGCACGCCCGACAAGTGGGCCGACACTGCGAAGGCAGACAAGGACATTGGCGGCACGAAGTGGGACGGCACGGTCAACACCGCCGTTCGCGCCGTCAACACGCTCGGCACGCCCGGCCTCAAAGAATATTTCGAGGCGAGTGGTGCCGGCAACCATCCCGAGGTTATCCGCTTCATGGCGAAGGTCGGGGCCATGATCAAAGAGGACAATCCGGCCGATGGCGGTGCAGGTGGATCGGGCAAGCCGGTCGATGCTGCGCACATGCTCTTTCCGAACGACGCACCGAAAGGCTAACGAACGATGTCCACTATCGGCAACTCCTATCCCACCCTGATCGACGCCTATAAGGGCTCGGCCGAGGGAACGGTGATCGAAATCCTCAATCGGCAGAACCCGATTTTGGACGACGCGATCGCAACTCAGTGCAACATGGACGCCGTTCATCGGCACATGATCCGCACTGGCATGCCCACCGTGGCTTGGGGCCGCCTCTATCAGGGCGTCCCGCAGTCCAAGGCGACCATGCAGCAGGTGGATGACACCACGGGCTTCCTGGAAGCCATGTCCGGCGTCGATACCCGCCTGCTCGCGCTCGCGCCCGATCCGGCCAAGCAGCGGCTCGTCGATAGCGCGCCGTACCTGGAAGCCATGAACCAGGAAATGGCGACCGGCATTTTCTACCACGACACCGCGACCACGCCCGAGAAGTTCAAGGGTCTCGCCGCGCGCTTCGCGGCGTACAACTCGAACGTTCCCGACGTTGCCAAGCCCAATATCGCCAATCAGGTGATCCACGGCGGCGGCGCGGGATCGGACAACACCTCGATCTGGTTCGTCACCTGGGGCGATCACGCGACCTCGCTGCTCTATCCCAAGGGCATGAAGGCCGGTGTCTCGATCGCCGACAAGGGCGAGCAGCGCGTTCTCGATGCGAACAGCAATCCGTATTACGTCAAGGAAACGATGTTCAATTGGCACATCGGCCTGTTCGTGAAGGATTGGCGTTACAACGCCCGCGTCGCGAACATCGACGTGTCCGACATGCGCGCCGGCTCCGTCGATCTGTGGGCGCTGATGCGCAAGGCCTACTATCGCCTCCAGTCGCGTCGCCGTGACGCGATGTCGAGCCGTATCGCGATCTACATGAACCGCGAGGTGCTCGAAATCCTCGACGCTCAGTCGAGCGACCGCGCGCTGCTCGCGGCCAATCCGAACTATACCGGGCTGTCTCAGACCTCGATCGAGGGCAAGGAAGTCAAGACCTATCGCGGCATCCCGATCCGCGAGACCGACGCGATCCTGAACACCGAGGCGCTCGTTCCCGCCGTCGCGATCTAACCGGCCCGGCCCGCTTCGGCGGGCCGTTCCTCCCGCAGATGGCCGGAAGGCCGAACCTTGAGGCTCAACTATGATCTTCGACCGTCAATCTTTGCTCTCGGACGCGCAGGCGATCACCGCCACTGCGGCGTCCACCAACGTCATCGACCTCGGCCCGATCGCGTCCGGCATCGTCCGCGACATCGGCAAGGGCAAGCAGATCCCGCTGCTGATCCAGGTCATCGAAGCTTTCACCGCCGCGGGAGCTGCGACGCTCACCGTCACGCTGGAAGTCGATAGCGTGGAGAACTTCGCTTCGCCCAAGACCGTCTGGACCTCGCCGGCAATCGGCAAGGCCGATCTCGTCCCCGGCAAGGTGATCATCCCGGAGTATGTCCCGCGCGGCACGGATGAGCGCTACATGCGCCTCAACTACACCGTCGCGACCGGCCCGATGACCGCGGGCAAGATCACGGCCGGCGTCACCATGGGCAACCAGAGCAACGGCTAACCGCCGTTGCCTCCCACTGGAGGGACTGAACTATGGTGAAGGTCATTGCGACCACCAAGGGCTATTTCGGCCATGTCGTTCGCGAGATGGGCGAGGGCTTCACGATCCCGGACGAGATTTGGAGCGACGCAAAGCGCCGTCCGTCCTGGGTCCGTCTCGATCCGGCGCATGCCTTCGGCGGCAAGGGCGATCACGACGGCGACGGCAACGTTGGCGGCTCCAAGCCACACGGCGATGGCACGGGCAACCCGTCGTCTACTGCCGGCGACGCCAAGGTCGTCGAGGTGCCGGCCGATTGGTCGAGCCTGCATCACTCCAAGCGCAAGGCGCTAGCGAAGCAGATCACCGGCGAGGCCGTCCATGATCTCGCGGCGGCCGATGCGATTATTGCGGCCCACGTCGAGGCCAACAAGCCGGCCCCGTTCTCGGACGCGCCCGCGCCTCAGACGGTGGCCCAGGCTCAGGCGGCCACTGGCGGCATGCAGCCCGATTGGGAAGCGCCGGGCGGCGCTACGCAAGTCGCCGATTAAACGGATGGGCGGTACGCCGCCTGTTCGGGTGGGGCGGTACGCCGCTCCACCATTTCTTTAGGGGATCGCCGTGGCCGTCATCTACAACGAACAGCGCGTTCTCGGCGTTCGCCTCGTCCCGGATGGGACGCTCATCTACAACAACAGGCCAGTGATCGGGATTGTCGATGCAGCCGGTGCGCTGTTCGGCAACAACCTCCGCACGCTCGGCGTCGATGTCCTGTCCGCCGACGAGGCTGTTCACAATGATCAGCCAATGGTCGGCGCGGTGCTAATCCAGGACGGCCGCAAGCTCTACAACAACATGCTCGTCGTTCCGGCCTTCGCTGTCAGCGGATCGCTGGCGACGGCCACGCCAAGCGTCAATTATCTGGTCGTAGCTGGCGGCGGCGGCGGCGGCTCGGCTGGCGGTGGTGGCGGCGGTGCCGGAGGTGTCCGTACCGGCTCGCTTGCTGTGACGGCGGGCGTGCAGAATACCGTGACGGTCGGCGCTGGCGGTGCTGGCGGTACGTCCTTTGGTGCGGGCTCCAACGGAAGCAATTCCGCCTTTGCCTCGATCACGTCGCTCGGCGGCGGTGGCGGCGGCGCGAATAGCCTCGGCGGTCTCGCTGGTGGTTCGGGCGGCGGCGGTGGCGCGGCGGTGAACACCACGGGAGGCGCTGGCACGGCCGGCCAAGGCAACAATGGCGGCGCGGCGACGACGGGCGCGACGACGCCGTTCCCGTCTGGCGGTGGTGGTGGTGCGGGTGCTGTCGGTGTCGCTGGCAATGGATCGGCCTCGGGCGCTGGCGGCGCTGGCATTTCCTCGAGCATTTCCGGCGCGTCCGTGAATTACGGCGGCGGTGGCGGCGGCAGCGGCACGGAGCAAGGTGCGGCGGCCGGCTCGGGTGGTCTCGGTGGTGGAGGCGCGGGCAACGTCGCGGGGGGCACGGCTGGCACGGCTAACACGGGCGGCGGTGGTGGTGGCGGCGGCAACCTTGGCGGGGCGCAGGCTGGCGGCGATGGCGGCTCCGGCATCGTCATCATCAGCTACCCGAACACGTTCCCCGTTGCTGCGGCTGTCGTCGGCGCGACCTATCAGAACATTGGCGGCAATCACGTCTACACCTGGACCGGCAACGGTTCGATCACGTTCTAGGAGGGGCAATGGCGAAGCTCGTTAGCCTTATGCAGAAGTACAGCGACATGGACAGTCCGACCGAAGCGAAGTCGGACAGCGATGAATACTATCCCTGCCTGTACCTCAGCGAAAAGCAGATGGAAGCGCTCGGCATCGATGCCGCGCCGCGCGTCGGCACTGAGATGTCGATGGTGGCAACCGTTCGCGTGTCAAGTGTGAGCGATAGCAAGGGCGGCGGGCGCTCCATCTCCTTCGAAATCGTCGAGGCTGCTGTTGAGCCGAAGAAGAAGGATCCGGACGCCGCGTCGGTCTTATTCCCCAACGGGTGACGCATGGCCTCGGTGGTCTCGATCTGCAATCTCGCACTGTCCAATCTCGGCAAGGACAACATCAACGCGCTGACCGAAGCCAGCGCGGAAGCGCGCGCGTGCAATCAGTTCTATGAGCACACGCGCGATACGCTGCTGCAAGGCTATCCGTGGCGCTTCGCCGGCCGGACGCAGTCACTTGCGGAAGTGGCGAACGCGAAGCTCGGGGCCTGGAAGCACGCCTATCAGCGTCCGAACGATTGCCTCAAGGCGCGATGGGTCCGGCGCGAATATTCGACCGTCGATCCGTGTCCGCAAACGCTGCAAGAGGAGATCGCCAACCCCTACGAAATCGAGGGCGAAACGATCTACTGCAATCTGTCGCCGGCCTTCCTGCGCTACACCTGGCGTATCACCGATCCGACCAAGTTCACGCCTCTGTTCGTCGAGGCGCTATCCTGGCACTTGTCCGTCAAGCTGGCGATGCCGCTGACGCGCGATCCGAAGGTTCGCGCCGATGCATTCCAGCTCGCGGTTCGGACGCAGGGCGCGGCCGAAATGGCTGACGCGAACGAGGTGCGCGAGACGTCCGACGCTGAAAGCGATCTCGTCGAGGCCCGCCGCTGATGGCCGATCTTCGCACCTATCAACCCTCCTTCACTGCCGGGGAGCTGTCGCCCGCGCTCAGTGCGCGCGTCGATCTGGCGAAGTATGGCAGCGGCCTTAAGACCGCGATCAATCTGTTCATTCATCCGCATGGCGGCGCGTCGAACCGCGCGGGGACGCAGTTCATTCGCGAGGTGAAGGCGAGCGCGAACGTCACGCGTGTGATCCCGTTCCAGTTCAACACCGAACAGTCGTATATCCTCGAATTCGGAAATCAGTATTTCCGCATCTTCCGCGACGGCGGCGTGGTGATCTCGGCCGGCCTGCCTTACGAGGTCGTGACGCCGTATCTGAGCGCGGACCTGGACGAGCTCGTGTTCCTCCAGGAAGCCGACGTGATGTATCTGTTTCACCCGAAATATGCGGTGCGGAAAATCTCGCGGCTTGCAGAAGCCAATTGGACGATCACGGCCGTCACCTTCGCGCCAAAGATCACCGCGCCGACGATCTCTAGCGTTGTCCCTGGCGGCGTCAGTCAGCCCGCAAACAGGACTTATCTGTATAAGGTCGCGGCCGTCTCGGACAGCGGAGAGGAAAGCCTGCCGTCTGCGGCAGTTGGAGCGTCCGGCGATCTGAGCTTGGCTAATGCGGTCATGACTGTGACTTGGGGCGCAGTCACCGGAGCAGTCCGGTATATCATCTACAAGGAGAGCGGTGGCGTCTTTGGGTATATCGGGAGCACTGATAGCACCGTCTTTGGTGACACCAATTTCACTGCCGACATTGCTGATACTCCACAGACCGCGCGCAACCCGTTCAATGGAGCCGGCAACTTTCCGCGATGTGGCACGTTCATCGAGCAGCGGCTTGCGCTCGCCTCGACGGATAATGACCCGCAAGCGATCTGGATGTCACAGTCTGCGAACTATGAGAATTTCGGGTTTTCGCAGCCTTCGAAGGCGAACGACGCTGTAACGTTCCGGATCAAGTCCCGGCAGGTAAATGAAATTCGCGGGCTCCTCGCGGTCAGGGGCATGATGGTGCTGACGTCCGGAGCTGAATGGGTTGTCAGCGGAGGATCGCAGTCGGACGCAATCACGCCGTCGTCGATCAGGATCGACAATCAGGGGTATCGCGGGTGCGCGCGTGTGCAGCCGCTCGTCGTCGGCAACACCGTTTTGTTCGCACAGCGCAGCGGCGGCGTGGTGCGCGATTTCTCCTATCAGTTCTCCGATGACGCGTATGTGGGCAAGGACTTGACCATTCTCGCGCGGCACCTCTTTGAGAACCGCGAGGTCAAGGCGTGGGGGTTCGCCCAAGCTCCGTATTCCATCGCGTGGGTCATTCTTGATGACGGTTCGCTCGTCTCGCTGACTTACCTGAAAGAGCACGATGTTTGGGCCTGGACGCGTCACGAGAGCGGCCCCGACAATGATGCGGTGTTCGAGGACGTCGCGGTGATCGAGGAGGGCAACGAGGACGTGCCCTATTTCATCGTCAAGCGGACGATCAACGGGCAAAGCAAGCGTTACATTGAGCGCCTGCACACGCGCGTCTTTGCCACGATCGCCGATGCCTTCTTTGTCGATTGCGGCCTGACGTATCAGGGCGCGGAAACGAACAAGATTTTCGGCCTCAGTCACCTGGAGGGGCAGAGCGTCGTTGCCCTCGCTGACGGTAACGTTGTTCGCAATCTGACGGTCTCAGGTGGCTCGGTCACGCTCGGCAACAAGGCGTCCACCGTTCACGTCGGCTTGCCAATGGAAGCGTCATTGCAGACGCTGGCGCTCGATCTCGGAGCTGTGCAGGGGCTCGGGACGGTGCAGGGCCGCATGAAGTCGGTCAGCGAGGTGACGTTGCGCGTGGAGAACACACGCGGGGTTTTCCTCGGGCCAAAGGATGGGGATCGGAACAGCGCGCATCTCGTCGAATACAAGCAGCGGTCTACGGAGGCGTGGAACGAGGCTATCGCCATGTATACCGGCGACATTCGCATGACGCCGCCGTGGGATTGGAACACGACGGGCAGCATGTGGGTGAAGCAGTTCGATCCGCTCCCGATGACCATTCTTGCGATCATGCCCGATGTCACCATTGGAAAGTAGGATCGAGATCGTCCAGGCGCGGCCGGCGCATATCCGCACGATCGCGCGGCGGATGCGGCAAGCCGATCGCGACGAGATCGCGGCAGGCTCCGGCAAGTCGCCCCGCGAGGCGCTCGCGTTCTCGCTGCGGAAATCGGCGCAGGCATGGACGGCCATCATCGACGGCCGGCCAGAAGTGATGTTCGGCGTGGCCGATCTTAACATTCTTGCCGGGGTCGGCGCGCCCTGGTTGCTCGGCACCGACGCCATTGATCTGCATTTTCGCCAGTTCCTTCGCCGCTCGGTGAGTTGGCGCGATCAACTGTTAGGGCGGTATCCGGTCCTGAGGAATTTCGTCGATGACCGGAACGTGGTCTCGATCCGATGGCTGCGGTGGCTTGGCTTCAAGTTCTCCGATCCCATCATGTTTCGCGGCCATCCGTTCCGGGCGTTCGAATTGAGGTCAAGCGATGTGCGAATTGATGACGGCGCTCACGATCGGATCGACGATCCTGGGCGCGGCCGGCGCGGTGCAGTCCGGACAAGCGGCGGCGGCCTCGGGGCGGTACAACGCGCAAGTGTCGGAGATGAACGCCACTCTGGCGGATCGTCGGGCTAAGGACGCGATCGAGCGCGGGCAGCTCGCTGAACAGCGCAAGCGTCAAGAGGTGGCCGGCATCGTCGGGAAGCAGACTGCGAGCATGGCGGCGAACGGCGTTGATCTGACGTTCGGCTCGCCGCTGGATACGCTGATCGATACTGCAACGCTGGGCGAGATTGACGCGCTGACGATCCGCACCAACGCGAACCGCGAGGCGTATGACTATCGCGTCCAGGCGTCGAGCCAGCGTTCTCAGGCAACGTTACAGCGATCGCAGGCCGACAGCGCGGAAACGGCCGGCTACCTGAAAGCGGGCGCGACGATCTTGGGCGGCGGCGCGCAGTCTTATGGGCGCTACAAAGGTTTGTCCTACGGCGGGACAAGCGACCCTTCGAAAATAGGTTCGCTCTACTGAGGTTGAAGCATGGTCAAGGTTCCTGAATATCAGCCGTCTGTCGATCTGCGGCCTGAGTTTCGGCAAGACGTGGATGTGCGCGCGACGCCGGAGAGCTTCGGCGCGGACCTGGGGCGCGGGCTGCAAGAGCTTGGCAAGGGCATGGACACCGCCAGCGACGCGCTGGTTCGCGTCCAGCACCTTGAGGACGTCACGCGCGCGAAGGATGCGGACAACAAGTATGCGGATTGGGTGCGCAATCGCCAGTTCGGCGAAGGCGGGTTCATGACGCTGGAAGGCCGCGCCGCTGTCGATGGGCGAGCGGATTTCGAGCGCGAGGCGGCCGAGAAGCGCAGGGAGTACGGGCAGGGGCTAACGCCTGGGGCGGCTCGGGCCTATGACGCGGCGTCAAACGCACGGCTGCAATCAACCTTGCAGCAGTCGATCGTTCACACCGCGCAGGCGCGCAAGCAGTGGGTCGGCGACGCCTCGGCGGCACGGCTCCAGACGTTCGCGGACGACGCGCTTGTGAACTATCAAAACCCGGCCATGGTGACGAAGAACATCGCGGCCGGGCAAGCGGAGCTTCGCCAAAACGCCGCGTTGCATGGGTGGGACGCCGAAACGCTCAAGGGCAAAGAGCGCGATTATGTGTCCGGCGTGCATAAGAACATCACGCTACAGATGGCGCAAACGGACCCGATCGCCGCCGAAAAATACATGGCGGACAAGAAAGATTTCATCAGCGGCGCGGATCGGTACGCGCTGGAACACTCGCTCAAGGTTCCGTTGAAGGAAGCGCAGTCCCAGCGCGCCGCCTCCGACTTCATTTCCGGTCGGCAGTCCGGCGTGGGTGGCTCGGCTTTCGACATGATCCGCAGGTTCGAGGGCTTCAAGACTGCGCCCTATTGGGACGTGAACCATTTCCGTGTCGGCTTCGGCTCCGACACGATCACGCGCGAGGACGGTAGCGTGGTCGAGGTCAAGCCGGGCATGAACGTGACGGAGGCTGACGCGGCGCGCGATCTGCAACGCCGGATCGTGGCAACGCAGGGGCGGATCGCCGGGACCGTGGGGCAAGACAAATGGGACGGCCTGTCCGCGCCGGCAAAAGCGGCCGTGACGTCCGTTGCGTACAACTATGGAACCTTGCCGCAATCGGTCGCAGATGCAATCCGCACGGGCGGGCCGGGCGAAATCGCAGCTTCGATCCGCTTGCTCCAGGATCACAATGAGGGCGTGAACAAGAAGCGACGCAACGCTGAGGCTGACGCCGTCCTTGGCATCGACATGACGGCGGCCGGCCGCGACACGCAATCGTTCTTCACCGATATGGAAAGCTATCTCTCGGGGATCAAAGACCCGCAAGTGCAAGAGCTGACGCGTCGGCGGATCAACGCCATGCTCGAAACCCAACACAAGGCGCAGCAGGCGACGCAGCAGCAGGCCAAGGCGCAGCTCTGGAGTTACATCGACCAGGACGCGACGCCGGATCAAATCCCGATGGAGGTCCGTCAGGCGGCGGGAATGGAGGCCGTTTCCTCGGCATGGTCCTACATGGAGACCGTGCGGAAGGGCCGCGACATCGAGAGCGACCCGGAAATGCTCTATGGTATGCGGCGCGCGGCGGCCCAAGACCCGGAGTTTTTCTCCAAGGTCGATCTGAACGACTATCGCGACAAGCTGTCCCGCGCTGACATCAAGGAATTGACCGGGCTGCAAACCAGCGCGCTCGCGGATCAGCGCAAGGCTCGCGAGGAAGGGCTTGCGCTGACGTCGGCGTTTTCGCAGGCTGAACAACAGTTGGCGGCGGTCGGCATCTCGACGGCCGGCAAGAAGGGTTCGCAACTCGACGAGGCCAACAAGCGGATCGCCTCATTCAACAACGCACTGTCCGCGCAGATGGACGAGTTTAAACGCGCAAACGCTGACAAGAAGCCGACGCAGGCTGATATTCAGTCGATGATCAACCGGCTGTTGCTCCCCGTCGTGATCAAGACGCCGGGCACGTTCTTCGGAACCAGCACATGGGCACCGCCCGGTGTCGCCGGCACGATCAGCAACGGCAAGACCTTCGCATTCGACGCGGCGGGACGGCCGGACAATTCGACGGTCGAGGCTCAGGTTCAATATTCGGACATCCCGATTGATCTGCGGCGCGGCATTTCGATCGATCTGGAACGCGAGCTAGGCCGCAAGCCGAGCCAAGTCGAGGTGACCAAGCGCTATGAGGATTTCGTTCTACGGCGTTGATTGAAGCGCGCAACCATCGACCCCTAATGATCGGCTCCGATCAACTCGGAGCTTATTGATGGACACCCTTGCCGATTACGAGACATGGAAAGCCAAGCAGCAGCAGAATGGGGTCGAGGCCGCCAGCACGGTCCTGTCGACCGTCGATGGTTCCCCCGATGAGGTTGCCGGCGATCTGAACCTTGCCAGCGAGTTCGGTAAGGTCACGGGCAACCCGGTCCCGCCCGCGCCGATGGTCTCGGAATATCGGCCCGTCTTTCAGCAGGCGATCGAGCGCGAGAAGAACCGAACGATCCTGTCGAGCGCGCCGCGCCTGACGGAATGGCTGCGCAACCCGGAGAACGCGGCTGTAGCGCGCGATGACCTGCAAGGGTTGTCGTGGTGGGAAACCGCGATCGGCGCGGGCCAGAACGCCTTTAGCCGGGGCGTGCAGCGCGTTCCGCAGTCCTACAATCAATTCCTCGCCAACTCGGCGGCAGAGCGCGCGCAAGATCAAATGCGAGGGTTCTCGGATATCCTGGCCGATCAGACGGCGATCCGGGGCGCGGACGGCAGCGTGATCGCGAACAAGCCGATCTCCAACCCGGTCGATCTGATGAACGCCGGCATGCGGTTCATGACCTCGCGCCTTGCCGGTCTGGCCGGGATCGATGACCAGCAGGCGGCGGCCTACTATCAGCAGCAAGTCGGCCTGATCAACAAGCGGATCGGGGAAATTCCGTTGTCGCCGGCCGGCTCGGAAGGCCGCGACCACTGGAACGAGGCGGCCAAGACGGGCGATCTCAATTCCTTCATGCGCGTCATTGCGCAGCATCCCGGCCCGTTCATGGCGTTCGTCAGCGAGACGGCGGCCGAAAGCCTGCCGTCGATGGCGGCGGCGATTGGTGTCGGTGTCGCGACGCGCAACCCTGCGGCTGGTGCGACGTTCATGGGCGTCAATTCGGCGATCACGGAGAAGGGCAGCGCGCCAGCTGATTTCTTCCGCGAAAAGGGAATTGACATCTCGACGCCGGAAGGCGCGGCAAAGGCGGTTGGCGATCCCGCGCTGATGCGAGAGGCGATCAAGCGTGGCGACGCGCGCGGGCTCGTCGTCGGCCTCATGGACGGCCTCTCGGGCGGCGTGGCGGGCAAGGCGCTTGTGCAGTCGCACGTCGGCAACATGGTGCTCCAGGCTATCACGCAAGCCGCCATGGGCGCGGCCGGCGAGGCGGGCGGTCAAGTCGCGTCGGGCCAGCAAATCAGCCTGGGCGATATCCTGATGGAAGGGTTCGCCGAGTTCGCGGGTGCTCCGGTCGAGGTGGCAGGCATGGGCGGCGGCCGTGTGATGGAGGCCGCGCGCAAGGCGAAAGAGGCCGGCGATCGGCGCGCGATGTTCGAGGCGCTGTCCGGCCAAGCGCAGTCCTCGGTTCTGCGCAACCGGATGCCGGACAAATTCCGCCAGTTCGTCGAGGCCGCGACCGCGAACGGCCCGGTCGAAAACGTCTATGTCCCGGCCGATCAGTTCGTCCAGTATTTCCAGGGGATCGGCGTCGATCCCTATGCTCTCGTCGATGAGCTGGAAGGCGTCTCGCGCGACGATCTTGACGCGGCGATTGCGGGCGGTGGGGATCTTCAAATTCCGACCGCGACCTATGCCGCGCGTATGGCCGGATCGGAACATGACGCGTTCCTGATGGACAACATGCGGTTCGACCCGGAACAGTTTACGGCGGTCGAGGCGGCCGAGTTCAATGCGCGCGCGCAAGAGGCGATGCAAGAGGCTCACGACGAAGCGGAGCGTGTCCGCGTCGAGGGCGAGCAGTTGCGTTCGTTCGAGCAGGAAATCTATGACACGATGGTTTCCCGGCTGCGCGCTGCCGGCCGATCGACCGACGTTGCGACGACGGAAGCGATGCTTTACCCGGCGTTCTACCGGGTGATGGCGGAACGCTCGGGCCTGACGACTGAGGAGTTCATGCAGCGCTATCCGCTGCCTCAGGTGGCCGGCGATATTCCGGAGGGCATCCAGTACAAGACGGCCGACGATCTAAACCGGACGCTCGCGGAAGCCCGATCGCGCAAGGCGGTGAAGGATACGCGGCAAACGCTCCTGGAGTTCATCGATCAGCACGGTGGGATCAACGACGTCGGCGGCGAGCTCAAAGCGCGCAATGCCGAAACGGTCTCGCGCGGCAAGGGCAAGAAGGCGTTGAAGCTGGCGCGCAAGGGTGTCCTGGCCGGCGCGCGCGATCTGCTTGGCGGCGTCGCTGGTAGCGGCAAAAAGTATGGCGTTGATGACGTGGCGCTCGCGGCGATCGAGGCCGGTTTCCTCGCTGATGACCCGGCCGTCAATGAGTACAAGACGGCGCTGGCGGAAGGCCGCGAGGTACCGGATATCGTCCGGCCGTTCATGGACGCGATCGACCGCGAGTTGCGCGGCGAGCCGCAATTTTCCGCCAACGAGGAGGCGGACCCGGCCGTTGCGCGCAATGCCCAGCTCGACGAAATCGAGACTTACCTGTCGAGCCTCGGTGTTACGCTCAAGGACGATGACGCGACGATCAGGCAAGCGATCGATGGCGCGCGGCAGTATGCGCAGGCCGGCCCGCGTCGGCTGTTTCAGTCGGGCGGTGAAAGCCCGCGCGCCTGGATGGAAGCGATCCTTGCAAAGGGCAAAGAGCGCAGGCAACTCGCGGCCGATCTCGCGGCGGGCGGCAAGTCCGTGCGGCTTACCGGCACGGATGGCCGGTATGCGCTCGCCGGGCCGGATATGTCCAAGCCGGGCACGTTCCGCCTGACGCGCTTCGACCAGGACGGGCCTGTCGGCCATACGGAGCATCCCGACCTCGCCGCTGCCGTCGATGAAGGCTTGCGGATGAAGTACACGCCCGAAGGCCGCTCGCTCGAACAGTCCGGTGGCCCCGGCCCGCGCGGCGCGATCCAGTTCCCCGCTGCCGGTGTCGGCAATGGCGACACGGTCATTCGCCTGTTCCAGACGGCGGACCTTTCGACCATGCTGCACGAAAGCGGCCATTACTTCCTGACGGTGATCCAGGACATGGCGGCGCGCGGTGAGGACGGTGCGACGGCGGACTTTGCCACGGTCAAGGAATGGTGGGGCGCGAACGCGGCCGACGTCGCCAAGGATGCCGTGCGGGTGATGCCTGACGTGGCGGTGACGGCCGACGACGTCAAGGCGGCGCTTGCCAACGGCACCACGGGCGACGTCATGAAGGACGCCGCGATCGACGTCGGCATGCAAGAGCAGTGGGCGCGGGCGTTCGAGGGCTATCTGATGGACGGCAAAGCGCCGTCCGCCGATCTGCGCTCGGCGTTCGAGAAGTTCCGCGCGTGGCTGATCTCGGTCTATCGCCGGTTGACCAACCTCAACGTCACGGTCTCGGATGATATCCGTGGCGTGTTCGAGCGCATGATTGCCTCGGACGATGAGATTGCCAAGGCGACGGCCGAAGCCGGCGACGCCGGCCCGGTATTCGCTACGGCCGAAAGCATGGGCCTCACGGACGAGCAGTATGCGGCATTCCTCAAGCTGCGGGATCAGGCGCAAGAGGATGCCAAGGCGCGGCTGCTGCGCGAGACTATGGCACCGATTAAACGGCAACAGGAAAAATGGTTCAAAGAGGAGCGTAAGGCCGTCCGCGCTGAGGTCGAGCGCGACGTTAATTCCTATCCCGTGTTCCGGGCGCTGGAATGGATGGGCAATCGCCGCTGGCTCGGGGAAGGCCAGCCGGAGGAGATGCCGGATATCCGGCTGTCCAAGGACGTCCTGGTCGAGCGCTACGGCGAGGGCGTGCTTAAGACGCTGCCGCGCGGCAAGCAGACGGTCTACACCGTGGAAGGCGGTCTAGACCCGGATGAGGCGGCCGGCTGGTTCGGCTTCCGCTCCGGTGACGAAATGGTCAAGGCGCTGGAACAGACGCTTGGACGCAAGGAAGCGATCGACGCCGAGACCGACCGCGTGATGCGCGATCGGCACGGCGACGCGCTCAATGACGGCGAGGTCGAGGCGCACGCGCTCGACGCGATCCATGGTCCGGACAAGCGCGGCATGTGGATTGCCGCGGAGCTGAAAGCCGTGGTCGATGTCGCCGGCACGGGCAAGGCTATGACCATGAAGGAGGCCCGCGCGACGGCTCGGCAGACGATCGGCCGTATGCGCGTGCGGGACGCGATGAACGCCAACCGTTTCCTCGCGGCCGAACGCAAGGCGGCGGACGAGGCGGCGAGGCTCGGTGCCACCCTGGCTCGGGAAAAGATTTGGCTCGATGCGGCCCGGCGCAAGATCGGTACGGCGGCGCGCGCGGCGCTGCGGGGCGAGGGCTCGGTTGATGCCGTGAACGAGGCGATCGACGCGAACAACGCGAAGTTCGAAACCTCGATCGCAACCTACACCGTCCCGGATCGCGAGGTTATTGGGAAAGACGGTCAAGCCCGGACTATCAAGGGTGGAGCGCGGACGTCTACCAGCCTCGGCTATAACGAGATGGTCGCGAAGCTGATCGACGCCAAGCGGCGGCAACTGATCAACCATGCGTTCTATTCGGAGGCGCGCAAGGTCGCCGACGAGGTCGAGAAGGCCGAACGGTTCGTTGACAAGCTCGGCAAGGCCTCGCACCGCGAGCGGATCGCGGGAGCCGGCCGGCGCGACAATGCCCAGGTCGATTACCTCGGCGCGATCGACGAGCTGCTTGATCGGTACGACTTCCGCCAGATGAGCGGCGCAGCCGAACAGCGGCGCGGTTCGCTCAATGCCTTCGTCGCAACCATGATCGCGGCCGGGCGTGAGAATGAGCTGGCTATCCCGGAAAGCGTGCTCGCCGACGCAGCGCGCAAGCCTTACAAGACCCTGCCGGTCGAGGAGTTGCGTGGCGTGGTCGATAGCTTGAAGAACCTGGAGCATATCGCGTTGCGCTGGGACAAGCTGATTGATGCGCAGCGCGAGCGCGAGTTCTCGGCGGCTGCGGAAAGCATCGCGGCGGCGATCGACAAGAATTTGCCCAAGCGTCCGCCCGGCGCGGTGAGGAGCAAGGGCGAGCAGGCGCGCAACCTCGCGCGCGCCTATCTCGATAGCGTCCTGAACGCCACGACGCTGCTGCGCGAGATGGACGGGTTCGACAACGGCGACGCCTATCAGGCGATCAAGGCCCCTATCGACGAGGCGCAAAACCGGCTGATCGTTCGCAAGCAGGATGCGGCAAAGGCGCTGGAGGGGCTATATTCGGTCTATACCAAAGAGGAACGGCGGGCGATGGCAGTGCGCGAGCACATGCCAGAACTCGGCTTTGCGCTCTCCAAATGGGAGCGGATCGCGGTCGCGCTCAACACCGGCAACGAGGGCAACCTGTCGCGGCTGACTGATCCGCGCCAGCGTCGTCCGCTGACGATGGATCAGGTGAACGCGATCCTCGCCGGTCTCGACGCGCGGGATGCGGATTTCGTGCAATCGGTGTGGGACTACATCGGCACGTTCAAGGCGGATATTGCCGCTCGCGAGCGTCGCGCGACCGGCGTTGAACCGGCTTGGGTCGAGGCGTCGCCGGTCACGATCGGCGGCAAGCAGTTGAGCGGCGGGTATTACCCGATCAAGTACGACACGCGCTTGAGCTCTACGGCGGCGGATCGCGAAACGGTCGATATCGCTCAGTCGCTCCAGGCTGGCCGGTTCGGCAAGGCTCAGACGCGGAACGGCCATTTGAAGGAACGCGCGGCGGCCGGTGATGGCTCGATTGATCTCGACATGGCGGTGATGCACCGTCACGTCAATCAGGTGATCTATGACCTGGAGATGAGCGAGCCGGTCGCGAACGCTTGGCGACTGATCCAGGACGGGCGGGTGCGCGGCGCGCTAGATGACGCCGGCCGGTCGGCCGACTTCGATGCGCTGCAAGCGTGGTTGAAAGATGCCGCTGAGGGCGAGCTTGGCGCGACTAGCCCGGTGGGCTCGGTGCTGCGCGGGCTCAAGTCCAACTTCACGGCGGCCAAGCTGGCGTTCAACCTCTCGAACGCATTGCTCCAGATCACGGGCGTCGCGCAATCCTTCGTCGTCGTCGGCAAGAAGGATATGGCGATTGGGATCATGAAGGCGGCGCGCAATCCGGCTGCTGCGGCGGCGGCGGTCGCGTCCAAGTCGCCGTTCATGGCGGCTCGCCAGACCACGTTCAACAAAGACGTGATGGATTTCCTTGAAGATAGTACGGCCGGCGCTACGGCGTCCAGGGTCAAAGAGATTAAACGCACCGTGTATGGGCCGGCGTCGTTCTGGCTGATGCAGAAGGTGCAATGGCACTTCGCCGACGTTCCGACGTGGATCGCCGGCTACGAGCAGGGCTTGCGGAAGTTCGGCGGCAATGAGGCCCAGGCGGTCGCGCACGCGGACGGCCTGGTTAAACGTGCCCAGGCGTCCGGCCTCTTCATCGACCGGGCCGGCGTCGAGCGCGGTTCGCTGTCCTCGCGCAATCGGCAGAACGACGTCGTGAAGCTGTTCACGACGCTCGGGAGCTATATGTTCGCCAAGTTCAACGTCGCCTATGAGCGCACCGCGACGGCCTCGCGCACGATCCGCGATGAGGGCGTTTCGGCGAAGTCGGCCCAGGAGGCGGCGAGTTGGACGCTCGACATGGCGCTGTTGTTCACGCTTGAGGCGCTTGTCGGCGCGGCGATCAAGGGGCAGTTGCCCGGCCAAGGCGACGGCGGCGATGATGAAAGCTGGCTGGCGTGGCTGGCGAAGAACACCGCGTTTTCCGTGCTGGGGACGCTGCCGTTTATTCGTGACGGCGTGGCGGCGCTCCAGGGCCATAGCGGGGGCGGGGCCTATGGCTCGATCGTCGAGGACTTGTCCAAGCCGGTCAAGGAGGCGTTCCAAGGTCAGGTTGATAAGGCTCTGATCAAGTCGATTGTCAACGCTGCCGGTACGGCCACGGGCGCTCCGTCCGTCGCGGCGAACCGGATCGTCGATGCGGGGTGGCGGCAATCGGAAGGCGAACAGGTCTCGCCGCTCGAATACGTCTTTGGAAAGTTTAAGAAGTAACCTTTGCGCGCCCATGGTCCCGCCGATCCGAAAAACGGCGGGACCACATGACTGTTGCGAGCGATACGAACCGATCCGGACCCTACACCGGCAACGGCGTCACAACGATCTTTGCTTACGAATTTCGCATTCTCGACAAGGCGCACCTCAAAGTCGTTCGTACAGAGGGCGGCGTTGAGACGGTTATCGCGGTCGATACCGATTACATCGTGTCCGGTGTCGGCGATGAGGGCGGCGGGCAGATTGCAACGGTCGTTGCGCCGACCGCTACGCAGACGATCACGATGCTGCGCAACGTTCCGTTCACTCAGGAAATCGACCTCGAAAATCAAGGCGCATACTTCGCCGAAACGGTCGAGGCCGGATTTGATCTCGCGGTGATGCGCGATCAACAGATGAGTGAGCGGATCGACCGCAGCACAGAAATCGTAGATGAGAGCGCCGCGAACATCGCGGATGTCCTCAACAGCATCTCCGCGCTGACTGACTTCGCGGACATCTACCAAGGCCCTTTGGCCGTTGCGCCGACGTTACGCAAGGATGGTTCGCCGCTCCAGCAAGGCGATATGTACTTCGACACGACCGTGCATCAGCTCAAGGTATGGAGCGGCACGATCTGGCTGGGGCCGGGCGTTGGCGACATGCTCGGCTCGAACAATCTTTCCGACGTTGCCGATCCTGCGGCGTCCTGGCGAAACATCGGCGGCCTCGACCTAACGACTGTTGTCGGCCTCAACGCGTCATCGACGTTGACGAGCGCTGCATTCGGCAAGCTCCATTTCCTGACGGGCGGGGCCAACTTCACTACGACACTCCCGACGCCTGTCGGCAACACCGGAAAGCTAATCGCCTTCCTGGTCGGAAAGGCCGCGAACGCGTCCAAGCTATACACGATTACAACGCCGGCCGGCGTGATTGGTCGATCCGGCGCGAGCATTGTCATGTGGGCGAACGAGAGCGTTTTGCTACGCTCCAACGGCACGGATTGGGAAGTGGTCCAGGCGAAGCAAATCCCGTTCGTTGGGAAGCTTCAACGGGTGACCGATCAGGCCGGTGGCGCTGGCGTGAACGTTCAGTTCACCTCTGCCCTTGATGACCCTACCGGCCTTAACCTTTGCTACGATAGCACCAACAAAAGGTTTGTCGCCCCGCGCGGCGGGGTGTTCCTGTTCCATGGTTACGTCTATCAGACCCAAGTCAGCGGAAGCAGTGCCCAGGGCTGGGTATCCAATTCTGCCGCTGGTCAACTCTCTGGCGTATTCTCTTGGACCGGCGCGGTTAACGCTGCGACCATCTACGGCAGCTCCAAGCAAGTATGCACGGCAGGTCAGGCCGTTTCATTCGCGGCCAGTGGCAACGGAACATCTTGCACCATCGCAGCTTCGCAAGCTTTCGCGTATCTCGAATACACCGAAATCGCCCCGTCGTGGTGATCACCTCCTTGCTAGAGCGGATAAAACATGCAATCAAAAGTTTCATGGGCATGGTCACACGGCGTTTCCTCCTGGGAGCGCCTGCAATGATGCTGGGTATCAGCGCGCAGCGCGTCAGGGGCGGCAGCGGAGCATCCGAGTTGCCGCCGCCCGGCGAGCATCCTGGAAGCTATGCCGCCAATGATCCTGCGATTTCCTACAGCGATTGTGTTGCGCCGACTTTCGTGAACGGATGGGCGCGGTTCCGTCGTCCGATCGACGATGCGCCATCGGATTATCAGTATTGCATGCCCGGCGCGCGGCAGCGGTTCATGTCGAATGCGCCTTCTGTTTCGGTGCAATTGCGCTGGAACGGCCTCGTGACGCGGTCTGATGCGCGCAATCTGATCGGTCACGTTTTCGTCGATGGCGTGTTCGTCCAGGACTTCCAGACGCCGGCCGGAATCAATGTCGTCACTACCGGCGCGGTCGTGATCAACATGGGGTCGAGCGCGAACCGCCTTTATGAAATCATCCTGCCGTATGCGGATGGCGTTGAGTTCGGCGGCGTCGAGGTCGATCCGGCCTATGCCGTGACGGCCGCACCGCCTCGCACGGGGCCGCTGCTGGTGTGTGTCGGCGATAGCATCACGCAAGGATTTTTGGCTACCGACGTCCGTAGAGGGTGGCCGTTCCTGCTCGCCCAGGCGAAGGGCTTTCGCTGCATCAATCTCGGCTATGGCGGCAGGATCACCGTGCCGAGTGACGGCACGGCCGCCGCGAACCTCAACCCGGACAGGATTACGGTCCTGTATGGGATGAACGACTATCTCATTCAGCGGCCGGTCGCCGACTATAAAGCGGACTACAAGCAATTGCTGATGAACATCCACGCAATTGCCCCGACTGTTCCGGTGTACTGCTCGGCGATCACGTTGACGACGCAATCGTTGCCGATCCCGTTGAGCAGCTATCAGGCCGTTCCCGGCCAGTGCATTAGCGAACTTGGCTACAGCCAACTTGTCGGCGTCGATACGGCAACGCTCATCCCGGATAGTTCTAAGCTCGCGCCTGATGGCGTTCATCCTAACGACGCAGGCAACGCGAACATGGAGGCCGGCTGGGGTGCCGTTATTTCGTAGCAACGATCTCCTGCGATAACGCGAACGAACCAACTGGGACCGGGCGCGTTAAAATGGATCAAGATACGCGGACAGAGATCGACAAGCTGCATGGGAGGGTGAGCGACTTGAAAGAGCGCGTCGTCAACCTGGAGGCGCAACAGCCGCACACTACAGCGGCGCTAACGCGCATCGAAAAGAGCGTAGAGCAATTGAATGGACACGTCTCGAAAGGCGTGTGGGCGATCCTTGGCCTGTTCCTCGTCGCGCTCTGGAAGATGATCTTGACCGGGCACGTTCCCGGACTTTAGCCGGCAACCATTGCCGGTGCATCGTGCGGCCTTCTCAACGAGGCCGCGACTATGAATTTCCGAATGATCGATGATCGCATTTGGCACCGCCTCTGGTCGGTGCGGATCGCGATCGGAAGCGGGTTGTTCTGGAGCGCCGTAGGCGGGGCCATCATGGTTTGGCCGGCGCTCGCCGACAAAATCCCAACATTCGCATACGTGCTCGGCGGCGTCGCCTTGTCGGCGGCGTTCGGCGTCGCGCGCGTGCTCAAGCAGCCGGGGGCTGAATAATGGCAATAAAGCGCAAAGTCGTTGTTGGTGGTCTCTCTGCTGCCGTCCTCGCGCTCGCGTCGGCGGGATACAATCATTGGGAAGGCCGCAACTATACCGCCGTGCATTTGCCGTTCGACCCGCCCGGCGTCATCACCGTTTGCGGCGGCATCACGACGCACGATCTCCCGACCTTGAAAGTCGGAGACAAATACACCGAAAGCGAATGTCTCGCGATGATCGCCAAGGTGATCCCGCGCTATGCCGCTCCGGTGCAGGCGTGCATTCCCTCTTTCAACGAAATGCCGCCGCACCGGCAAGCGGCCATGATCCTGTTTTCGATCAACCTCGGGCCGGGCGTCGCTTGTGGCAAGGTGGCCTCTCTGCTCAATGCGGGGCGCGTCAAAGAGGCGTGCAACAAAATGTCGGAATACGTCTACGCCGATGGGAAGTATCTCAGGGGCCTGGACAACCGGCGCAATGACCCCGTGTGGGGCGAAAAGACTTGGTGTCTGCGGGAGGATTGATCCATGTCGTGGCTGTTGTGGGCAATCGCGACGTCCGATCTGGCGCTGATGATCGGCGTCATTGTCTTGGTTGCCGCGCTCGTCGTCGGCTTCGCGCCGCTGCTCGATCGGCTCCCGGTGATCGCGCCCTATGTGCCGCTCGCTCGGCTGGTCGCGTTCGCCATGCTGTTCCTGCTCGGGCTGAGCGTCGGCCATCGGCTGGCGGATGAAAGCGCGGCGCTCGCCCAGGCGAGGACCGATCTGGCGTTCAAGGATTTGGAACTCGATGCGCAAAGGCAATCAGCCGAGATAGCGGCGAAGCTTCGCGCTGACGCTGAGGCAAAGGCCGGTGAGGCTGACAAGAAGGTTTCCGACTATGAAGCAAGGCTTGCAAAGCGTCCTGCGAACGATGCTTGTGCTCTCGACGACGGCGACGTTGATTGGTTGCGCCGGATCGCAAAATAGTCCTACGCGGGCGGCCGTCCAAATTCCGCGCGATTGCGAGGACTTGGCCCAGCCGGTGGGCTATCCTTCGGTCGAGGTAGGCATGTCGTCCAAGGTGGCGCTAGCGCGTCACCGGGCCTCGCTGGGGCAGGCGAACGGGCGGCTCGTCGCGACGCGCGATTGCCAGCGGCAACAGCGCGAACGGTTCGCGGGCGAGCATTAGGCCGCGCGCGGGCCGGCCTTCAATACTTCGCCGCGCGGCAGTGATCCCTTGTCCTTCAAGATCGTCAGCGCCTTCGTCGGCGGCATGTAGGAACGGCGGCCGGGCCGCTTCGCCTCGTCCTCGATCTGCCATTGCAGCTCCAGGCGGCAAATCTCCGTCCATAGGTTCATGTCCTTCGCGCCGGCCCGCTCGCGCCGCAGCGCGCGGAACAGGTCATAGAGTTCCGCTCCGCGCTGCATGCGCCGATTATTGAATGTCTGGCGGCAAGACGGCTTGCAGAATTCCTGCCCGGCGCGGCGGGCTGTGAGGGGCGATCCGCATTCTTGGCAGTTGTGATGCTTGGTCATGGCTGGCGCGATCCTGATGCAAAAGAGCGCGGCCCGTTTAAATGGCCGCGCCCTGTTGTTGCATAGTGTTGTGAAAATCACAACAGCAAAGATACGCCTTTCCTACAGCTCGCGGAGGGCCAGCACCGCGATTGCCGCATAGTTGATGATGCCGAAGAATTCGGCCACGGCCGCGTCATACTCGCCGCGATCGGCCATGCCCTTCGCCTCGCCCGCCTTCTTGATGATCTGGCCGGCCGGGAAGCCAAGCCCGACCCTGCGCGTGGTCTGCATCGACGACTGTTCGAGAAATGGCACGTCGTCACTGCCATGCCGGTCATGACCCTTTCCGCGCGCCGCGTGGTCGTGGGCGGCCTGGAGCACGCCCGCAAGGCTTCCATACATCGGGTCCGAAATGACGACGTCGGCGGGCGCGATGTCGGCGAGGATGATGGTCGGTTGGCGTTCCGGTGGTTTGCAGTCAAACATTTTGGTTCCTCAGTTTCTTGGAAGTGGACTTGATGGCACCCCAGGCCAGATAGTTCGACGCGGGATCGGCGAGCGATCCGCCCGCGAGCCGGTCGAGTTCGCCGGCAAGCGAGCGGAGTTGATCGGCGGCGCTCTTGAGCGCGGCCTTGTCTGTCAGCCGGATTTCGACGCGCGCGAATTCCGGGGTCTCCGGGTTAATGCTGCTCTGCATCGGCTCCCTCGGCGATCTCGACCACCTCGGCGGAAACGAAGCGCTGCTTGATGATCGTGCTGTGGTTGGACGCGTTCACGGCGTTGAGGAGGTCGATTGCGTCCGTGTGGAAGGGGCCGGTTTGGATGCTGTCCGGAACCGGCACCTCCTTCCGGATCGTCTGTTCGATGATGGCGACGAGGCGCTTGGGCATCAGATGTCATCCCCTGGCTGCGGGCCGTCGTTGGCGAAGCGCGGATCGTTGTCGTCGGGGCCGTCCTGGTCGAACACCTCGCCGACGTCGTCGTGATCAACCGGCTGGCCCTTCGCGTCGGTCGGCTTCGCCTTGGCCGGCGTGACGTCCTTGAGCGCCGCCGCCGCGCCGCCGCGCTTCTTCGGCGCGGTGAAGGGCGTTGCGGCCGGGGTCTCGCCGGCCGGCTCGGCCGCCGCGTCGAAGGTGTAATCGTCGTCGATCCGCTCGGCCGCTTGGTGCAGAGCATCGCGATCGGTGCTGCTCGGCAGATACTTGCTGATGCGGCGGAACACGGTCTTGCGCGCCATCTCGGCCCAATCGGTCGCCCACGGCGTGGACTTGATCTTGTTCGCCTTGAAAGCACGATAGGCGTCCGACCGATCTCGGATCGCATTGACGTCGGCAATGTTCATCACCTCGTGAACAATGCCGCCGCTCATCAACTCGGCGAGGGCATAGACCGCATAGGGCTCGCCGCGATCCTTGCTGTGATCGACCTTGTGCGTGATCGGCTTCTTGGCGTTCGTCGGCTCGTGCGTGAACTTGTCCTTGTCGCGGACAACCTCGACAACAAGGCTTTTGATCTGGCCGCTCTGATAGGCCAGCTTCAAAAGCCCGCGCATCATCGGCCGATACTGCACGTCGCCTTGATAGTCCACGACAAGCGCGGCCTCGCGGCCGTCCAGGATCAGGCCATCCGTCGCGGCCTTGGTGCAGGCGGCGAGGAGAGAGGCCGGGTTCTTCACCTTGTCGATGTTGCGGGTGAGGGCGATGGCCGTTTGCGCGGTGCGAACAAACCGCTCGGGCGTGATGTGGCCGGGCAACGCCTTCTTGAACTCGGGCGTCATGTTGTTGAGATGATCGCGAAGCGTCGGCGGCTTGCGATCAGCCTGGGCCGGTAGCGTGTTGGTCTGTGCCATTCTCGATTTCTTTCATGATCTCGGCCGCGCGGGATTGCACGGGGCCTGGGGGTGAACCGCTTAGGGCTGTGAGCACCATGATAGCGGTGGCTCGGTTGCGATCTGGAGCGCGGCGATAGAAGTAGGCCGCGCTCCAGAATTTCCGCGCAAGGTCTGCGTCCGTCACTCGGGCAACTGTTCGTCGAGCGCGTCGGGGGCCTGCGTCAGTCGGTAGTTCCAGCGCTTGAATGAAAGCTCCTGCACGCCCTCGGTGTAGGCCGGCCAGCGATTTGCCTTGCGGCATTCGGAGTAGCGATTGAGGGACTTGCGCATGATGGCGCGGCCTTCCTCGACGATCGACGGCGGCAGCTCGTAGACGGCGAACGCGTAGGGCGACGCGAACTTGCTGGCGTTGTTCGCCTTCTCCAGGACGAGGAACGCGAACGCTTCGACCTGCTGGCCGCACGCCTGCCAGCCGTCCGTATAGAACGCTTCCTGGGCATGATAGCCGAAGTTGACGGCGGCGCGCGCAAAGGCGTCGGGGTGCGCGCTCGCGGCCGTCTTGATGTCCAGGATCAGCTTGATATCGCGGCGGTAGCGATCCGGACGGCAGCGGCAAAGCTCGCCGGTCTCCGGGTCGATCCAGAAGCCGGACGCCTCATTGACGCCGTCTCCGCTGGTGATGACCTTGTTCAGCCATGGGTCGGCGTGGATCGTGTCGCGAAGCGCAAGCAGGCTGTCATAGGCCGACGCAACGAGGAGCGTCTTTTTCTCGATGCGGCAAAACTCCTCCGCATCGGTCCATTTGTTGCCGCGCCGGTCGGCAGGGCCGCGATGAACGGCGGTCTCGAACTTCTCCGGCTCGAGAACGGCGATATGGGTCGCGGTGCCCAAGTCCTTCGCGGCAATCGCCTGGGTGGTCTCCTCGTCCCTCGGGGCCGGGAACTTGTAGTGAGCCGGTGACTTCTGGTCGATCGTCCATAGACCCGACTTCGAAATGCCGGGACCGGCGTGATAGGCTTCGTTGTCGAGCTTGAGGTAGACACCCGGCTTCATGCCGGGCGACGTGGTCATGACGTTCATCGTTGCGATCTCCGTTGTGATGTTGCGAAGTTCACAACACTAGGCACAACAAAGCGCAACGGTCAAGTCAGGATTTCAGTATTTCAGGATCGCAAGAAAAAACCGCGCGGCCGGAGCTGCGCGGTTTGCTAGATCGTGAAACGGGTTCTAATCAGGGGATGATCGCGATTACAGGCGTTGCGGTTTCGAGCGCGAATTCACGCGGCTTCCCATCGACACAAACAACACGGGCCTCGCCCGTCTTGCGGGCGCGGTCGATCTTGGCGATGACCTGTTCCCCTTTCTGTGACCGGCAGATGGCAAGGACGCCGATCGCCGCGCGCTCGACGCCTTCGGTGTGGCCGAACAGGACAACAGCGTCGTCGAGGAATGCGAGCGGGCCTTGTAGCGCGCGCACCTGGGCGGCGAGGATGCGACCGTTCTCCGGGTTGCTGAGCGTGACGGCGGCCTGCGCTCGATCGAGGATGGCTTGCGGTAGGGGCCTCGGCTCCGATAGTCGTTCGAGCTGGCCTTTTTCGTTGATGGCTGCGGCAAGCATGACCTGGGTTGGCTGGCCGTCCAGGTCTACGGCTACCCCGGCGTGTCTGAGAACCTCCGAAACAGGAGCGCCAAGGAAATGAGCGATCGCACTAGCTTCATTCATTTTCATCTTCCGACTTCCAGAGAACATCCGGGAGACGGCAGAGACGTCAACATCTAAATGTCTTGCCAGCCCGCGCATGCTCTTATTGTTTTCTTCGAGCTTCTTTGTGAACCACGCGCCATCAATCTCTCGTTGGGACATCTTGGCAATTCTCCTTACGCACGCCTTACATACTTTCCCTGTTATCCACCGTTTGTTGCACGTTTCGCAACAAGACGCAAATTTGGTTGTCCGTAGAACTACGGCTCTAGCTTGCGTTGTATTTCCTCGGTGTGCTCCCTTGGGAAAATCCCCTCGTTTCTATTGACGTTGCGCAAATCACAACGTATGTTGCGAAATCAGCATCATACGGGGCGCTCTTAACGTGAAGCCAGCCGATCCCGCCACGCCGTGGCAGCGTGTCTACGCAAAATTTGGACTGTCTCAATCCGAGTTCGCTGTCGCGCTCGGCCGTCACCGGTCGAAGGTCAGCCGCGCGCTCAAGGACGCCAAGGGCCTGATCTCTGGTAGGGATCAGGAGGCGATCCTTGCCGCAGCGCAAGAGCGCAACGTTGCGATTTCGTCCGACGACATGATGCCGAGGCGCTGATGACCGCGCCAATGAGCTTCTATGAGCAGGCCGATTTCCTCGATCACATGGCGGATCGCACGACGTGCCGCACGGGCGCGCCGGCTGCGGAAACGATGATGCTCGTGACGGCGGCCGATGTCGAGGCGTTGCGCGCGATGGCGCAGCGGCTGCGCCGGATGGCTCCGCACGAAAGATCAATCCGGAAAGTGGTGGTCGGCCGGTGAGCGGTTTGATCCTTCGCCCTGATCAAGAGGACGTGCGCGCTCAATTGCGCGTGGCGCTTCGCACCTATCTGTCCGTCCTGGTGTTCGCGCCCACGGGGTTCGGCAAGACGGTGCTGGCCGCGAAGCTGATCGAGCTTCTGTTCCAGGCCAAGAAACGCGTTATCTTCTGCGTCCATCGCGTCGATCTGATCACGCAAACCGCCAAGACGTTCGAGCGCTGCGGCATCCCGTTTTCGTACATCGCGGCCGGCTATCACTACAACCCGCACCACCGGGTCTATATCGCCTCGATCGCGACGCTCAAGAACCGGCTCGGCAAAATCCCTGCCGACTACATCATGGTTGACGAGGCGCACCTGTCGGCCGCGAGCGGCTGGGCCAAGGTCGCGCATCACTACAAGGAAACCGGGACGCGGGCGATCGGCCTGACGGGATCGCCGGAACGTTTAGACGGCAAGCCGCTCGGCGACGTGTGGGATACAATGGTGCTCGGCCCGTCCGTGCGATGGCTGATCGAGCAAGGCCACCTGTCGCGCTACCGTGCGTTCTCTCCTGCCGGGGTCGATTTGACCGGCGTTCGCTCGCGTGACGGTGAGTATGTCGCGTCCGACATTGACGATCTGATGTCGGGCAAGGCTGTCCTGGCCGGAGCGGTGCGGCACTGGAAGAAGTATGCGGCTGGCAAGCGGACAATCGCCTTTGCTCCATCGGTGATCCGCGCCGAACAGCTCGCCGCAGAGTTTCGCGCCAACGGCATTATGGCCGTTGCGCTCGATGGACAAACGCCGCAACAGGATCGGCGTTCCGCCTTCCTCGGCTTCGCCGACCGGCAAATTGACCTGATCGTGAACTGTCAGTTGTTCTGCGAGGGCTTCGATCTCGCCGCGCAAGTCGATCGCGACGTGACGATTGAGGCGGTGCTTGATTACTCGCCGTCGCAATCGCTCGCGCGGCATCTGCAAAAGCACGGGCGCGGCCTGCGCAAGAAACCTGATCCCGCCATACTCCTCGATCTCGTCGGCGGCTTCGGTCGCCTGGGGTTGCCCGATGACGATCGCGAATGGTCGCTGGAAGGCCGGAAGAAGAACGGCCGCGAGGTCGAGAACCTGACTTGTCCGAAGTGCTTCGCGACGCATGCGCCCGCGCCGAAGTGCACGGAATGCGGCCACGTCTACCCGGTGAAGGCGCGCGATAGCCTCGGCCTCGGCCGGGTTCTCGACGAGGTCGAGGGCGAGCTTGAGGAAATTGATGTCGCCGCGATCCGCCGCGAGCGGCTGCGCGAACAGTCGAGCGCGGAAACGCTCGACGATCTGGTCAAGCTCGCGATGGCTCGCGGGTACAAGTCGCCGGAGAAGTGGGCCGGCCATGTGTGGACGGCGAGGCAGGCCAAGGCCGCTTCGCAAAGCAGGGGGATGTCATGATGAGCTTGGCTAGTCCGATCGCGTGCCCGTGTTGCAAACAGTCCGTCCGCGTTCCGTCGCTGGATATCGTGATCGACCACTACAAGGTCACGCCGCTGGAGGCGCGCATTCTCGGCGCGATCTGGAAGGGCAAGGGCCATCCGGTCCAGACGGAACGGATTTTCGATGCGATGTATGCCGACGATCCCGATGGTGGGCCGTCGCCGACGCGCATGTATGCGGCATTCAAGGTCGCGCTGTGCCATCTGCGCGCGCGCCTGGAGGGGTCCGGCGTCTCGATCGAGAACGTCGGTTATCGCCGGGGATACCGGCTTGTCATGGGAGCAGAGTGAAATGGCGGGGCACCTTAACCAAGTGCAGTTGATCGGGAACGTCGGCGGCGATCCTGAATTAAAGACGTTGCAGAACGGCAGCGTCGTCGCGAACTTCTCGATCGCCACGTCCGAAAGCTGGAAGGACAAGGCGACGGGCGAGAAGAAAGAGCGCACCGAGTGGCACCGCATTGTCGTGTGGAACGAGGGGCTTTGCGGCGTCATCGAACAGTACGTTCGCAAGGGCTCAAAGGTGTTCGTCCAGGGCGAGATGCAAACCCGCGATTGGGAAAAAGACGGCGTCAAGCACTATTCGACCGAGGTTGTCCTGACCGGGTTCAAGGCGAACCTGATCCTGCTCGGCGACGGTGGCGGGCGGAAGGCGAGCGACCCGAAGGGCAACGCTGAACGGCCGGGCAACAACAGCGGCGGCAACAGCTACGCTGACGCGACCGGCCGCGCTCCGCGTGCAGCTTCGCGGCCCGACCCGATCTCGACCGGACGCCAGCCGCATCCCGACGACGATATTCCGTTCTGAGGTCGCGCTATGCCGGTCTATGTTGACAACATGAAAGCGCCGTTCGGTAACATGGTGATGTGCCATATGTGGGCGGATACCGATGCCGAATTGCTCGCGATGGCTGACAGGATCGGCGTGCAACGGAAGTGGATACAGGGGCACCCGACGCTTTCGTTCGGGAGACATCGTAAGGCGTCCTGGGTTCACTTCGACATTGCGCAGAGCAAGCGCGCGCTTGCGGTGAAGAATGGCGCGATCGAAACAGATCGGTACGGTCCTGTCGAACATCTTGCCAAGATCAACATCGCGAGCGGCGATCCCGCCCTTGTCGCCTATGGGCGGCGGAAGCTGGAGCAAATCGCGGGGGCGAGAGCAATCGGGGCGAGGTCGATCGATGGGTGAAGCCGATCTTATGCGGCTGCTGCAACGGTTCGCGTCCCAGCTCGGGGCGCGGCTGTTTCGGCAGAACGTGGGGCAAGCCTGGGTTGGTAAGCCGGAGCGCGGCAACGGTCGAATGGTCCGCCTTGGTGCGGGCGATGTGCTGTTGCGGAATGCTCGTCCATTCCATGCCGGCGTCACCGGAATGTCGGACCTCGGCGGATGGGTGCCGGTCCAGGTGACGGCCGACATGATCGGTTCAACCGTTGCGATCTATACGCAGGTCGAGGTCAAGGACGGCGCGCGGCCGACGAAAGAGCAAATCGCCTGGATCGAGGCGGTGAACAAAGCGGGCGGCCGGGCGGGCATCGCGCACAACGAAAGCGAGTTGGCGCAGATAGTTCGGGGCAATCACTAACTTCTTCTTGACGTTTTCGTTGCAAGTGTTGTGAATAACGCAACATGCAAATCACCTAGCATCACGGGTCGCAATGTCGTCCGATGTCGAGCGCCTAAGGCGCGACGTTTCACTACCAGACACGGCGGCGTCGTTTGGCGTGAAGCTGGAGAAGGACGGCCGCGAGTTCCTTGGCTGCTGTCCGTTCCATGCTGAGGATACGCCGTCGTTTACGATCTTCGTCGGCAAGGACAAGGTCGAGCGCTTCCATTGCTTTGGCTGCGGCGAGCACGGCGATGTCATGGACTTCGTCCAGAAGATCAAGGGCGTTGGCCTGCGCGAAGCGATCAGCATCCTCGGCGGCGGTACGGCCGGACCGAACGTGAAGCCGCGCCAGATCGAGGCGCGCGATATCTACGCCGGGATTGAGCCCATCGATCCGCCCGGTGGCGCGGTGATCGAGGCCGGCCGGCGCATAAAGCTCTACAATCCAAAGCGCGCGGGCGATGCCACGGAGTGGGGCGGCTTCGCGCCGTCGATGGTGTTCCCGTATCGCCGGGCCGATGGCTCGCTGTTCGGCTATGTGCTGCGCCATGAACTCGGCGACGGCGACAAAGAAACGCCGATGGTGATGGCCGTCCGCTTGCCTGACGGTCGCGAGTGCTGGTCGCGCTTCCCGTTCCCAAAGCCTCGCCCGCTGTACGGTCTAGACGGCATTGGAGATGCCCGGCAGGTGATCGTGGTCGAGGGCGAGAAGTGCCGCGACGCGCTCGCCCGCGAGACGGGCCGGGTGGTGGTGTCATGGTCGGGCGGAACGCAGGGCGTGAAGCACACCGATTGGTCTCCGCTCGCCGGCCGCAACGTCGTGATCTGGCCGGACGCCGACGCGCCGGGGCTCGGGACCGCGAACGAGATTGCGGCGATCCTGGTGGCGATCGGCTGCACGGTGCGCGTGATGGACGTCATGCGCGACGGGCCGCCGAAGGGCTGGGATTGCGCCGACGCGATCCGCGACGGCTGGGACAAGGCTCGGCTCGACACGTTCATGCGTGAGACTGTCCGCCCGTGGACGCCGCCGACGCCTCCCAAGCCGCCAGCGCCGGCCGTGGAGAAGCCCGCGCCCGTTGCCGGTCCTGCGCCGGCCGTCCAGGCAAAGACTGTCGTCGAGGCTCGCACGGTCAGCCAAGCGCAAGAGCAGCCGGCGACCGTCACCGATCTGCGCACGCGCCGCACTGTTGCGGCGGATGACAACTGGATGCTCGGCCTCGTCTGCAACGAGGAGGGCAAGATTAAGCCGGGTGCCACGAAGAATTGGGCGTTGTTCCTGGAGAACCACCCGGAGACGTCGGGCGTGTTCGCGTTCGACGCGTTTAAGCGCGCCGTCATGCTGATGCGCCGGCCGCCGTGGGCGATCGAACAGTCATGGGAACCGCGAACCGTCACGGATCGCGACTACAGCGAAGCGGTGATGTGGCTGGAAGGCCGCAGCATGACACCGAAAGCCTCGAACATCGCGGCCGTGATCCAGACAATCGCGGAGCGGGCGAGCTTCGACCGACTGACGGAATACCTGGAAGGGATCAAGTGGGATCGCCGGCCGCGCGTCGAGAAGTGGTTGACCTATTACCTCGGCGTCGAGGACACGCCGTATGCTCGCACGGTCGGCATGCGCTGGCTGATCTCGGGCGTCGCGCGCGGCCTTCGGCCGGGGTGCAAGGTCGATACCATGCCGATCCTGGAAGGGCCGCAGGGCGCGCGCAAATCGACGGCGCTTCGCTTCCTCTACGGCGAGGACTTCTTTACGGACGGGCTGTCGGACATTGGCAGCAAAGACGCCAAGATGGAAATGCAAGGCGTGTGGGGCCTTGAGGTCGCGGAAATGCATAAGTTCTCGGCGGCTGAGGTGAACGAGGTCAAGAAGTTCCTGACGCAACAAACCGATCGCTATCGTCCGCCATACGGTCGGGCGGTGATCGAAGCGCCGCGCCGCGTGGTGCTGAACGGTACGATCAACCCGGAAGGCAATGCCTACCTGCGCGATCCCACGGGCGCGCGCCGTTTCTGGCCGCTCACATGCGGAAGCCTTGACACGGACGCAATCGCGCTCGATCGCGATCAGCTATGGGCTGAGGCCGTAGAGCTCTACCGCGCCAACACGCCGTGGTGGGTCCAGGAAGATGAGCAAGCGGCGGTTGAGTTCGAACAGGAGAAGCGGACGGACGTTGACGTGTGGACGGACAAGATCGCGCACACCGTCAAGGGGCAGGCGTCGATCGCGCAACTCGACATTCTGTCGGCGCTGGGGATCCCCATGAAGGACGCCGATTGGCGGCAAACTAGCCGCGTCGGCCGGATCATGAAGAAGTTGGGGTGGACGGTCGGTCGCGATCGGAGCGGCAACGATGACCGTATGGTATTCTATGCGCCGGATCGCAGCGGCGTCGAGGCTGAGAAAGAGTTGCCCCTGAATTGGTAAAGGCCGCTTCCCGCCGAATTACGGGCCTGCGGCCTTTGCTCCATCCAGGTTGCCCCGATTACGCTGGGCTGCATGAATGCCCCTCTACGGACCAGCGCCGTTCTTCACGGACGATCGGGACCATGTTTCCCCGTCATTCTGGATGCTGACGGGAAGGAGTACCGCGAGGGGCGTCTGCTAATTGTTGTCGGTCGGAAGCGCGATGCGCTGGGGCTGGAAGATGGCGCGATTGATCGCCATGAAGGCTTCTTCGATGTGGGTGCGGCCGATCTGGAGCCAGCGCCCATCAATGCCGGGCATCGACTTGAGTTCGTCCAGGCGGCGCAGCAGCAATTCCTCGTGCTGCTTGTTGGTGTTGACGGCGGAAACCTTGGCGTCGCTCTGCGGCTGATAGCCCGCGACGGGCAGTCCTTGGTGCTGGGTCATGGCGATGTCCTCTTGCCGGTTCGATCCCGACAAGCATCGCCTCAGATGGTTGTTGCGCTCTACACAACAGGCGCGGTCACGGCATCAAGCCACTTCCATCCCGCGTATTTGTCGCCGCGCTGGCGCAATTGTGTGTAGCGCTTGAGGCTCGTCCAGGTGCGATGACCGGACACGGCCGCCGCGTGCGGGATGTTGTACCCGGTTTCGAACAGCCACGAGATACCCTCGTGCCTGAGGTCGTGGAAGTGCAGGCGCTCGTCGTCCGGCATGTCCTCGGCGGTGATCCCGAGAACCATGCAAGCGTCGGTGAACGCTGCGCCAATGGTCCCGGCATTGTAGGGGAATATCCGCTCGTCGGTTTTCGGCGTCGCCTGGATGATCCTCAGGGCGTGGGCGGGGAGGTCGCACCAAACGTCATTGCCCGCGGTCTGTCCTGGGTTCTTCATGTCGCGGACCATGACGCGGCTGTTCTCCTCGTCGAGGTCGTCCCACCTGATCCGGCAAATCTCATCCTGGCGGCGGGTCGAAAAGATCGCGAAAGCGATTAAACGGCACATTGGCGCTGCCCACGGGGAGCGTTTTTGGCGATCCTCAAAGTGGCTCATCAGCCGGTCCAGTTCGTCTAGCGTCGGCCTCCTGTCGCGGTCCTTGCTGCTGGAGATGATCCCCATGCGACGCAGGACGGTCTTGGCGTCCTTGATCACGGCGGGGTCGAGCGGATATCCCCACATGGGCTTGGCGAGGGAATAGATGGTCGAGAGGTGGGTGACGTAGTTCATCCGCGTCTGCGGCGTCCAAGGCAGGGCCTTGACGAACTCCGTGATATCCGTCGTCGCGATATGCGAACAGCGCTTGGCAGCCATGTCGCTCGCCTTGATGATCCGGAGGGTGGACGCCTTCGACCGATTGAGTGCCGTCACTGATTCGGCAATGTACCCGTCGATGACGTCCGCAAGGGTGGGGTCGTTGCTGGCTTGCTTCGCGCGCTCGATCGCGCCCGGCTTTGATAGCTCGTCCTCGCGGCGGGAGATCCAGGCGGCGGCGGCCGGCCGGCGATCAAATGTCTGCGTCTCGCGGTGGATGACTTTGCCGTCGCGCTTGAGAATGATCTTTGCCATGAAGGCTTTCCCGCCATTCTTGCGCGGGCGCTCGACGATAGTTCCCATTTCGGTATCACAAGGCTCCCTGCCGGATCACATTGTGATACTTAGCAGCCAGCGATACCCGGCGATGTAGGCAAATGCGCAACAATACGCAACGCGTTGCGCAACATACTCAACGAAATAGGCCAAAAAGATCAATCAAAACAGTCCTCGCGCGGCATTCGACTATTTGTCAGGTAAAACTAGCAAGATTGCGTAGTGCCGACAGCGAATTGGCGCCGCCTTGGTCCTTGTTTTTGAGACCTGCCAAGCCTAGGTTTCGGTGAAGATCGGCCGGGTCCCCGGCCATGCGCGTTTGGAGGGTTGCA
>JBMOOQ010000046.1:0-4105 GCA_049324435.1 Pseudomonadota bacterium
GTGAGGCGGCCGTGCGTCAGCAATGGCGGACGGCTTATCAGGAATGCCCTGCGTCTTGCGGCGCATCATTCCCCTCACTTCTTCGCTGCAATACCGGCGTGCCCGCGCCGGCCAAACAACAGGGCCGACGGCGCTTGCCCTGTTTTGTACGCCTCTTGTGAGCCTGACACGAAACGCCGCCGCTCTGCGGCCCGGCGAAAGGCTCCCGCAAGGGCAAGAATTTTCCGGGAATGTCCCTTCCGGGTCAGGGACCGCATTCCTACATCGGAGCTGCGGATGCCCATCCGGGGTCCGCCGGTAATGTTCCTGTGCTGTGGTCGGCCCGCTTTGAGGCGGATCATGGCGCCGGGACGATCCAGATGCTCCGCAGGTGCCTCGTCGAGGGCCGCGGAACAGGCCGAGGGAGCGACATATGGATTTTGAGAAATACACCGAACGGGTGCGCGGATTCATTCAGTCTGCGCATTCCATGGCCCTCCGCGAGGGCAACCCCCAATTCACCCCCGAACATCTTCTGAAAGTGCTGCTGGACGATCCGGAAGGGTTGTGTGCCGGCCTGATCGATCGTTCCGGCGGCCATTCCCGGCAGGCGCTGAGGGACGTCGAGGCGGCGCTGAACAAGCTGCCGAAAGTGTCCGGCGGCGGCGCCGGCCAGCCGCAAATGACACCGGCGCTGGCGCGGATTTTGGATCAGGCGGAAAAGGTCGCGCAAAAGGCGGGCGACTCTTACGTCACCGTCGAACGGCTGCTGCTCGCCTTCGCATTGGATCGCGACAGCGACGCCGGCAAGATTCTGCAAAAGGCAGGCGTCACGCCGCAGAATCTCAATGCCGCGATCGAGGCGATCCGCAAGGGCCGTACGGCCGATACGCCGACGGCGGAGAACGCCTACGACGCGCTGAAGAAATACGCCCGTGACCTCACGCAAGCTGCGCGCGACGGCAAGCTCGATCCGGTGATCGGCCGCGACGAGGAGATCCGCCGCACCATTCAGGTTCTGTCACGCCGCACCAAGAACAATCCCGTTCTGATCGGCGAGCCCGGCGTCGGCAAGACCGCGATTGTGGAAGGGCTGGCGCTGCGCATCGTCAACGGCGACGTGCCTGAATCGCTCGAGGACAAGAAACTGCTCGCGCTCGACATGGGCGCGCTGATCGCCGGCGCGAAATATCGCGGCGAATTCGAAGAGCGTCTGAAGGCGGTGCTGACCGAAGTCGGCGGCTCGGACGGGCAGATCATTCTGTTCATCGACGAGATGCATACCCTGGTCGGCGCCGGCAAGACCGACGGCGCCATGGATGCGTCGAACCTGCTGAAGCCTGCGCTCGCCCGCGGTGAGCTGCATTGCGTCGGCGCGACCACGCTCGACGAATATCGCAAACATGTCGAGAAGGACGCGGCGCTCGCCCGGCGCTTCCAGCCGGTCTTCGTCGAGGAGCCCACGGTCGAGGATACGATCTCGATCCTGCGCGGGCTGAAGGAGAAATACGAAGCGCATCACAAGGTGAAGGTCGCGGACGCGGCGCTGGTCGCGGCGGCCACGCTGTCGCACCGCTACATCACCGACCGCTTCCTGCCGGACAAGGCAATCGATCTCGTCGATGAGGCAGCGGCACGGCTGCGCATGCAGATCGATTCCAAGCCGGAAGAGCTCGACAATCTCGATCGCGAAATCGTGCGCCTGAAGATCGAGCAGGAGGCTTTGCGCAAGGAGACCGACCCGGGCTCGAAGGACCGGCTGAAAAAGCTCGAAAAGGAGCTGGCCGAGCTGGAAGAGAAGGCCGATGCCCTGACCGCAAAGTGGAAGGCCGAAAAGGACAAGCTGACCAGGGCTGCCGATCTTCAGAAGGAGCTCGACAGGCTGAAGAACGAGCTCGCTGACGCCACGCGCCGTGGCGACTATCAGCGTGCGGGCGAGCTGCAATACGACAAGATTCCGAAAATCGAAAAGGAGCTCAAGGAAGTCGAAGAAAAGAGTGCAGCGGGCGCGGTTCTGTCGGAAGAGGCAGTGACCGCAAGCCACGTTGCGCAAGTGGTATCGCGCTGGACCGGCATCCCCGTTGACCGGATGATGGAAGGCGAGCGCGAGAAGCTGCTCAAGATGGAGGAGCAGATCGCCAAGCGCGTGGTCGGACAGCCCGAGGCGGTGAAGGCCGTCTCGACCGCGGTGCGCCGCGCGCGTGCCGGTCTGCAGGATCCGAACCGGCCGATCGGCTCGTTCATGTTCTTAGGGCCCACCGGCGTCGGCAAGACCGAACTGACCAAGGCACTCGCCGAATTCCTGTTCGACGACGAGCATGCGCTCGTTCGAATCGACATGTCGGAATTCATGGAGAAGCACTCGGTCGCCCGGCTGATCGGCGCGCCTCCGGGCTATGTCGGATACGAGGAGGGCGGCACGCTGACCGAAGCGGTGCGGCGCCGGCCCTATCAGGTGGTGCTGTTCGACGAGATCGAGAAGGCGCATCCTGATGTCTTCAACGTGCTGCTTCAGGTACTCGATGACGGACGTCTGACCGACGGACAGGGCCGCACGGTCGATTTCCGCAACACCTTGATCGTGATGACGTCGAATCTCGGCGCCGAATATCTGGTGTCCCAGAAGGAGGGCGAGGATACCGAGGCGGTGCGCGACGAGGTGATGGCGGTGGTGCGGGCGAATTTCCGTCCGGAATTCCTCAACCGCGTCGATGAAATCCTGCTGTTCCGCCGTCTGCAGCGCGACGATATGGGACGCATCGTCGATATCCAGCTGCAGCGGCTGCTGAAGCTGCTCGACGAGCGCAAGATCACGATCAAGCTCGAACCTGCAGCCCGCGAATGGCTGGCCGAGAAAGGCTACGATCCGGCCTATGGCGCCCGTCCGCTGAAGCGCGTGATCCAGAAAAACCTGCAGGATCCGCTCGCCGAACTGATCCTGTCCGGCAAGGTCAAGGATGGCGATACCGTGACGGTCTCGGCCGGCAAATCGGGGCTGACCTTCAACGGTCAGGCCGTGAAGGAAGCGGCGTAACGTTTCGCGCAAGCACTTGTGATCGGTGAGGCGGCCGGACTTGCCAGTCCGGCCGTCCGCGGCGCGTGGATCGCGACCAATTACGAATCAAAGCGCGCCGAGATCGAGCTTCGCCCGTAGCGGATGATTTCTACGAGGTTCGCGCGCTGTCAGCGCGCCGACGCGCTGGTCTGCTGCGCGACCCTGCCGCCATTGCCGCGCGCCATCATCGCGTCCAGCCGGTCGCGTTCTTCCTCGAAGGACGCGAGAAGCTGGTTCTCCAGCACGCGGCCGCGCGGCAGGCGGATACGCATCGGGTCGACGAACCGGCCATTGACCATGATCTCGTAGTGCAGATGCGCGCCGGTCGAAAGACCGGTGGAGCCGACGAAACCGATTACCTGGCCTTGCCGTACCTTGACGCCAGGCTCGATGCCCTTTGCATAGGCGGTCAAGTGGCCGTAGGCCGTCTCGTAGCCATTGGTGTGCTTGATGCGCACGTATTTGCCGTAGCCGCCCTCCCAGCCGACCTTATCGACCTCGCCGTTGCCTGCCGCATAGATTGGGGTGCCGTGCGGCGCGGCCCAGTCCACGCCGGTATGCATCTTGGCGTAGCCAAGGATCGGATGGCGGCGGACGCCGAAGCCCGAGCGCAGGATGCCGTCCGACATCGGCTTGCGGACCAGGAACTTCTTCGCGCTCTTTCCGGTCTCGTCGTAATAGTCGACGATGTTGTCGTCCGGCGTCTGGAACCGATAGAATTTTCGTTGTTCGCCGCCGATCGTCAGCGCCGCGAACAGCACCTCGTTGCGGCCGTCGGCGCCGGACGGATTGTCGTCATCGCCGGCATACAGAACGTCGAACGAGTCGCCGGGCTGCACCTTGCGCTGGAAATCGACATCATAGGAATAGACGCGGATCATGTCGTCGATGACCGCGCGCGGAATCTGGTTGCGGAGCGCGGTTTCGTAGATGCTCTGATAGAGCCGCACGCCCTTGCCGTCGTCTTCCTCTTCCTCATCGCGGGGTTCGGCGACGGAGGCGGTATTCATCGCGGCGACGTCGACGGAGACGTAGCGGCCAAGATCGGACAGCGCGATGACAGCCTCGATC
>JBMOOQ010000047.1:0-45773 GCA_049324435.1 Pseudomonadota bacterium
TTGTCTCAGCAACGCCATCAAACCCGCTCGAAAGCGGCTCGGCCACCGGAACCGGGCGCCCGGACTCTTGCGGTCCGCGCCCGGTTCTTCGGTGGCCAACTGTCAGGTGATTACGATCTCAGGACACCATGACGGACTCTCCTTCGGGGAATGCCCGCTGAATGCGGGGGGCGCGCGCTATAACGCGGATCGGGATGCCCCGTCTTTGCCGAAGCGCAGCAATCGCGCTCAGGCAGCCATGCGCGCAACGCCGGACTGCAGAGCGCCGTTGCACGTCAAGTGCATGATTAGACTAAAGATTTCTGACAGTCACGGTTTCGTCAGCAGGTATGGACGCTAGACGGTCACCTGGGTGCCGACTTCGACCACACGGCCGGTCGGGATCTGGAAGAAGTCGGTGGCGTCGCTTGCACTCTTCGCAAGCCCGATGAAAAGGCGGTCCTGCCACATTGGCATACCGGAACTCGGCGACGGCTTGAGAGCACGGCGCGAGAGAAAGAACGAAGTCGACATGATGTCGAAAGTCCACCCCAGTTTTCGCGCAATTGCCAGCGCGCGAGGAATGTTCGGCTGCTCCATGTAGCCGAAATTCAGCGTCACCGTGCTGAAATGCGGACTGATCTGCGACATGACCACGCGATCCTCCTCCGGAACACGCGGCATGTCGGCGGTGACGATGGTGAGAATGACGTTGTGCTCGTGCAAAATCTTGTTGTGCTTGAGATTGTGCATGAGCGCGGTCGGCGCCGAGGTCGGATCGCTGGTCAGAAATACCGCAGTCCCGGGAACGCGATGCGGCGGCTTCTTTTCCAGACTGCGGACCAGCGTATCGAGGGGCACCTCGGTACGGCGCGTCTTGTTGGCAAGGATCCGGGTGCCGCGCCGCCATGTCCACATGATGAGCACCACGAGTCCCGCAAATAGCAGCGGCACCCATGCGCCATCGAGCAATTTCAGCAAATTGGCGGCAAGGAACATGCTGTCGACGACCACGAACGGAATGATGAGCAATGCCGCCTGCCACCATTTCCACTTCCATAGCGCCCAGACCACGATGAAGCCGAGGATGCCATCGACCACCATTGTCGTCGCGACCGCGATGCCGTATGCCGAAGCGAGCGCACTCGACGACCGGAACATCAGCACCAGCAGAACCACGCCGATCAGAAGGATCGCGTTGACCCGCGGCATGTAGATCTGGCCGTACTGATCTTCCGACGTGTGCACGATCGCAAAGCGCGGCAGGAAGCCAAGCTGGATCGCTTGCTGGACCAGCGAATAGGCGCCGGTGATCACCGCCTGACTCGCGATCACGGTGGCGGCGGTCGCAAGCACCACCATCGGAATCAGCAGGACGTCGGGCACAAGACGATAGAACGAGTTCTCGATCGCCGAGGGATTGGCCAGAACCAGCGCGCCCTGACCGAAATAATTGATCAGAAGCGCCGGCAGAACGAGACCAAACCAGGCCAGCCGGATCGGCTTCCGTCCAAAATGGCCGAGATCGGCGTAGAGTGCCTCGCCGCCGGTGACCGCAAGAAAGACCAGACCGAGCGTGACCAGTGCAACGGTGCCGTTGGTCAAGAGAAAATTCAGCGCGTAATAGGGATTGATCGCGTGGAGTACACCCGGATCGTCGAAAATGTGCATCGCACCGAACACCGCGATCGCAACAAACCAGGTCACAGTGATCGGCCCAAAAAATGATGCAACGCGCGCGGTGCCGTGACTTTGCACCGAAAACAGCGCGACCAGAATGACGATAGTGATCGGGATCACGTAATGCTCAAGCGCCGGCGTCGCGAGCTTCAGACCCTCAACGGCTGACAGCACCGAGATCGCCGGCGTGATGAAGGAATCCCCCAGAAACATCGCGGCGCCGATCATCCCGAGGACGAACACGAGAGTCGTCTGGCGGCCAAGCGCGCGCATCGCGAGCGCGGCGAGCGACAAGGTCCCGCCCTCACCGTTATTGTCGGCGCGCAACAGGATCAGGACGTATTTCAGAGAAACGACAACGATCAGCGACCACAGAATCATCGACAGCACGCCCAGCACGATCTCGCGCGTGAGCGGTCCGCCATGCTGGGCCGCGTGGACGGCCTCGCGGAACGCGTAAAGCGGACTGGTGCCGATATCGCCAAAAACGACGCCGATGCTGCCGAGCGTCAGCGCCAGAAGGCTTGCGCCGGTGCCCTGCCCCGCATGGCCGCCTTGACCTGGATCCGGTACCAGGACTTCCCCACTCGGCTGTTTCATGAAACCGGGCCGCAGCCCGCCACCTTCGTCAGCAAAAACGCCGGGCGGCTTATCTCACTGCGCTGGCGTCCGCAATAGGTCCAAACGGGTGGCGGCAGCTGCCGACCGTCAGGGTTTCAGGTCCGGCGGCACCGGCGGGGCCTCGCGCATCAGAGTAATCGTGACGCGGCGGTTTGCCGCCATGTAGGGGTCGTCGGGGAACAAGGGCTGCGTGTCGGCGCGGCCGGCCACCATGTAGATGTGGGACGACGGCACGCCGCCTTCTTCGAGAATCTGGCGGATTGCATTGGCCCGGTCAGCCGACAGGTCCCAAGGGCCGTAGCCCGGCCGGGGCGGCGTCCGGGACGCTGCCGTGTGGCCGGAGATCGACAACCGGTATGGCATCGCCTTGAACCGGCCGGCCAGTTTCTGGACCAGAAGCCGCGTGCGCTCATAGGGGCTCTTGGAACCGTCCGGGAACATCGAGCGGCCGTCCTGGTCCACGATCTCGATATTCAGTCCGTCCTCTGTCTCCTCCATCATGATGTTTTTGGAGACTTCGGTAATTTCCGGCATTTCCTGCATGGCCTGACGGAGCGAGGCCGAGGCCAGCGCGAAGGCAGAATCCTTCTTCAGACGGGTGCCATATTGCTTGGTGTGATCCTTGTCGTCAGGCGCCGGGGTCGCAGATGCCTCTGTCGGCGGAATATTCGCGACGTTTTTCACCTTGGGCCGGGTCGGAACCCCGTCGACCTCGATGATGCCGGAATAGCGCACATTCTGCTGCACGCCGAAGGCGTCGCGCATCGACCCCGCGACAATTTGTAGCTTGGCACTATCCTGGGTGGAGAATGCCACGAGCATCACGAAGAATGCGACCAGCAGCGCCATCAAGTCGGCGAAGGTCACGAACCAGCCGTGACCGCCACCATGCCCGTCGCCGCGCTTCTTCTTTGCCATCGCCGATGCCCGCTTCGGTCCGGGCCGCTAGGCCGCTGCAAGTTCTTCGCTGGTGTGGCGATGCTTCTCTGGCAGATAGGCAAGCAACATTTCGCGGACCAAAGCCGGACTCTTGGAATCGCGCATCATCAGCACACCGTCGATGATCAGCGTGCGGTTGATCTCTTCGTCCACGAGCTTGACGTGGAGTTTGTCCGCAATGGGCAGACAGAACAGGTTGGCGACGGTGGCGCCATAGAACGTCGCGAGCAGCGCGACTGCCATATACGGACCGAGCTTGGACGGGTCGGTCATGTTGGCGAACATCTGCACCATGCCGATCAGCGTCCCGACCATGCCGAAGGCCGGCGTACAATCCCCGATCGCACGGTAGACCTTAGAGCCTTCGTCGAGATGGGTGAGGAAGTTGTCGCGGTCGCGTTCGAGATTGTCGCGAATGAAATCGGCATCGTAACCGTCCGCCACGTAGCGGATACCCTTGGCGAGGAACGGGTCCGAAATTTCCACCTTCTCAAGGCCCATCGGCCCCTGCTTGCGCGAAATCTCGGCAAGATTGGCGATCTCGTCGACCAGATCGCGCTGGGTCACACGGCGAACCGTGAATGCGAACCGCATGCCGATCGGAATGCCGTGAAAGATGGTCGACAGCGGAAAGCGGATCAGGGTCGCCGCGAATGCCCCGCCGAAAATGACGATGAAGGCGTGGACGTCGAGAAACATCCCCAGATCGCCACCCATCAGGATGAGGGTGACGAGAACGATCATGCCGGCGATCAAACCCAGGCCGGTTGCAATATCCATGTACGCTACCTCAACGCCAGACGCCTTCTGCGCCGGAATTCCCGGGCACGTCTGGAGATTACGCGCGGCGCGATTAAGCTTCGGTAAAGCCTAACGGCGGGTGAGCGATCAAAAATGGCGGCCTTTGCAGTCCTTTGCCGCTGCGCTATGGATCGCCCCGATTATGGGCAGTCCCCTGCCCGCCGCTCGGCGAGACCGAAAAGTCGAGTGATTTCAATACGGAGAACCGGTATGCGCGAGATTGGCCATTTCATCGGCGGCAAGACCGTCGCGGGTACCTCCGGACGGTTTGGCGACGTCTACAACCCGAATACCGGCGACGTACAGGCCAAGGTTGCGCTTGCGAGCAGGAAGGAAGTCGAGGCTGCAATAGCGAACGCACAGGCGGCGCAGCCGGCCTGGGCAGCGACCAACCCCCAGCGACGCGCGCGGGTGATGTTCAAGTTTCTGGACCTGATCGCAAAGGAGATGGATTCGCTCGCCGCCCTCCTCTCGTCCGAACACGGCAAGACCATCGCCGACGCGAAAGGCGATATCCAGCGGGGCGTCGAGGTCGTGGAATTCGCCTGCGGCGTGCCGCACCTGATGAAGGGCGAATATACCGAGGGCGCCGGACCAGGCATCGACCTTTATTCGATGCGCCAGCCGCTCGGTGTCGTGGCCGGCATCACGCCGTTCAATTTCCCAGCGATGATCCCGCTCTGGAAGGCCGCGCCTGCGATCGCCTGCGGTAATGCCTTCATCCTCAAGCCGTCCGAGCGCGATCCCTCGGTACCGATGCGGATTGCCGAACTGTTCATGGAAGCGGGACTGCCGGCCGGAATTCTCAATGTCGTCAATGGCGACAAGGAAGCGGTGGATACGATCCTCACCGATCCGCGCATCATGGCGGTCGGCTTCGTCGGATCGACCCCGATCGCCCAGTACATTTATGCGACCGGCTGCGCCCACGGAAAGCGCGTGCAATGCTTCGGCGGCGCAAAGAACCACATGATCGTCATGCCGGATGCCGACATGGATCAGGCCGTCGACGCCCTGATCGGCGCGGGCTATGGATCGGCCGGCGAACGCTGCATGGCGATTTCCGTCGCCGTGCCGGTCGGCGAAAAGACCGCCGACGCCCTTGTGAAAAAGCTGATCCCGCGTGTGGAGAGCCTGAAGGTCGGCCCATCGAACGATCCGCAGGCCGATTACGGCCCGCTGGTGACGAAGGCACACCTCAACAAGGTGAAGGATTATGTCGAAACCGGGGTCAAGGAAGGTGCGAAGCTGCTTGTCGATGGCCGCGGCTTCAAGCTGCAGGGCTACGAGAACGGCAACTTCATGGGCGGCTGCCTGTTCGACCACGTTAAGCCGGACATGACGATCTACAAGGAAGAGATTTTCGGTCCGGTGCTTTCGGTTGTTCGTGCCAAGGATTACGAAGAGGCGGTACGTCTGCCGACCGAGCACGAATACGGCAACGGGGTCTCGATCTTCACCCGCGACGGCGACACTGCGCGCGACTTCACGCAGCGGGTCAATGTCGGCATGGTGGGTATCAATTTCGCGATCCCAGTTCCGCTCGCCTATCATACCTTCGGCGGCTGGAAGAAGTCGGGCTTCGGCGATCTCAATCAGCACGGACCGGACTCGATCCGTTTCTATACGAAGACCAAGACGGTGACCGCGCGCTGGCCGTCAGGCACCAAGGAAGGCGCCGAGTTCGTCATTCCGACGATGCGTTAGGTCTGAGCGGGCATCGAGGGCGTCATGGCCGAATATACGCTTCATTGCTTTGCCCAGTCCGGCAACGCCTACCGTGTCGCACTGATGCTGAATCTGATGGGCGCCGACTGGACTCCGCAATTCGTGGATTTTTTCGGCAAGGGCCTGCCGCGCACGCCGGAATGGCGCGCGGAGGTCAACGAAATGGGCGAAGTGCCGGTGCTCGATCATAACGGCAGGCGACTGACGCAATCCGGCGTGATCCTGACCTATCTGTCGGATCTGACGGGAAAGTTCAAACCGCAGACCGAGGACGAGCGGCTCGAAGCGCTGCGCTGGATCATCTTCGACAACCAGAAGCTCAACGGCTATCTCGGGCCGTACCGCTTCCTGCGCAATTTCGCAAAGCCGGCCGGCGATCCGGCCGCCATGGCGTTCCTGAAGGGGCGCATCGACAACTCGCTTGGCATTCTGGACAAGCGGCTAGCGCGATCACCCTTCGTCGTCGGCGACCGTCCGACCATCGCGGACATCTCGCTGGTCGGATACCTTTATTATCCGGCCGAGGAATTCGGATTCGACATTGCTGGCACTTATCCGAACATCGCGGCGTGGCTCGAGCGCATGAAGGCCCTGCCCGGCTGGGCGCACCCTTATGACCTGATGCCAGGGCATCCGATTTCAACGAGCTAGAATTTTACGCTCCGCCGTATTTGGCGAGGAACGCCTTGGCATCCGCAAGCAGCTTCTCGCCGCCGATCTTCTTCGAAGCCTTCAGCCAGTTGTCGATCACGGGCTGCGTCGCCTTCTGCCAGCGCTCCGCTTCGGCCCTCTCGATCCGGACGATGGTGTTGCCGCGCTCCTTGACCGCATCGGCCACCGCCGCTGCCTGATCGTCCCACATCCGGCCGGCCGCTCGCGCGGCGCTCTGGCCGGAATTGGCATCAATAACTTTCTTCAATTCGAGCGGCAGAGATTCGTAACGCCGGCGATTCATCGCGAGGATGAAGGTTGCAGTATAAAGTACTGGAGAAGCTGCGAATTCGGCGTGAAATTTCGTATATTCGGCGACCTTGATCGACGGCACCACCTCCCACGGGACCAGGCAGCCATCGATCGCTCGAGCCGACAACGCGTCCGGCACCTGCGTCACCGGCATCGAAACGCCATGAGCGCCAAGTGCCCTCACCGCCTCAGCCGACAGCCTGGTCGGCGCACGAAGCTTCAGCCCCTTTAAATCGGTCAAGGTTGCGACAGGCTTGATGGAGTGAATTACACCCTGATCGTGCGCCCAGACGCAGATCGCCTGTACATCCCTGAACTCGTCGCGAAGCTGCGCCTCATACAGCGCCTGGACAGCCTGCGCATTGGCGACCGCGGACCTGTTTGCGACGAAGGGAAGTTCGAACACCTCGATTTTCGGAAACCGTCCCGGTGTCAAACCCGGCAAGGTCCATGCGATGTCAATGACGCCATCGCGCACCTGATCGTAGAGCTGAGCCGCGGTGCCGCCGAGCTGCATGTTCGGATAGAGATCGATGCGGATGCGGCCGCCAGCCTCCCTTTCAATCTTCTTCGCCCAAGGCGAGAGAAAGCGCACCTGCGCGTTCGACGTCGGGGCAAGAAAATGATGTAGCTTCAACACGACCTGCGGCGATTGCGCGGATGCGAAGCGCGCAAAGGCAGGCAACGCAAGCGTTGCGGCGGCCGAGGTCAGAAACGTACGGCGTACAAATCGCTTCTTCACTTATGCCTCGCAGCACATCCAGAAGCCCCAATTTTTTAAGTGGCGACATGCATCGAGTGATCGTAAGCGCCGCCCTCCGGTTCGAACGGCGCTTCGATTTCACGGACGGTCACATCGAGCGTACTCAGTAATTCAGCCACCTGCTCCGTCCGCTCCGCGCGCAGATAGCGCGCGTGAATTTCGACCGGAATATGATGGTCGCCGAGCAGCCAGGCCGCGCGTGCAAGCGTAGTAAGGTCGGCGGCCCGTACTTCCACGAGCGGTTCCGGCCGCGCAACGATCTCAACCGCGCGGCCGTCGTCCAGCATGACGCGGTCGTTGTGAGCAAGCCGGCTTCCTGAGGGCAACGCGAATTCGACGATCATACCGCGCAGTCCCAACGCCGTGCCGCGCGGCGCACGGCGCGCGCCATGACTGAGCAGCAATGTATCGCATACTGGCGGGGCGCCGTGCTCGGCCGCAATCACGTAGACCGCACGCGCCGTCGGAGTCGATCTCAAGTCCACGGAGCCGTCAGTTCAGCCGGCTGGGCCGGTCTTGCTCCTCGACCGGTGCGAGACCGGGCGGTACTGGAGGCGTTGCCGCATGCGCGGAAGACGATGCCGCCTGCGCGGTCTTTGCCGCGACAGCCTCTGCATCCTTGCGGATGTACTGGCGATAGGACAGCCAGCCGAACGGCAGCGATGCGATGTAAAGAACCGATCCCGTGGTCAGGACATGCCACGGGTAGCTCACCAGCAAGGCCACGAACAACACGACCAGCAGGAACACCGGCAGCACCATATTTGGCGCCACCCGGGTGCCGAGCTTCTTGCCCGAGAGGACCGGCAGGGTCGATACGAGAAGGAACGCGATGGCCAAAGTGTAGACACAGGCCAGCGCCGGCAGCCGCGGCATGCCGAGGAGATTCACATAGATCGGCAGCAGCACGATGATGGCGCCCGCGGGCGCCGGAACACCCGTGAAGAAATTCGCGGCCCAGACCGGCCGGTTGGGATCGTCGGCCATGACGTTGAAGCGGGCGAGCCGCAGACTCATGCAGATCGCAAACACGAGCGCAGCGATCCAGCCGATCGCACCGAGCTCATTCAGACCCCAGAAATAGAGGATCAGCCCTGGCACCACGCCGAAATTGACGAAATCGGCCAGGCTGTCCAACTCGGCACCGAATTTGGACTGACCCTTCAGAAGACGTGCGACCCGGCCGTCCACACCGTCGAGCACCGCCGCGAAAACAATGGCTCCGAGCGCCCACTCTATCCGCCCTTCGAGCGCAAGGCGGATCGCGGTGAGCCCCGCGCAGAGCGACAGGAGCGTAATCATGTTCGGCAGCAGCAGACGCACCGGAATGGCGCGGAAGCGCCGGCGGCGCGGCTCTCGGCCCTGGGGATCGACGGGTGAAAAGACCATGGGCAACCCTACCAAGAATTTCGGTGCAACGCCAATCCGGTCCAGCGCGGCTGTTACCCGACTTTGAAGTTGCGGGGGCCTTCCGATCCCTTGAGGTCGGCAATGACAGTCTCTCCGGCAATGGCGGTCTGCCCTTCCGCCACCAGCGGGCGCGCGCCCTCGGGGAGATAGATATCGAGCCTCGATCCAAACCGGATCATCCCGAAGCGGTCGCCAACGCCGATCGGCTCCCCTTCCCGCACGAAGCACAGGATGCGCCGCGCAACAAGGCCCGCGATCTGCACCACCCCGACCCGACCGTTTGGAGTGGCGATCACCACGGCATTGCGCTCGTTGTCCTCGCTTGCCTTGTCGAGATCGGCGTTCAGGAAGGAGCCGGCGCGATACACGATCCGCTCGATCCGGCCCGCGACCGGCGCGCGGTTCACGTGACAGTCGAACACGCTCATGAAAACCGAGATGCGCAGCAACGGCCGTTCGCCAAGCTCAAGTTCGCGCGGCGGCACCGCATTCACGACGAGGCTGACGCGGCCGTCGGCTGGCGACACCACGATTCCGTCGCGCACCGGCGTCACCCGCGGCGGGTCCCGGAAGAAATAGGCGCACCATGCCGTCAGGATCGTTCCAATCCAGCCGAGCGGCGACCAGAACCAGAACAGCACCAGACTTGCGAGCGCAAAGCCGCCGATGAACGGCATGCCCTGCGGATGAATTGGCACGATCTGCGACGAGATCGACCGGATGATCGACATTCCCAACTCCAAACCTAATCCAGGACCTCAACCGGCGCACGCGGCCGCGCCGCAGCGTCCGAGAACTCGTCTTCGACCGGCGGCGGATTGCGGTTCGGCGCCACATCCTCGTCTGCGGCAGCGAGCTTCTCGCGCGCGGCTTCGGCCTCGCGCTGCCGGTTCCACATGCTCGCATAAAGACCGCCGGCCTCCAGCAATTGCCGATGAGTGCCGCGTTCCGCAATCCGGCCGGCGTCCAGCACGATGATCTCGTCGGCATTGACGATGGTCGAGAGCCGGTGCGCAATCACAAGCGTCGTGCGGTTTGCCGAGACGCGGTCGAGCGCGTCTTGAATCTCTTTCTCGGTATGGCTGTCGAGCGCCGAAGTTGCCTCATCCAAAACCAGGATAGGAGGAGCCTTGAGGATTGTCCGCGCGATCGCGACACGCTGCTTCTCGCCGCCGGACAGCTTCAGGCCGCGCTCGCCGACTTCGGTCTCGTAACCTTTCGGGCTCAGACGAATAAAGGCATCGATCTGGGCCAGGCGCGCCGCCTCTTCGACCTCGTCATCGGTCGCTTCCCAGCGGCCGTAACGGATATTGTAGCGCAGCGTATCGTTGAACAGCACGGTGTCTTGCGGAACCATGCCGATCGCCGAGCGCAGCGACAGCTGCGTCACGTCGCGGATGTCCTGCCCGTCAATCAGGATGCGGCCGCTGGTCACATCGTAAAAGCGGAACAGCAGCCGGGAGATGGTCGACTTCCCCGCTCCCGACGGGCCGACGATGGCAACTGTGCGGCCGGCCGGTACCTCGAAGCTGATCCCCTTCAGGATCGGGCGCGCCGGCTCGTACGCAAAGCCGACATTATCGAAGCGGATCGTACCCTTGTCGACGCGCAGCGCAGGCGCACCGGGTTTGTCCTTGATCTCCGGATCCCGCGACAGGATGTGGAACATCGTCTCGATGTCGGTCACCGCCTGCTTGATCTCGCGATACACCATGCCCATGAAGTTCAGCGGCTGATAGAGCTGGATCATCATGGCGTTGATCATGACGAAGTCGCCGACCGTGTTGGTGCCGGTCTGAATGCCGCGGGCGCACATCACCATCACCGCCGCGAGACCCGCGCTGAAAATCGCGGCCTGACCGGCATTGAGCACGGCGAGCGAGGTGTAGGTCTGCACGCTCGCCTTTTCATACCGCTCCATCGACCGGTCGTAGCGTCTGGTCTCGCGTTCTTCGGCGGTGAAATATTTGACGGTTTCGTAATTGAGGAGCGAGTCGATCGCCTTGGTGTTGGCCTCGGTGTCGCTGTCGTTCATCCGCTTGCGGATCGCGATCCGCCACTCGGTCGCGTAGTAAGTGTAGACCATATAGGTGGAGACGGTCGCAAGGATCACGGCGACATAACGCCAGTCGAATTGCCAGAACAGCACGCCGACGATCAGTGCAACTTCAAGAATGGTCGGCATCAATTGCAGGATCACCATCCGAACGATGGTCTCGATGCCGTTGCGGCCCCGCTCCAGAACACGGGTCAGGCCGCCGGTCTTGCGCTCCAGATGAAAGCGCAAGGACAATTGATGCATGTGCTCGAAGGTCAGTATCGCAAGGCGCCGAACGGCATGCATCGCGACCTTGGCGAAAACGCCGTCTCGCAATTGCGTCAGCACCGCCATCAGGATGCGCATGCCGCCATAGGCAACGGTCATCACAATGGGCGCTGCGACCACCCAGGTCAGCCAGGACGAGACGAAGACGGGCGCACTCGGATGGCCGGCAAGGGCGTCCGTCGCCCATTTGAAGGTGAAGGGAACGGCGATGGTGGCGAGCTTGGCGGCGACCAGAAGCACCATCGCCCAAGCAACCCGCATCTTCAGGTCGGCCCGGTCGCCCGGCCAGATATAGGGCCAAAGCGCAACCAATGTCCGGAGCAATCCCTTGTGCGCGGTAACTCGCGGCCTCTGGGCCTCGCCGGTGGGGACGGTCGTGTCGGTCATCGGCAGGGGAACGGGCCTGGTCGTTAACGGGTTTCAGCGGAGATATAGGCTGCCGCAGCGCCGTTTGTTAGCATCCTTGGAATAGGCACATTAAGCGCCTACATCAACCCGGGTCCCGCCCTGCCCTTTACGGGCATTCTCCCCCGATGCAACAGTGAATGAATGAGCACGATTCGTAATATCTGCGTCTATTGCGGTTCAGGCCCCGGCACCGACCCCCGTTTCGTCAAGGCAGCCCACGCCTTCGGCGGGATCCTGGCTGAGAACGACATCGGGCTCGTCTATGGCGGCGGATCGGTGGGGCTGATGGGGGCCGTTGCCGCCGCGACGCTCGCCCGGGGCGGCCGGGTCACCGGAATCATCCCGGAATTCCTGACCAGCCGGGAGCGTCCGTTTTCGGACGCCCAGGAGCTGATCGTCACCCGCGACATGCACGAGCGCAAGCGCATCATGTTCGAGCGTTCCGACGCCTTCGTGGCGCTGCCGGGCGGCATCGGCACCCTGGAAGAACTGGTGGAGCAGCTCACATGGGCGCAGCTCGGCCGCCACAAGAAGCCGATCCTCGCCGCCAATATAGGCGGGTTCTGGGACCCGCTCTGCGCGCTGCTCGAACATATGCGATCGCTGGCCTTCATTCGCAGCGGCCTGTCGGTGAGCCTTCTGGTTGCCGATACCGTCGAAGACATTCTGCCGAAACTTCGGGAAGCGGCACGCCCGGTTGCCGAAGCCGAGAAGCTGATGGAATCCGGAACTGCAGAAAGGCTCTGAGCGCTATCGCCGGGGAGCGGCCAGAATGCGATAGGAGCCGTCGGTCTCGCGTCCCGCTCTCAGAGGTCCTGCGATATCCCTTGCGATACGATGCGCAATTGGGAGCCGGTAGTGCAGATTGTCCCAGTAGTTCGCGTCATTGGTCGTAATCTCAGACGGGATGCGCCAGTCGGCCACGACCGCTCCGCGTGACTTTCCGATCGCCACGATCCGTGCCTTGCACTCCGCCTCGATTGCCGCCGCGCGTGTCCCCGGGACCGGCTGTGCGGCGACATGGACCGGCATGAAGGCGAGAACGACTTCCGTTTCAGGCGGGAGCGCAGACAGCATCTCGCGAAGATAGTCGAGTGCCGGGAAGCGCAATGCGGCACGGTCCGCCTCGGTGAGCGTCACGGCCGGTTGTTGCGCGACAATTTCGCGCGGCCGCCCCTGCCAGATATGGCTTTGCGCGCGCTTCAGGTCATATTGCTCTTCCGGCGGCACAAAGACACCGAACCCGTCACTGCGCAGCCGTTCGCGGTAAAGGCCGAGCTTATTGGCGGCCAGTCTGACAGCAATCTCAAGCGTCGCGGAATTGAGCATATACAGCACGTCATTCCAGCGATTTGTGTCATAGAGCCACTCGGGAAAACCGGCTTGGGTAATGCGGTGGCGGTCGGCATTGGCTGCGCACCAGACACCGTCGAGACCAATGATCAGGGCTTTCGGAGCGCCAACCTCTCGCTGGAACAATGACACGAGTTGATGCTGTTCCCACGCCGTCATCGAGTCCATGGAGAGATTGGCAAAGCGCCGGCCGAATTCCGGATTGAGGATCTCCGGGTCGATCAAACGCGCGGTCGAACTGCCAACGACGACACCATCGAAGCGGCCGCTCCGAACGATCTGCGGGTACATGTAGCGCTGGCTGATGCTGACGATCGGCCGCTCCATCCGAAGCGAAAACGGGACCGCATGATAAGGGTCGATCAGCGTGATAAAGAGATAGACGACAGCGAGACCGCCGGCGAATACGCCGATGAACGTCTTGCTGAAGCGGCTCCACGCCTGCGCCTGCCGAACCGCCTCCGCCTCGCCTCGCCTGTTCCCGTGCATGGCGATAGGTCCCGGCGGTCAGAACTGAAAGTAGATGAAGTTGACCGGTGCGCCGCGGCCGACTTCCAGAATGCAGTAGATCGACAGACTCGCAGCGGCCGCAGCAAACCAGGGTTGCGGCGTCATGGTTTCCAGACGCTCCCTAATTTCGTGTGCCGAAGGCACAAGCGCCGACACCAGCGCCGATGCAACGATAAGCCCGCCACCGGCAAATACACCCCCCGTCGCCGGGCTGACCATCGCGATCAACACGTTGCGCGCGGTGTCGAAGTCGAGCGCGCGGAACATGACCCAGCCCACGATTACGAACACCATAGAGCCACCCGAGCGCCGCCGGCATCGGGCGGCCAAGACGCTGCCAGGCATGGCAGACGAGAAGTCCAACGCCATGCCACAGGCCCCAGATGATGAAGTTCCAGCCCGCGCCATGCCACAGCCCGCACAGGAACATCGTGACCAGCGTCGCAATGACGAGGCGCACAGGACCCGAGCGGCTGCCGCCGAGCGGAATATAGAGATAGTCGCGCAGGAAGTTGGATAGCGAAATGTGCCAGCGCCGCCAGAAGTCGCGCAGGCTGGTCGCCAGATAGGGACGGCGAAAATTCTCCGGCAGGATCAGCCCGAACATCAGCGCGATGCCGATCGCCATTTCAGTATAGGCCGAGAAGTCGAGAAAGAGCTGGAAGGTAAAGGCAAGCGCGGCGTTCCAGCCTTCCGTAAAACTCAGCGCGGAATGACCAGCGCGCTGAAACAGACCGTCGGCGATCGGGGCGAGCTTGTCGGCAAGCAGAACCTTCTTTGCAAAACCCAAGGTGAAGATGACGAAACCGATGCCGAACCGCCGGGCAAGACCGTCCCGGCGCGGATCGAGCGCGAATTGCGGGATGAGCTCATTGTGGCGCACGATCGGACCCGCAATCAGATGCGGGAACACCATGACGAACAACGCAAACGGACGGTACGGGTAGATTGGCGCATCGGCCCGCATCCGGTCGACCAGATAGGAGATCAGCTGGAAGGAAAAGAAGCTGATGCCGATCGGCAGAACGATTTCAGTGCGCGGCAGAGAAAGACCGCTCACTGCCTCGATATTGAGGATCAGGAATTCGACATACTTGAACGTCGCGAGCGACGCGAGATTGAGAACAACGCCAAGAAGGAGCGGCCAACGTGCCTGGATGCGCTCATGCAAAAGCGCGAGAAGCCAGGTCAACGTGACCTGTCCAACCAGCAGCGGAAGAAAACGCGCATCCCACCATCCGTAGAAGAACAGCGACGCCCCAATCAGCACCCATTGCCGCGCCGCGGCCGATCCAGCGACGGCGTAATAGAGCGTGAGCGCAGCAGGCAGGAAAATCAGGACAAAAATCTGGGACTGAAAGAGCATGACACCTGCGATACGGCCCAATAGGCGGCCATCCGTAGCTACATCCCAGCCTTGCCCCAGCGCAAGCGGCTTTGTGGGAACCGGACGATCCTCCGGAGCCGCTTACGATTTAGTTTGCACCGCACCTGCGGCGAGGAATGTCACAGCCTCCACCCGGTTGCCGTCCAAGTCACGAATATAGGCAGCGTAGTAGCCATCCCCATGCTGAGGGCGAAGTCCGGGTGCGCCATCCGAAGTGCCGCCATTGGCCAGCGCCGCGGCGTGAAAGGCGTCCACCATCTCCTGGCTGGACGCGCGTAACGCCACATGAGCGCCACTTCCGCCCGGCTGAGGAATCAAGCCCGGCCGACAATTCAGCCAGAATTCCGAATAGCGTTTGCCGAAAGCAACGGTTTGCGGGCGCACATCTCGTTTTGTGTAGCCGAGCGTGGCAAGAACCGCCTCGTAGAAGCGTGCGGAGCGGTCAAGCTCGGCGACCGGAATTGAGACGTGATCGATCACGCCTTGGCGCCCGATCGCACCAGCTTGTAGACGATCGAGTCCATCAGCGCCTGAAACGAGGCATCGATGATGTTCGGCGAGACACCGACCGTGGTCCAGCTCTCACCAGTCTCGTCCTCGCTTTCGATCAGCACGCGCGTCACCGCCTCCGTGCCCGCGTTAAGGATGCGAACGCGATAGTCCGTGAGTTTGAGACCTTCGATGAATTTTTGATATTTGCCGAGATCCTTGCGCAGCGCGACGTCCAGCGCGTTCACCGGACCGTTGCCCTCGCCGGCCGAGATCAGCGTCTCGCCGTCAACCTTGACCTTCACCACAGCCATCGCGACCGTGACACGCTTGCCGACCGCGTTATAGCGCTGCTCCACGTTCACATCGAATTGCTCGACGTCGAAATAGTCCGGCACAGAGCCGAGGATGCGGCGCGCCAGAAGCTCAAACGATGCATCCGCGCCTTCATAGGCATAGCCGAGAGCCTCGCGTTCCTTGACCTCGTCGAGCAGACGCGCGATCCGCGGATCGTTCTTGTCGACCGAAAGTCCGATCCGCTCGAGCTCCGCGAGCAGATTGGAGCGTCCGCCCTGGTCGGACACCAGGACACGGCGTCGATTGCCGACCGCTTCCGGTGGTACATGCTCGTAGGTTTGCGGTTCCTTCAGGATCGCGGACGCGTGAATGCCGGCCTTGGTCGCGAATGCGCTGTCGCCGACATAGGGCGCGTGCCGGTTCGGGGCGCGATTCAGCATGTCGTCGAGCTTGCGCGATGCCGCCGCAAGTGCCTTGAGCTGTTCGTGCGACACGTTGATGTCGAACCGGTCGGCAAACTCCTTCTTCAGCTTGAGCGTCGGGATGATGGAGACGAGGTTGGCGTTACCGCAGCGCTCGCCGATGCCGTTCAGCGTCCCTTGAATCTGCCGCGCACCGGCACGCACCGCCGCCAGCGAATTCGCGACCGCCTGCTCGGTATCGTTATGAGCATGGATGCCGATATGATCGCCGGGGATGACCTTCACCACCTCGCCGACGATCCGCTCGACTTCGTGCGGCAACGTGCCGCCATTGGTGTCGCAGAGCACCACCCAACGCGCGCCCGCATCATATGCTGACTTTGCGCAGGCCAGTGCATATTGCGGATTGGCCTTGTAGCCGTCAAAGAAATGCTCGCAATCGACCAGCACTTCCCGGCCCTTGGCTTTTGCGGCGGCGACACTGTCGCGGATCGAGGCGAGATTCTCCTCGTTGGTCGTCTCGAGCGCGACCTTGACGTGATAGTCCCAGGTCTTGGCAACGAAACAAATCGCGTCGGCCTTGGCATCGAGCAAAGCGGCGAGGCCAGGATCGTTCGAAGCGGAGCGCCCGGGCCTCCGCGTCATGCCGAACGCGGTGAAGGTTGCGCCGAGACCGCGCTCCGTGGAAAACAGATCGGTGTCGGTCGGATTGGCGCCTGGATAGCCGCCCTCGACATAGTCGATCCCAAGTTCGTCGAGCATGCGGGCGACGACGATCTTATCGTTGAGCGTGAAATCGACGCCATTCGTCTGCGCGCCGTCGCGCAGCGTGGTATCGAAAAGGTAGAGGCGTTCGCGCGCCATATTGCGGTCCTTTATCCGGCCCCTGAGGCTACCAGAGACCGTAGAGCTTGGTTGCCAGCGCCACGGCGGCCGCGATCAGGACGATCTTCAGCGCGATGTAATACAGCCAGTGGCGCGGAAACGGCGTGTCCGGTCGTTGCATCATGCTCACCACAAGTAATAGTTCGCGGCCAGCGCAAACGCGACGACGATTGCGATGACGCCGACGATGACATGATGCTTCTGAAGATTCATTGCAGCGTCGCCCCCGTGGCGGACCCGCCGCCAAGCAATTTTTCCATGGTGGTGTTGGCGAGCCATTCGTCACCGCGCAGAACCGTGTTGCGGCTCTTCGCCGTATAGCCGCGCCGCCGGAAGAAATCGTGCGCGGTGTCGCTCGCTTCGACCGTGAGTTTTGTCGCGCCGCGTGCACCGGCAAGCTTTTCCAGCGCGTCGATGAGCGTCGTGGCAGCGCCCTGCCCCGCGGCTGCGGGATGGACGTAGAGCATATCGATCACATCCGCGCCCTTGAGCGAGGCAAAACCGACCGGCGCCCCGTCCAGTGTCGCGAGCAGCGTGAGCTGATCCGACAGGCGCTTGCCGAACGCCGCTTCATCATCCGCGGCCTCGATCCAGGCATCGATCTGCGAGTCCGAATAATCCTCGGCCGCCAGTTCCGCGACGCTGGCGCGAAAGATTTCGGCGAGCAGCGGGACATCGTCCGGCAGCATCGGCCGGAGTGCGAGCTTCTGGGCGGACGGTGCCATTATCGTGCAACCTCCCAGGTCGTGCCGTTCTTGGAATCAGTCAGCTTGATCCCCATGGCGGCAAGCTCATCGCGGATACGGTCGGACTCAGTCCAATTCTTCGCGGCGCGCGCCGCATTACGAGCCGCGATCCGGCGTTCAATGTCGCCCGGATCAAAGGCAAGTACGGGCGCATGGCTATATCGCCACTCCTTCAACTCAGCTTCGCGGAAGCCGAAAAAGTTCAGTGTCCCCGCCAGCGCCTTGCGGCCGGCCGCGTTCTTGAGCGCATGCATCTCGGCAATCGCTTTCGGCGTGTTGAGATCGTCGAGCAACGCATCGAGCACGCCAGGTGCAGGCCTTGCATCCCCTTCGCTGGCGGCAACGTCGAAAAAGGCGGAAAGCGCCTTCTCCGCCTCCTGCAAGCCTTTCACGGTCCAGTTGATCGGCTGACGATAGTGTGTGGCGAACATCGCGAGCCGAATTACGTCGCCCGGCCAATCTTTCAGGACATCCCGGATGATGACGAAATTGCCGAGGCTCTTCGACATCTTCTCGCCTTCGACCTGCAGGAAGCCGTTATGCATCCAGAAATTCGCCATGACCTGCGTGTGAAAGGCACAGCGCGACTGCGCGATCTCGTTCTCATGATGGGGAAACACAAGATCGATACCGCCGCCATGAATGTCGAAGGTCTCGCCGAGATGCTTCCACGACATCGCCGAACATTCGATATGCCAGCCGGGCCGGCCGGGGGTTGATATGCCGCAAGGCGACGGCCAGGCGGGCTCTCCCGCCTTCGATGGCTTCCACAGCACGAAATCCTGATCGTGCCGCTTGTAGGGGGCGACATCCACGCGCGCGCCCGCAATCATCTCGTCGAGCGGCCGCTTCGAGAGCTTGCCGTAATCGGGCATCGACGGCACCGAGAACAGCACGTGATCCTCGGCGACATAGGCGTGACCGGACGCGACGAGGCGTCCGATCAGCGTCTTCATTTCCTCGATGTGTTCGGTCGCGCGCGGCTCGACAGTCGGCGGAAGGCAGCCGAGCGCTGCCACGTCGGCCTTGAAATTGGCATAGGTCGACTCGGTCAGGTCGCGGATCGAGATGCCCTGCTCGGCCGCGCGGGCGTTGATCTTGTCGTCGACGTCGGTGATGTTGCGGACATAGGTGACGTGGTCGGCGCCGTAGAGATGGCGCAGCAGCCGGTACAGCAGGTCGAAGACGATGACCGGGCGCGCATTGCCGATATGGGCGAAGTCATAGACTGTCGGCCCGCACACATACATGCGCACATTGGCCGGATCGAGCGGCCGGAACACCCGCTTCTCGCGCGAGAGCGTATCGTAGAGCTTGAGCTCCATCGTCCATAGATCCTCAGGCCCCCTGCTGGCCCGGGCGTTCTATTCATCGCGATGGATAAAAGACAGCCGCAGCCAGCGTTCGGGCGCTAGCGAATAATCTCCCGGCAAATGCCGAAAATTGCGTTGCGGGCGGTCATGGCTGGAAAATGTGGGAAAACCATCGCGCCGTCAAGGGGATAGCCCGCAACAATTTTGGGTTAACAGAACCTTAGAGATTTAGGCGTAATTTGAGGCGGTTTTCGATCACGTTGTGAGCCGCCCATGCGTCCACTGCTGGCCCTCTCCGTCGCCGTCCTCGTTCTGCCGGCCTGTGCCACGGCAGCCTTCGCCGAAAAGCGCACCTTTATCATCGCCAATAGTCCCGACGGTTATGGCATCGACCGGTGCCTTGCAAGCGGCGCGGCCTGTGGCGCCGCGGCTGCGGCCGCCTATTGCCAGTCGAAGCAGTTCTCCGCCGCGGCGTCCTATCGCAAGGTGGAGCGCGACGAGATCACCGGGGCCGTGCCGACCAGTGCATCCTGCGGGCGCAACGGTTGCGACGAATTCGTCGCGATCGAATGCCGCCGCTGAGCATTGCGCCTTGGTCCTTTTGAAAAAGTTCCCGCTGCATAGCTGAGCGGACGTGCTCACCACTGAACTTGGAAAGCCGGACTGCGGCCGGTAGGATTGATTCTTCAGTCCCGCCGACATTCCCGGTTCCATGATCGCAGTCCCCCAGTCCAAGACCAGCGCCGCGCGGGACGAACAGACAGCGAAAAAGGAGCTGGCATCCGCGCTTTGGCCGCTGCGGATTTTGGTGGCGGCTTCAATCGTTCTGCCAATCGCGATTTTCGTGTTCGCGGCCTGGGTCTCGTACGATCGGCATGTCGCCGAAGCACGCGACCGCCTGCAACGCAACCTCAACACGATCTACGAGCACGCGCTCAAGGTGTTTGAGACCTTCGAGTTGAGTGCCCGCTATCTCGACGAAATGCTTGCAGACACGACCGAAGCCGACATCCGCAAGCGCGAGGCCGATTTCAATGCGCGGCTGAAATCCATCACCGATACGTTGCCGCAGCTGCGAGACCTTTGGGTCATTTCGGCGTCCGGCGCACCGCTGGTGTCCGGCACGGTATATCCGATGCCCAAAATCGATCTGTCGGATCGCGATTATTTCCGCGTGCACAAGGAGGATCCTGCCTCCGGCACCTTTGTCAGCGAAGTCCTCAGAGCACGCGCGGCAGATACGACGTTCTTCACGCTGAGCCGCAGGATTCGCGGTCCCAACAATAGCTTTGGCGGCGTGACCACGGTGTCAATCGCTCCCGAATACTTCATCAATTTCTATGCAAAGCTGCCACCCCCTGGTGTGTCGGCGCTGATCCGCGACGACGGGGCGATACTGGCGCGGTATCCGGACCTGTCGCAGCGCCTCCAACGCCTCGCACCGGACTCAACGGTGATGCGCAGCATCAGGGAGCATCCGGCCGAGGGCTTCGTCACGGGCGCTTCGCCGTTCGATGGCCAAACCCGCCTGTTCGCCTATCGCAAGATGCCCCGCTACAATATCTACGTCGTGTCCGCGATCGATAGCGACGAGATCCTGCGCGATTGGCTGAAGAATATGGCCAGCCATCTGATCTTCGGCTTTCCCGCCACTATTGCCATGATCGGGCTTGGCTTCGTCGCGCTCCGGCGCACGCGGCGCGAGGTCATTGCACATACGCAGCTGCAGCAGGAGGTCGCGCGCCGCGAACGCACCGAACTCGCGCTGCAGCAGGCGCTTAAGATGGAGGCGGTCGGGCGCCTGACCGGCGGCGTCGCGCACGATTTCAACAACCTTCTGACCGCCATCCTCGGCAATGTGGACCTCGCGCTCCGCCGCGCTCCGGAAGGAGACGAACGGCTGCGCCGGTCGCTTAATTCCGCGCGCCAGGCCTCAGAGCGCGCGGCAAGCCTGGTCCAGCGGCTGCTCGCCTTCTCGAGGCAACATCCGCTTGAGGAGAAAGCGGTGGATGTGAACCGCCTCGTCCAGGGCATGTCCGAGTTGCTGCGGCGAACGATTGGCGAAACCATCACGGTCGAAACCGTGCTCGCAGGCGGCCTCTGGAAAACCGCGGTCGATCCGAACCAGCTTGAGAACGCTCTCCTCAATCTTGCGGTCAATGCCCGTGACGCCATGCCGGATGGCGGCCGCCTGACGATCGAGACTGCCAATACCTATCTCGATGAGTCCTACGTCGCGGCAAATGCGGCCGATGTCGCACCCGGTCAGTATGTCCTCGTCGCCGTGAGCGACACGGGCTCCGGTATGAGCAAGGATGTGATCGAGCGGGCCTTCGAGCCGTTCTTCACCACCAAGCCGACCGGCGCCGGCACGGGCCTCGGCCTGAGCATGGTCTACGGCTTCGTCAAACAGTCGCGAGGGCATATCAAGATCTACAGCGAGGCCGGTGAAGGAACTTCGATCAAGATATATCTGCCGCGGCTGGTGGATGAGAATGCGGTCGACCCCTGGCTTCCGAACGAACCGGCCCCTGGTGCAGAATCCTCCGCAAAACGTCCCGAGCGCATCCTGCTCGTCGAGGACGACGAAGAGGTCAATCGCTTCTCAAGCGAAGTGCTGCGAGACGAGGGATACGAAGTGATCTCGACCCATGAGGGAGCAAGCGGCTTACGCTTGCTCGATGCCAACCCGGATGTGCGGCTTCTGTTCACGGACGTGGTACTGCCTGGAGGTATGAACGGCCGGCAGCTTGCCGATGAAGCCCTGCGCCGGCGGCCGGGCCTGAAGGTGCTGTTCACCACCGGCTATACGCGAAACGCGATCATCCACCACGGCCGGCTAGATGCCGATGTCGAACTCCTGACCAAGCCCTTCACCTCGGACGCACTGGCGCGGAAAGTCCGGCAAATTCTGGATCTCGATTCCAAGGACCCGGTCACACGGGCAAGCGCGGTTCTCGACAGCATCACGGACAAGTCACAGGACTGAGCGGGCTCACGCTGTCGTCGGTCCCGCCGACTGCTTCGCAAAGGCGATCGCCTCGCGCAGCACGTCGATATCTCCGATGTGATTGGCAAGAATCAGCACCAGCTTCGCATCGAGTTCCGCGGCCTCGCGTTCGGACAAACCCCGCCGTGCCTCGATCAGGGTAACAAAGGCCTGGTCCGGATCCTTGAAACGCGAAGCGGTGTTCAGTGGCATCTCTTAAACTCCAACGTGCTGCCGCACGCATGCGGGACCAGTTTCTGCAAACCTGGCGGAACTTTGCGCCGGCCGGAACCTAGCAGGGCTGCGCGGGTTGTCGGGCACGCGCGTCCAGAAGGAAGGTTCCCCCCATGTCCGCTGTTGCCGTCCGAAACATGTTCCACGCTCATCCGGAGCAACCAAGCCATGCCGACGCCATCAGCCGCTGCATCGAGGCTTGCTTTTCCTGCGTCGAAACGTGCACGGCCTGTGCCGACGCCTGTCTCGCCGAGAAGCACGTCGGTCGGCTGATCACATGCATCCGCCTCAACCACGATTGCGCCGCGGTCTGTGCCGCGACAGGCAGCATTCTCTCGCGCGCCAACAAGGTTGGCCACCGGCAACTCCTTGAAGCGCAGCTGACCACCTGCATCGCCTTCGCACGAGCCTGCGCGGCCGAATGTCAGCGTCATGCCGAGATGCACAAGCATTGCGAAGTCTGCGCCAAGGCGTGTCAGCATTGTGTGGACGCCTGCACCGAAATGCTCTCGTCGATGCGCATGCCGGCCTAGCGCGCCAGTGCGCGATCGCGCGCCGCAGCGATCTTCTCCGCTGTCGGATTGCGCCAGCGTGCACAGATGTGTTGATCCGGCCGCAACAAATATCCGGTCCCCGGCCGGGCGTCGAAACGGTTGGCGAAATCGCCGCGCGCATCGATCAGATCGCGTCCGATCACTGTCAGCTTGATATCGCCAGGAATGGTCGGAGCCGTCCCATCCGCGACGTAAAGCAGCTCAAACCCATCGGAGAGCTTCTCGACGAGGTGACAGGCCGAACCGTTGGCCGCCGTCATCGGGGCGTCGACCGCCGGACCGCCCAATTGCGCCGAACCGCCGAAAGAGTCCTCGTCCGGTGTCGACAGCGGCGAGTCGTAGATGCTGGCAACCGATAAACGGCCCGAATTCACCATGCGGCGCGCAAAGTCGGCGTGCGGTGCAAGCGACAAGACCGCATTGCGCAATGTACGCTCGGCGGGCGATCGCGGCGCGATGAAGTCGGTCGATCGTGTCGAATGGCCGATATTTTCGTCCGCGGCCTGCGTGCGCTCGATATCATAACTCTCGATCAGACGCTCGTCCGCGTCCCCGCGAAGTACCGCAGCGAGCTTCCAGGCGAGATTTTCCGCATCCTCGACGCCTGAATTGGCCCCGCGCGCCCCGAACGGAGACACCTGATGCGCAGAGTCACCCGCAAACACCACGCGCCCATGTACGAAACGGTCGATGCGGCGGCAATTGAAGCGATAGATCGACACCCAGTCGACATGAAAATCGCGGTCCCCAAGCATCCGGCGGATGCGCGGCGTATAATTCTCAGGCTTCAATTCTTCTTCGATATTCGCGTCCGGCCCAAGTTGCAGATCGACGCGCCAGGATTCATCCGGCTGCCGGTGCATCAACGCCGATTGTCCTGAATGGAACGGCGGGTCGAACCAGAAGCGCCGTTCGGTCGGAATGTCATCCGCCGGCATACGTAGATCGGCGATCAGGAATTTCTCTTCGAAAGTATGTCCCTTGAACTCCAGTCCAAGCAGTTCGCGCAGGGTCGATCGCGCTCCATCGGCTGCGATAACCCAGGCGGCGTCGAGCTTGTAGGGCCCGTCCGGCGTCTCGATCGTGAGCGTGACGCCGTCATTGCGCTTTTCAATTCCACTCACGCGATTGCGCCAGCGCAAATCGATGCTACCAGGCAATTCCTGCACGCGGTCGACCAGCGCCTTTTCCAGATAGAATTGCTGCAGATTGATAAAGGCCGGCATCTTGTGGCCATCCTCAGGCAACAGGTCGAAGGAATAGACCATGCGGTCGCCGAGATAGACCTTGCCGAGTTTCCAGGTCACGCCCATGCGCACCAGCTTTTCGCCGACGCCGAGACGGTCCCAAATTTCCAGAGCGCGTTTAGAGTAACAGAGGCCGCGAGAGCCCTCCCCAATCCGGTCCGCGTCGTCCAGCAACACCGAAGGCACGCCGCGTTGCGCCAAGTCGATCGCCATCGACAGGCCGACCGGGCCCGCGCCGACGATGACCACCGTATGGCGCACCGGCCTTACCGCATCCTGGTCCGGCGAACGCCGGTAGCCAAAGTGAAACAGCGACTTGCGTTCGTTGGCCACGGCGGTCCTCCTTTTGCTTCTGCTTATCCCTGCAGCGCAGCCCACATTTCGCGATCGCGCTCCGCCGTCCAGATCACCGGATGATCGATACCCCTGGCCTCGTCGTAGGCGCGCGAGACGTTGAACGGCATGCAGTGCTCGTAGATCGCATAGGTCGAGAATTTCGGATCCATCGCCTCGCGTGCAGCCGCGAATGCTTCCTTGAGCGAGAGGCCCTTCGCAACGCTGTTCTTTGCCGAGCCGTAAAGCGTCGCAAGGAAGTCGCGCGTGCCGTCGATGCCGGCCTGCACCTTGTCCGGCGTCGTCAGTGCGGCACCGCGTCCCGGCACCAGCGCATTCGCCTTGAATTGTGCGAGACGGTCGAGCGTTTTTGGCCAGTCGGCGAGATGCGCATCGCCGCAATAGCAGGCCGAGTGGTACTCGACGAGATCGCCGGAGAATACAACATTGGCGTCCGGCACCCAGGCGATCACATCGCCTGCAGTGTGACCGCGCCCAATATGCATAATGCGCACTTCGCGCTTGCCGAGCCACACCGACATTTGCTGCGGAAAGGTGATGGTCGGCCAGGTGAGGCCAGGAATGGACTCGACCGCACGAAACAGCCGCGGAAAACGCCCGATTTCGGAATCCTTGTCCTGCGCTCCGCGTTCGACGATCAGATTGCGGGTGGCATCTGAGGCGAGCACCTCCGCATTGGCATAGGCAGACGCTCCCAGCACGCGCACGGCGTGATAATGGCTGAGCAGCACGTATTTGATCGGCTTGTCGGTGACCTTGCGCACACGCTCGATCACTTCAAGCGCCATCACCGGCGTCGCCTGCGCGTCCACGACCATGACGCCATCATCGCCGATGATGATCCCGGAATTGGGATCGCCCTCGGCCGTAAAGGCATAGAGATCGCGGCCGATCTCGTCGAACGATATGGTCTTGTCGGCGGTGTCGCCGGTCGAAGCAAAACCCTTGGCCATCATTTCCACCCTGTGCCGCTGCTGCGCGGCATGTTGTTATTTCGGCGGCGTATAGCGTACCACCTCCTGCTCGATCGCGCCGAAGATCGAGTGGCCATCCTTGTCGTTCATTTCGATACGGATACGGTCGCCGTATTTCAGGAACGGCGTCGACGGCTTGCCGTGCAAGATCGTCTCGACCGTGCGGATTTCCGCAATACAGGAATAACCAAGACCGCCTTCCGAGATCGGCTTGCCGGGACCGCCATTGGGGTCTCGGTTCGAAACCGTGCCGGCGCCGAGGATGGTTCCGGCGCCCAGCGGCCGGGTTTTTGCAGCATGCGCAATCAACGTCGGAAAATCGAACGTCATGTCGACCGAGCATATCGGCTTTCCGAACGGCTTGCCGTTGATGAAGCTGAGAAGCGGCAGATCGACTTTGGCACCGTCCCAAGCCTTGCCCAGTTCGTCCGGCGTCACGGCAACCGGTGTAAAGGCCGACGGCGGTTTCGATTGCAGGAAGCCGAAGCCTTTGGCGAGTTCAGGTCCGGTAATGTTGCGCAGGGTTACGTCGTTGACCAGCATGAGCAGGCGGATTGCCTTCGCGGCCTGCTCGCGGGTCGCGCCCATCGGTACGTCGCCAAGGATCACGACCACCTCGGCTTCGATATCGGCCCCCCATGCCTCGTCGGCGAGCGGAATTGGATCGTGCGGCGCCATCACGATGTCGGAAATGCCCTGATACATCAGCGGATCGGTCCAGAACGACTCCGGTACTTCCGCACCCCGCGCCTTCCGCACCAGTGCAACGTGATTTACATAGGCCGAGCCGTCCAGCCACTGATAGGCCCGCGGCAGAGGTGACGCGGCCTTCGCCGGATCGAACGGCATATGCGCGATCCGATTCACTTCAAGCGAATCCGCCATCTCGGTCAACCGCGGCACCACCGCGTCCCAGTCATCAAGCGCGGCCTGCAATGTCGGCGCAACCGCGGAGGCATCGGCACAACGCGACAAGTCACGCGAAACGACCACGAGGCGGCCGTCGCGGCCGCTCTTCAGGGAAGCAAGTTTCATGTCAGCGGGGCTCGCGGCGATTGGGGTCGAAGTGCTTCTTTAGCCCTTTCCAGCAGTCGATGTAATCGTCCTGCCGGGATTCAAGCTCAGCGGCATATTTTGTCACACGCTGACGGAATCTCGTCTCGAACATGAAAGCCAGGGTGTTGGCGAGCTTCACCGGCTTCAGCTCGACGTTGCTCGCATGCTCGAAAGCATCGACATCGGGCCCGTGCGGCAGCATCGTGTTGTGAAGCGAGAAGCCGCCCGGCACGAAGCCTTCGGGCTTGGCGTCGTACACGCCGTAAACCAAGCCCATGAATTCCGACATGATGTTGCGGTGATACCAGGGCGGCCGGAACGTATTCTCCGCCACACCCCAGCGCTCCGGGAAAATCACAAAGTCGATATTGGCCGTGCCGGGCGTCTCCGACGGCGAGGTCATCACGGTGAAAATCGATGGATCGGGATGGTCGAACAGCACAGCTCCGACCGGCGAGAAGTGCCGAAGGTTATACTTATACGGAGCATAATTGCCGTGCCACGCAACGACGTCGAGCGGCGAATGCGGCATTTTGGTTTCAAACAGCTCACCGCCCCACTTCACATAAAGCGTACAGGGCTCTTCCACGTCTTCATAGGCCGCCACCGGCGTCAGGAAGTCGCGCGGATTGGCGAGACAATTCGCGCCGATCGGCCCGCGATCCGGCAGCGTGAAGGCGCCGCCGTAATTTTCGCAGACGTAAGCGCGCGCTGGGCCATCGACGAGTTCCACACGGAAAATGACGCCACGCGGGATGACACAAATTTCACCCGGCGCAATCTCGATCAATCCGAATTCGGTGCGGAACCGCAGATTGCCGTGTTGCGCGACGATCAAAAGCTCACCGTCGGCATTGAAGAAGTGCTCGCGCACCATCGACTCCGTCACCAGCAGGACATGCGCGGCCATGCCGCTCATCGCTTCACAATCGCCGGCTACAGTGACGGTGCGAAGGCCGGTGACGAAGGTGAGTTTTTCTTTCGGAATCGGTATCGGACTCCAGCGCAATTGCCCGAGCGGAAGGTCGGAGTCCTCGCGTTCCGGCGCGGTACGGATCAGACCGCGATCGACCTTCTTGAAGCGGCCCGTATGACGCACGGTCGGACGAATACGATAGAGCCAGGAGCGCTGATTCGTTGCCTGCGGCGCGGTGAAGGGCGAGCCGGACAATTGCTCGGCATAGAGCCCGTAATTGACTTTCTGCGGAGAATTGCGGCCGACTGGCAAGGCGCCGGGCAGCGCCTCGGTTTCGAAGGAATTGCCGAATCCGGACATGTATTCGGCGGCATCGACCAGCGGCTCGACGCGAACCCGGTCGGTGACTGCGGCGGGGGAAGCCTGCCGTTTGACCCGCGGCGCGGTATCAATATCGGTCATCACGTATCCTCCCTGATTGCGCTTGCCCGTCCATTTGCGGACAGCGGGCTGGTTATTGAATTTTTAGACTTCAGAAAAAGATAGTTTCATTCGTAACTATTGTCAATCGGGCTTTTGTCTTTGATGCGTTTTCCGCCTTGAATCCGCGGTATTTAGCGTGCATATGAACGCCCATCGCAGTGACTCGTAACTCGGGTTGCTCGCGGGCCGCGTGAACGAAAATCAGATTGCAGTCCCTGCAACGGCTTTCGGCCCGCCAACACTCTCCCTACAGCCGGCAGCCCTGACCACGCGGGATGTCCTTTGAACCCCGCGCGTAGCGTCCGCGTTCCTGTTGGAGCGGGCCCGCCGTGCTGCATGAAAGATCGAATTTTTGACCGCTTTTCTCGACCTGGGGCTCGCCGAGCCCATCACCCGCGCCCTCACAGAGGAGCGCTACGAAACACCCACCCCCATCCAAGCCCAGACAATCCCTCACGTTTTGGCCGGCCGCGATGTCGTCGGGATCGCCCAGACCGGCACCGGCAAGACCGCAGCCTTCGCGCTGCCGATCCTCAATCACCTTGCCGGCAACCGGCAGCGGCCCGAGCGCAAGAGCTGCCGCGTCCTCGTTCTCAGCCCGACCCGCGAGCTTTCCGGGCAGATCCTCGACAGCTTCAGGACATACGGCCGCCATCTGAAGGTCACCGTATGTCTAGCGATTGGCGGCGTTCCGATGGGCCGGCAAATCAGAGCTCTGTCGAATGGCTGCGAAGTTCTGGTCGCGACACCGGGGCGGCTGCTCGATCTTGTCAATTCGCGGGCACTGACCCTCGACAGGGTCGAAATCCTCGTCCTCGACGAAGCCGACCGCATGCTCGACATGGGCTTCATCCATGACATCCGCCGCATCGTCGCGATGCTCCCGGCGCAGCGGCAGACGCTGTTCTTCTCCGCCACCATGGCGCGCGAGACCGAAGACCTCGGCCGCATCATGCTGCGCGATCCTGCGCGCGTCGCGGTGACGCCGCAGGCTTCGACCGCCGAGCGCGTGTCACAGCGCGTCGTGCATATCGACAAATCCGGCAAGGCGGCGCTGCTCGCCGAGCTTCTGCGCAACGAACCGATCGATCGCGCCATCGTGTTCACCCGCACGAAACACGGCGCCGACCGCGTGGTGCGTCAGCTTGGACAGCAGGGCCTCGCCGCCGAAGCGATCCACGGCAACAAGTCGCAGGGTCAGCGCGAACGCGCCCTCGCCGCTTTCCGCAGCGGCAAGGTCAAGACCCTGATTGCAACCGACATCGCTGCGCGCGGTATCGACGTCGAAGGCATCACTCACGTCATCAACTTCGATCTGCCGAATGTTCCCGAAAGCTATGTGCACCGCATCGGCCGCACCGCGCGGGCCGGTGCCGATGGCGTCGCGATCTCGTTCTGCGACCGCGAGGAACGCGCCTATCTGCGCGACATCGAAAAGCTGATCCGGATGACACTGCCGTCAACCGATGGCCGCACCGGCCAACCGATCGAGACGAAATCGGAGCAGCCTGCCCGCCGCAACGCCCCCAACGGACGTCATTCACATGGCGGATCGGCCGAAGGCAGGTCCGCCAACGTCAAGCCGCGCAACCGCGCCGGACAGCGCCGCAGGCGGCGCGAACGCGAGGCGCACATGGCGGCGCAGGACCAGGTCATACCGCAGACCAGACTGCACGGATTGCCACAGGAATCCCGTCACGCCGCGCCGAAAGCCGATGGCGGAGCCGCCGACCTTGCGTTATCTTCCCTCGGATTCATGCAGGACCGCCGTCCAAAGCACCGCCCCGCGCGGCGCGACGCGCAGGCCCCGCGCTGATCCATCGCAGAAGGACTCTAGTGGATGTCGAAAGAAGAGATGCTCGAATTCGACGGCACCGTGACCGAGGTGCTGCCGGACGGGAATTTCCGCGTGAAGCTCGACAACGATCACGAGATCCTCGCCTACACCGCCGGCAAGATGCGGAAATTCCGGATCCGCACCGGCGTCGGCGACCGGGTCATCGTGGAAATGTCACCCTACGATCTCTCGCGCGGCCGCATCAGCTTCCGCCACCGCGGCAACGCCATGCCGGCTCCGCCGACAAGGCGGCAGACCTTCGTACGGAAGCGCTGAGCTTTATATCCCGGATCAGCCTATGAAATGGAGAGGCCGGCACATTTGCGCTGGCCTTTTTTATATCGAGCCCGCCCTCGCGACTACGCCACAATGGCCGGCAACGAAACGAACCCGCGAAACCGCGCGCGCGGCGAGCGCACCGGTGCGCCGTCCAGCCGGTAATCCGGAAACCGCGCGAGAAAGCGTTCGAGCGCGACGCGCCCTTCCATCCGCGCGACGTTCATGCCGGCGCAGACATGGACGCCGCTTGCAAAAGCGAGATGCCTGTTCGGGCTGCGACTGACATCGAAGCGGTCGGGGTCAGGAAAATATTTCGGATCGCGATTCGCGGCGGCGATGGCGATGGTGATCAGGTCGCCCTCTTTCATCGGTACGCCACCCAGCACGGTTTCGGCCACCACTCGGCGGTTGCCAAGCTGGTTGGAGCTCTCGAAGCGCAAAACCTCCTCGACCGCCGTCTTCATCAGCGAGGGATCGGCCAGCAGCCGCGCCTTCTCATCCGGCCATTGCAGCAAGGTATAGAGCGCGTTGCCGATGAGGTTGGTTGTTGTCTCGTGGCCGGCATTGAGGATGAAGATGCAGTTCTGCAAAAGTTCGGTTTCGGTGAGCTTGCGGCCCTCATGCTCGCCGATGATGAGCCGGGTCAGCACATCCTTGTTCGGATCGCCCGGCTTCCTGCGGCGGTCGTCGGTCAGAATTTTCAAATAGGCCAAAAACTCGCGCACTGCATCGTTGCCGGATTTCAGCTGCGCGTCGGTCAACACCGGCTCCAGCGCGCCGAGAATGGCAAGCGACCACCCGCGCAACGGACCGTGCTCCTCGTGCGGCACGCCGAGCAGATTGCCGATGATTTCAACCGGGATCGCGGACGCGAAATCCTCGATCAGGTCGACACGTCCCTTGCACTCAAGCTGGTCCAGCAGGCGGTCTACCAGTTCGATAAGACCGGCCTCCATCTCGGCGATGGCGCGCGGCGACAACGCGCCTGCAATCGCGCGCCGCACCTGCGTGTGCAGTGGCGGATCGTTGAACACGAGGCTGGTTGTGTGATGCTCGAACAGCGGCGAGTCGCCGAATTTCGGGAAAAACTCGATCTTCTTGTCGGATGAAAAGGTTTTTGCGTCCTTGTAGAGCGTCTCGCAATCGTCGTAGCGCGTAATGATGTAGCTGCCGTCCGGCATCTGGTGAACCGGGTCGTATTCGCGCAAGGCATGAAAATACGGATACGGATCGTCAATGAAATCGGCGGGCAATCGCTTGAGGTCGAACGCGCGCGCGGCTGCTTCGGCCTCGCCTGCACTGGCAAATCTGGGCATCCCGACACACCCCGGTCTCCGTCATGGCAGATGTAGCACACCCGCCGCGCCCCGCTGTCAACCGGGCCCCGCCCGCCGTTGCACTGCCGCGCGACTTAAGCCATGGTCCCGCCGGTCCGCTCCGGCGGCCAGGTGACGACGACAATCATGGTGACGCAGACAAAAGGGGCCGCCACGGCCGGCGAAGCGCGATCCGGCGAGGACGCGCCGTTGCGGCTTGACGATTTCCTGCCCTATCAACTGAATGTCGCATCGAGTCTGGTGTCCCAGGCGTTATCGCGGCTCTATGCCGAACGGTACGGGATCGGCGTTCCGGAATGGCGCGTGCTGGTCACGCTCGGCCAGTTCGAGACCATGACCGGCAAAGCGATCGGCGAACACAGCCATATGCACAAGACCAAGGTCTCGCGCGCCGTGGCGCTGCTGGAAAAGCGCAAGCTGGTCATGCGGCGCGTCAACCGTTCGGACCTTCGCGAATCATTCCTGTCGCTGACGCCGGAAGGCCGTGCGATCTATGAGGATCTGGCGCCGGGAGCGATCAGCTTCGCGAGCCATCTGATCGATGCCATCGACCCGGCCGACCGCGATGCCTTCGCACGTGCATTGCAGTGCCTTATCGAGCGGGCCAAGCCGCTGGCCGAGGAAGCCATCGACGACCCGGACCGTTAGCCTGCGGACCGCATCTGAGGTCAACGCATGCGAGGCATGTGCACGAGAGTAACGGGCGGCCGGGGCTGGACAAGCCGCCCGCGTTCGCGTTTGGTCACCAACAGCAATGTCCGCGTTGCCGGGGAAAGCCTGTGAAACTCTACACCTATTTCCGTTCGTCGGCCGCCTATCGGGTGCGTATCGCGCTCAACCTGAAGGATCAGCCCTACGAGATGGTCTCGATCCACCTGACCAAGGACGGCGGCAAGCACAAGACCCCCGAATACCGCGCGATCAATCCGCAGATGCGGGTTCCGGCCCTGACGCTGTCGAGCGGCGACACCATCATCCAGTCGCTGGCCATCATTGAATATCTCGAAGAAGTCTATCCCGAGCCTGCGCTGCTGCCGGTCGACGCGCTCGAGCGCGCGCATGTCCGCGCGGTCTGCGAAATCATCGCCTGCGACATCCACCCGCTGAATAATCTCGTCACGCTGAATGCGCTCAAGAAGCTCGGCCACGATCAGGCGGCGGTCGATGAATGGTACCGGTCCTGGGTGATCGCCGGGTTCGAGGCGATCGAACCGCTGCTCAAGCCGGGGCCCTACGCCTTCGGACCGCGCGTCACCATGGCGGATGTCTGCCTCGTGCCGCAGGTGTTCAACGCTCGCCGGTTCAAGACGCCGCTCGACGCCTTCCCGAAAATTCTGGCAGTCGAAGCGGCCTGCGCCAAGCTTCCCGCCTTCGATAAGGCGCGCCCGGAAAATCAGCCGGACGCCGAATAGCCGACACCGACCGGACAGCAAGAAGACCCCATCGTGCCACGACAGAACATCATCCGCGTCATTCTGTGGATGACCGGCACGCTGCTGTCGTTCTCGATCATGGCGATTTCGATCCGCCTGCTCGCGGGCAAGCTGACGGTGTTCGAGATCCTCACGGTTCGCAGTTTCGGCGCGCTGCTGATTTTGTTCTCGCTGCTTGCGATCAATCCGGGATTGCGGCCCGCGGTGCGCACCAGACGCATTCCGATGCATTTTTTCCGCTCGACGGTCCATTTCGCGGGGCAATATTGCTGGGCCACCGCGCTGACGCTCCTGCCCTTCGCCACCGTGTTCGCCCTCGAATTCACGCTGCCGGTCTGGGTGCTGATCCTGGCGGTCGCGGTTCTCGGCGAAAAGCTTACCTCGGGTCGCGTCGTGGTGATCTTGCTCGGCTTTATCGGATGTCTGGTGATCCTGCGGCCGGGCCTGATCGCGTTCCAGCCGGCGTCTCTGCTCGTGCTCGCGTGTTCGTTTTTCTATGCCGTTTTCAATGTTGCCACGAAGCAGATGACCGGCACAGAAACCACCTTCGGGATCGTGTTCTGGATGAACCTGCTGCAATTTCCGCTCGCGGCCGCCGGCAGCGATCCGCTGTTCGTGACGCGGCTCGAACCCTGGCAATTTGCGCCAATGGCGGGCGTCGGCATTGCCGGCCTGTCGGCGCATTACTGCATGGCCAGAGCCTTCCGTTACGGCGACGCGAGCCTCGTCATCCCGCTTGACTTCCTGCGGGTGCCGCTGATCGCGCTGGTGGGTTACATGTTCTTTGGCGAATCCGTGGACGCGCTGGTTTTTGTGGGCGCCGGGATCATTCTCGCCGGTATCCTTTGGAATCTGCGCCAGGAAGCCCAAAACAACCGCACGGTGGCCCTGCCGGAAGACGAGGGAGAGCCCGAACCCCGCCGGCCGCTGTGACCGATTTGCACCGCAGGCGCTTTACGGCGGTATTCGCCGTTTGATAACCATCCCGTCGCCGTATTTTGGGGGCATTGGGTCCTCCGCTCGGTGGGGAATTCATGACACTTTTGACCCGTCAATCCGGTCTCGCGGCGCTGCTGCTGGCCGCACACCTGTCCTCTGCAAGCGCGCAGCAGCCGCTGCCGCCGCCGGCCTATCCGCCGTCCGGCACCACGATCAGCGCCCGCGAACAAACCTGTCAGCGGCTTGAAGCGCAGCTTGCAAGCCTCAACACGGGCGGCGATGCGACCCGGGCCGACCAGATCCGGCGTCTGGAAGAATCCATCGGCCGCCAGCAGGCGGAACTCGACCGGACCCAGGCGCAGGGGCGCCGTCAAGGCTGCGACCAGCCGAATTTCTTCCAGTTGTTCGGCGGCGGCGGGCGCTCCGAACAATGCGGCCCGCTTAACACCCGGATTCAGCAGATCCGCGCCAATCTCGCGCAGGCCCAGGGCGAGTTGCAGCAGCTTCAGGCCTCGAACGCGAATTTCCAGCGTGAGAGCCAGCGCCGGACCATTCTGAATGCGCTCGCGCAAAATGATTGCGGCCCGCAATACCGCGCTCAGGCGGCGCAGGCTGCGCGCGCGGCGCCGGGCAATTTCTTCGAGCAATTGTTCGGGGGACCGGGCTCGACCTCCGGGCCGGAAACCGACACCGGCCTTGGCAGCGGCTATCGCACAGTGTGCGTGCGCACCTGCGACGGTTACTTTTTCCCGATCTCGTTTTCGACCTCGCAGGACCGCTTTGCGGATGACGAACAGACCTGCCAGCGCATGTGTCCGGCCGCCGAGGTCCAGCTGTTTTCGCACCGCAATCCCGGCGAGGATATGAACCAGGCGGTGTCGAGAACCGGCCAGCTCTACACGCAGCTTCCAAATGCATTCAAATACAAGACCTCATGGGACGCCTCCTGTACCTGCAAGGCGCCGGGCGAAACCTGGGCCAATGCGGTCAAGGACGACCCGAACATGCCGACCGGACAGGGCGACATCGTGGTCACCGAAGAGCGCGCGAAACTGATGAATGCGCCGCGCGATGCCAAGGGGCGGCCGATCCTGCCGCCGTCGCAAAACGCGCAGAAGAAGGGAGCGGCGCCAGCGCCGGCGACCGCGGCTGCCCCCCTGCCCGCGCCCGAGCCGGCCGATCCGAACGCGCCGAAAAAGCCGATCCGCACGGTCGGACCGAAATTCATTGCTGAATAGTATTGTCGTCCTTGCGGAGCGCAGACCCGAAAGGACCGCCGATCAGAAATCGAATGCTTCGGATTTCGTCGGCGTCGCGCTGACGATGGACGTATCCGGCTTCGGCAGCGGCGTGCCGGGATCGCGGAACTTGTTGGTGATCGGATAACGGCGATCGCGGCCAAAACCGCGCAGCGTCACCTTCACGCCGGGCGCGGCCTGGCGGCGCTTGTATTCGGCGAGATTGAGCATGCGATCGACCCGCGTCACGGTCGCGGCGTCGTAGCCCGCGGCAACGATCTCGGCGATCGGCTGCTCCCGCTCGACCAGCCGCTCCAGAATGCCGTCAAGGATCTCATAAGGCGGCAGCGAATCCTGATCCTTCTGGTTCTCGCGAAGTTCGGCCGTCGGCGCTTTGGTGATGACATTTTGCGGGATCACGACGCCGTCAGGACCGAGCGCGCCGTCGGGTTTCCAGGTGTTGCGCAGCGCGCTCAGGCGGAACACCTCAGTCTTGTAAAGGTCCTTGATCGGATTGAAGCCGCCATTCATGTCGCCATAGAGCGTGGCATAGCCCGTCGACATTTCCGACTTGTTTCCGGTGGTCATCACCATCGAGCCGAACTTGTTCGACAGCGCCATCACGATGGTGCCGCGCGCCCGCGCCTGCAGATTTTCTTCCGTCACGTCGCGCGGCAATCCTTCGAACAGCGGCGCGAGGCTCTTCTCCAGACCCTGCACTGCACTGTCGATCGGCAGCACGTCGTAACGGATGCCGAGCGCCTGCGCGACATCGGCGGCATCCTTGAGCGATTCCTGCGAGGTGAACTTGTATGGCAGCATCACAGCGCGCACGCGGTCGGGTCCGAGCGCATCCACACCGATCGCCGCCACCAAAGCGGAATCGACGCCGCCCGACAACCCCAGCACGACGCCAGGAAATCCGTTCTTGCCGACATAGTCGCGCAGGCCCAGCATGCAGGCCGAGTAATCGGAGCGGTCCTGCGGCAACAGCGGCGCGGTCTCGCCGGGCTCGCAAACCCATCCGTCTGTGGTGCGGTGCCAGCGCGTGATGACGACGGCTTCCTTAAAGGCGGGAAGCTGCGCCGCCAGCGAACCGTCGGCATTGAGAACGAACGAAGCGCCTTCGAACACAAGCTCGTCCTGCCCGCCGACCTGATTGAGATAGATCAGCGGCAGCCCGGTCTCCTTCACCCGCGCGACCGCGACGCTCAGCCGCTGATCGACGACGCCGCGCCGGTACGGCGAGCCGTTCGGCACCAGCAGGATTTCACCGCCGGTCTCAGCAATGCATTCGGCGGGCTCCGGCCCCCAGATGTCCTCGCAGATCGGGACGCCAAGGCGCACGCCGCGAAAACTAACCGGGCCTGGCATCGGACCAACCGCAAAAACACGCTTCTCGTCGAACACGCCGTAATTCGGCAGGTCGACCTTGAATCGCAGCCCGGCGATGCGTCCGCCGTCCAGCAAGGCGGCGGCGTTGTAAAGCTTGCCGTCTTCGAGCCAGGGCGTGCCGACGATCATGGCCGAGCCGCCCTGCCCGGTCTCCCGCGCCAGCGCTTCGATTGCGGAACGGCACGCCGCCTGAAAAGCCGGTTTCAGGACCAGGTCTTCGGGCGGATAGCCGGCAATGAACAATTCCGGAAACAGAATGAGATCGGCATCCTTCGCGCGGTCCCGCACGGCGCGAACCTTGTCGGCGTTGCCACTGACGTCTCCGACCACCGGATTGACCTGGGCCAGCGCGATCGTGAGGGTTTCGGCGGGGCGCGTGTTCATTGAAGTCCTGTAGCGCGGTCTGGCCGCGCCCTGCAATCCGCCGTTATTGCAGCAGCGCGGACAATCGTTCCCAGATCGCGAGCAGCCACACTGCGCCGGCAATCAGGAGCGTCAGGCCGACCGCCGCCGATCCCATATCCTTGACCCTGCCGATGATCGGATCGTGCTCCAGGGTGATGCGGTCGGCGAGTTTTTCGATCGCGGTGTTGAGCAGCTCCACGATCATGATCGCGAGCACCGCTCCGATCAGGGCCAGCGCCATCCAGAGGCTGGTGGCAACGATCAGGGCCAATGGGACCGCCAGCGCCAGCGCGAACAATTCCTGCCGGAATGCCGCCTCGCTTGCGGCAGCCGCACGCAGCCCATTCATGGTATTGAGCGTGGCCTGCCAGATTCGCCGCATAAAGAGCCCCTCCCTGCGGCGGACCTATCAGAAAACGCCGCCGGTGGGATAGGGCCCGAACTTGAACGAGCCCTGCACGAAGACGCCGTAGCTTTCGACCTTCCAGTCGACCGGCTGCGGAAGCGCGGTGACACCGACGATGTGGTTCTCGAAATGGGTCAGGCCATTGGTCTCCATGCGCCAGTAGCGGCCGCCGATGGCCACCTTGACGTTCTGGTTCACCGCATAGGCCAAAGCGGCTTCCAGCTGATAACCCGTCCCCTGCCCGTCTTCGGGGATCTGGCCCGTGAAATCCCCCGGCGCGGTGCCAATGCGCAGCCAATGCGAATCGCCGCCATTCAGTTTCACATAAGGTAGCCAGGCCGCATCGAGCGAGAGGCTGAACGGGCCACCGAGCCTGATCGTGGCGTCGAGCCCGACCCGCAGCGAATTCCAGTGGTTGCTCTGGGTGATGACCAGGACGTCATTCGGAATCTGGCTGCCGCAGATCACTGCGTTGGACCCGACCTGTCCGCAGCCATAAGCGCTCACGCTTTGATCGAGATAGTGATAGCCGGCGTAAGCGCCGAGGCGGAAGCCCGGCTGGCGGATCAGATTGAACCCGATATCGGCGCTCGCGTAGGCGATGGTGCCGTCGCGCTGGTCGCTCACGGTCGACGAATACGGCGTGATGAAAGGCGGAAAATCTTCGTCGGTGAGCTGGCCGCGGTTGACGATGCCGATGCCGACATAGCCCTTCGCGTAAAATCCGGACGTGTGATCGATACGGCCAACCGCCTCGACGGCATGTCCGACAAGGCCGTCATAGGTCAGCCGCGACACCATGGCGGTGCCGGGGATGTTGTAGAGGTTTTTGGCGGTCTCGCCGAAATTCATCCAGTAGCGCAAGCCAAGCTCGCCTTCAAAAGCCGGCACAACAATGGTCTGTGGTGCCTTGGCGACTGGCCAGCGCTTGGCGACCGGCGATTCGACCGACCCCGTCGTCAGGTCGGATGACGGTGAAGGAATGGATTGCGGCGGCGGACCCAGCTCAGGTGCGGGCGCATGTTTTGGCCCGACCTGGCGCTTATCGCCTTTGCGTGCCGAATCCGTCTTGCCGGTGATATCCGGCCATTGCGGCTCGTAAATGCTTGGCCAGCGCGGCCCTTCATCCGGCGCGGCGGCCGCGACCGCGACCGCGACCGTGCAAAGCACGATCGCGATCGCAAAAATCGCCGTGGCTGGAGAGATCCGACAGGCCACGATTGCCCCCTGTACCCCCGTGCGCTTGTCTCAGCGCATCTGAGGACAGTTTTGATTCAAATTGTCTGCAATTCCTTTCCATGGCGGCGAGGCTGCGCTGCGAGCGCTTGCAGCGTTAACAGCCGGAAAATTTGGAGTGGCCGCAATTGCCGCGAATATGAGAAAGCCCCGAAAAATCTGGACTTTTTCGCATCAACATTTCCTTCAGCATGCAGGTTGTTTCGACCCTGTTTCCGCTCTCTAGCATCCGACGAACGCTGGTTCGCGTCGTTCGATCCAGGCATCCAGGCCTTCACGAAGATCGCGGGAGGGCACAAGGCTTGCGAATTGCTCCGACTCCACCTGCAAGCCTTCGTCGATCGCCACGTTTAGTCCGCGCGTCACCGCAGCAAGGATAGCCGTCACCGCCAGCGGCGATTGCGATGCGATGCAGGACGCCAGATCGCGCGCCGCCGGCAACAGGTCGGCATGCGGCACCACGGAATTGACGAGTCCGATCTCAAGCGCACGCTCTGCAGAAAATCGCTCGCCGGTCAGCAGCAGGTGCAGCGACCGCTTGCGCCCGGACAAGCGCGACAGCCGTTGCGTGCCGCCGAACGTCGGTGGCATCCCCAGCCTGATCTCCGGCTTCGCAAACAGCGCACGGTCGCTCGCGATCGCGAGCGGCACCGCCTCGGTGATCTCGCAGCCGCCGCCAAATGCATAGCCGTTGACGGCGGCAATGATCGGCTTGCGATAGGATTCCATCCGCGCTGTCATACGTTGACCCCGCCGCACGAAATCACGCACCGCAGCAGCCGGACCCTTTCGGACACTTTCCGAGAATTCGCGGATGTCGGCTCCCGCCGAGAAGGCGCGGTCGCCCGCACCGGTCAGGATCAGCGCACGGACCCCTGCGTCGCTCTCCAATTCGTCGAGAATTCGCAGAAGCATGTCCACGGTCTCGTAGTTCAAGGCATTGAGCTTGTCCGGCCTATTCAACGTCAGGGTTGCGACCCTGTCCCGAATGTCCACAAGCACCGGCGCGTTCATCGACGTCTCCATGTTTCGGTGACGGAACGATGGAGCTTTAGAGCAGGACCGGCAAATGAAACGAATTCAGCTCGCGCGCTGCGAGGAATTTCGAGTTGAAAACGGTTCTACAGCCGATGAACCAATTTCATGCCGCCAGGCGTCCATATTGTGCTGATGTCAGCCACGCTTCATCATGGTCCGATGAGATTCCGCATTCCTCCGCTGAGCACGTTGCGTCTGTTCGAGGCGGCCGGCCGGGCACGCAGCTTTTCCGACGCAGCAAAAGAAGTGGGTGTGACTGCCAGCGCTGTGAGCCATGCGATCCAGTCGCTTGAGGACTGGCTCGGTGCGGCGCTGTTTGCCCGCAAGCGGGGCATGCTGCGCCTGACCCCTGCGGGCGTGGAATATCACGCGCAGGTCCATGCGGCGCTCGCCCTTCTTTCGACGAGCGCTCCGCGTCGTCCGTCCCATGCTGACCGATTGCGCCTTACCGTGGTTCCGACTTTTGCGGAACGGCTGCTTGCACCGCGGCTTCACGAGTTTATGGGCCGGTACCCGGAGCTGTCGCTATCAATCGATACCAGTCACACGCTCGCCAAGTTTCCTGGCGACGGCTTCGATGCAGGAATAAGGCTTGGCACCGGACCGTGGCCTGACCTTTACGTGCGGCACATCCTGACCGAAACCATGGTGCCGGTCTGCGCGCCGGGTTTCGTCGCACCCGGATTCGACGCAGGATCGATTTCCGATCGCCAGATGATTTCGGTCACCACCACGGACGATGGATGGGCCGATTGGTGCGCTGCCAATGGGCGACCCGCGCCGGATCCGGATCGCGGCCTTCGGGTGGACACCATGCAGATGGCGCTGGTCGCGGCGTCGCAGGGTATGGGGATTGCGCTGGCGCGATTGCCGTCCGCCGCGGCCGACATCGAGGATGGCACGCTTGTGATGCTCAATTCATGTCCGGTGCCATGCCGGCAAGCCTACTGGTTTGTGACAGCCATGAATGCCGACCCGCAGCCGATCATTGAAGCGCTGTTCGGCTGGCTCCAGGACGAAATGGAGCGGCTGCAGGCGGCTGCCGAAAAGTCTGCGTGATGTTCAAGCTGCCAAACGATACCCCGCCACTCAATGCATTGCGGTTTCTCGAAGCGGCGGAGCGTCTGCGCAGTTTCAAGCTTGCTGCCGACGAACTGAATGTCACGCCTAGCGCTGTGAGCCATGGCATCGACACGATCGAACGGTGGTATGGCGGTCCGCTATTTATTCGGGGCACCCGCGGCCTCGAAGCGACGCCGGATGCCGTTGAATTTGCCGCGCGGGTCCGGAACGCGTTGCAAAAGCTGCATGACGCGACCGCGCGCGTGCCGGGACGCCGCGCGCAAGGGCAGCTGTCGATCACTGCAGCGCCGACCTTCGCCAGCCGCTGGCTGCTGCCGCGCCTGCGTCGCTTCGGCGAGAAATATCCCGACATCCGCGTGACGCTGGATTCGACGTTGCACCGGGTCGAGACCGAACTTGCTGGAATCGACCTCGCCATCCGCCGCGCCGCGACACCATCTGGAACGCAGACCTGGCTCCGGCTGGTGCGAGAGGAGGCGGTGCCAGTGTGCGCCCCGTCCTTCCTGATGCGTTCAGGAACGAAAGATCATCGCCGCATCATTTGCGACGGGCCGCATATCCGTGTCGTCGCCGCCGCCGATGAATGGACCGAGTGGCGCGGCAGCGGGCAACGAGCAGAGAAACAAGATTCTGCGCTGGAAGTCGATACCATCTCGCTTGCGATCGAAGCGGGCGCGTCGGGGCTCGGGGTCGCAATCGGACGCAAGCCGCTGATCGATTCCGATCTCGAAAGCGGCCGTCTGGTCGCCCTCGCAAGACCGCGCGTCGCGGAGACGTCCTACTGGCTGATCGGGTCTGACCGGGTGTTCGAGCGTCCAGAGGCCCGGCTGTTCCGGCAATGGCTGATTGATGAGCTCAAGGCGCCAACGGCCGACAACGGATGAATGTGTCTCAGCGACCGTGAAGAACTTGTCGTGCGCGCTGCCGGAGCGCGGCGGATAGATTGCCTGGCCATCAACTCATTCGGACGATGGCCATGGATCACGAACAACAACGGAACCTGTACGACGACCATTTCGAGCGAGTCCGCAGGCTCGACCGTTCTGCGCTCCTGCGTCAGATCAGCGTTGCGCGTTCACGAGCGGCACGGCAGATGCTGCGGCTTGTTGCGCGCCATGTTCGCTCGGTTGCGACGCGCATTTCCGTCAGCCTGGTCTCGGCGCTGCGCCGCAACGAGCTTGTAGAATATGATGACCGGCTGCTGCGCGACATGGGCCTGTCGCGCTACGACCTACAACGGCCACGCCGCGGTCTCTGGCACACCGTCGAGACGTGGCTCCGGCGATCGCGCGAACGCACGCAGCTTGCGCGGTTCACGGAGCGCGACCTGCATGACATCGGCCTCGGGCGCACCGACGCCAATATGGAGGTCGAAAAGCCGTTCTGGCGCGCCTGATGCGGCGCGCCAGAACGATTTCTATAGCCCTGCGACCTGCGGCATCGGCTTCGCGTGCGCCGCGCGTTCCTTTTTCAGCAATTCGGCGACCAGGAAAGCCATGTCGATGGATTGCTCGGCATTCAGGCGCGGATCGCAGAAGGTGTGATAGCGGTCGTTGAGATCGGCATCCGAAATCGCCCGCGCGCCTCCGGTGCATTCGGTGACGTTCTGGCCGGTCATCTCCAAATGCACGCCGCCGGCATAGGTGCCCTCGGCCGCGTGCACGGCAAAGAACTCCTTCACCTCGTTCAGGATGCGGTCGAACGGCCGGGTCTTGTAGCCCGACACCGAGGTAATGGTGTTGCCGTGCATCGGATCGCAGGACCACACGACCTGCTTGCCTTCACGCTTCACTGCACGGATGAGCGCCGGCAGATGCTCGCCGACCTTCTCGGCACCGAAGCGGCCGATCAGCGTCAACCGGCCGGGCTCGTTATCCGGATTGAGGATGTCGATCAGGCGGATCAGATCGTCGGGCTTGAGCGAGGGTCCGCATTTCAGGCCGATCGGATTCTTGATGCCGCGGCAGAATTCGACATGCGCGTGATCGGGCTGGCGCGTGCGGTCGCCGATCCAGACCATATGGCCGGAGGTACAATACCAGTCGCCGCTCGTCGAATCGACGCGCGTCATCGCCTCTTCGAAGCCGAGCAGCAATGCCTCGTGGCTCGTATAGAGATTCGTCGTGCGCAGTTCCGGATGGCTTTCGAGATCGAGCCCACAGGCGCGCATGAAGCCGAGTGCCTCGGAGATGCGATCTGCAAGTTCCTGATAGCGCCTTGCTTGCGGCGAATCCTTCACGAAGCCCAGCATCCACTGATGCACGGTGGCGAGATTGGCGTAACCGCCATGCGCGAAGGCGCGCAGCAGGTTCAGCGTCGCCGCCGACTGGCGATAGGCCTCGATCTGCCGGCGCGGATCGGGGATGCGCGCCTCCGGCGTGAAGTCGTTGCCGTTGATGATGTCGCCGCGATAGCTCGGCAATTCCACATCGCCCCGCTTCTCGGTCGGCGACGAGCGCGGCTTGGCGAACTGGCCCGCGATGCGCCCGACCTTCACCACCGGCGAGCCGCCGGCAAAGGTCAGTACCACCGCCATTTGCAGGAAGACGCGGAAGAAGTCGCGGATGTTGTTCGGCCCATGCTCGGCGAAGCTCTCCGCGCAGTCGCCGCCCTGAAGCAGGAAAGCCTCGCCCGCGCAGACGCGCGCCAGCTGCTTCTTCAGATTGCGGGCCTCGCCTGCAAAGACCAGCGGCGGAAAGCTCGCGAGTTGCTTCTCCACGGCCGCCAGGGCGGCCTTATCCGGGTAATCCGGCACTTGCACGATGGGCTTCTTGCGCCAGCTGTCGGGCGTCCAACGCTCGGGCATATCCAATACTCCTCCGGGGCCCGATTACGTCCGGGCCGCCGTCTCTCTTGGCCGCCTTATAGCCGCCCCGGGTTCAGGCCGCCATGGGCGCGAAGGCGCAAAATTCGCGGCCGGCGATCCCCCTCGGGATCGGCGGACGGCTCGCCTGCGGCCGCTCATTGTCCCTTGTCGCCGAGATACCGGTACAGCGTGTCGCCCCACCAGGAGCTGCGGACCTCGCTCAGAACCGCCACGCTGACCGGTTTACGCAGCGGGCTTCCGGCCGGTACCGCGAAGGCGTAGTGCTGCTGGTCGAAGATCACATCCAGCAACTGGACGCTGGAGCGGAAGTCCTGGTGGATGGTCCAGGCCAGCAGCGGCCGGTCGTAGACGAAGGCATCGAGCTTGCCGTCACGAATTGCCTGCAAGCCGGCCTTTGCATTCGGATAGCGTTCGAAACGGATCCGCAGCTTTCGCAGTGTCTCCTCAGTCGATGAGCCGCTGACGACGCCGACCCGCACCTGCGACAGGTCCGTAACCCCCTGAACCGTGCCCTGCAATTGCCGGACGGTGAGCGCCGAGGTGATGCTCGCGGTGAATACCGCGACGGCGATGATCGAACCGACCATCCAGAGCATGGCGACGAAACGTCCTGGCAAAGTCCGCGGTCCTTGATGCCCGATGCCGCGCTGAGTCATGGCAACCGTGGTCCACCAGACGCTCGAACTCAGCCCCTTGGTCACGCCTCCGCCGAATTCTTCGTTGTGGCGGCGTTCCAGCAGCCAGACAATTAGGCCAACCAGCAACGCGAGCCCAATCAGCGCCAAAACTGCGCGCAGAAAACCGAACGATGTCAGCGCTCGTACCACCGGAGCCCAGCCGGCCACACCGGTCGTCGTCGGCACGGCGATGCCGAGGCCGGTAGCATAGAATGCGGAGGTGAAGTCGAGGATCTCCTCGCGACCGGCGGTGACGGTGAGTGCTGCGACAGCAATATCGACCTTGCCGGCAGCCGTCGCGTCAATCAGTCCCGGCACCGTGTCCAGCTCCACGAAGCGATACCTGAGGCGCTGCTTATCGGCGATCCGGCGCCAGAGGTCGATGCTGATGCCGGTCCATTCGCCGTCCGGCGACTTCATCGAAAAAGGCGCAGCTTCCTTGGTGCCGACAACGATCTCGCGCTGCCGCAGTTGTTCGATATCGAGCGGCGAATTTGCGGATTGCGCGAGAACCGGCGCAGCAGCAATCAGCGGAATTGCAATCGCAAAGACATGCCAGGCCACCCGGCATTTCGCCTTCCAACCCTGCATGCTGATCCGCGACGGCTGCCGGTACCCTGTGCTTCGGTAGCAGGTTCCATAGCACAAACGCCCGCTGCCGGGGATTTCACAAGGCTGCCGGCCAGCCAAGCCCTATTCGGCGGCCTCGCGCACATAGGTCGCAGCCTTGGTCCGCATGGTGACCAGTTCTTCCGCCGCGGTCGGATGAACCGCCATCACCCGATCAAAATCCGCCTTGGTCGCGTTCATCTTTATCGCGATTCCCACCAACTGGATCATTTCGCCGGCATCCGGGCCGACGATGTGGCAACCCAGGACGCGGTCGCTTTCACCGTCCACCACAAGCTTGAAGAAGCACCGCGTATCCCGCCCGGCCAGCGTCATCTTCATCGCACGGAAACTCGACTTATAGATGTCGACACGCGCGTAGCGTTCCCGCGCCTCCGTCTCCGTCAGCCCTATCACGCCGATTTCGGGTTCGGAAAACACCGCGGTCGGAATGTCGCTGTGATCGACGATAACCTCCTTGCCGCCGAAGACCGTATCGGCGAAGGCATGGCCTTCGCGGATCGCAACCGGCGTGAGATTAACGCGATCGGTCACGTCGCCGACGGCGTAGATATTCGGAACCGAAGTCCGGGACAATTTGTCGACCTTGATAGCGCCGCGGTCGTTCAATGCCACGCCCGCTCGCTCAAGACCGAGGCCGGACACGTTGGGCCGGCGTCCGGTCGCGAACATTACCTGATCGACGGTCACGGATTCATGGTCCGACAGCGAGACGCACAGGCCATGATCGACTTTCTCGACCGCCTCGACCAGCTTGCGGGTCAGAATCTTGATGCCCCGCTTTTCCATCTCGCCGCGCAGATGCTCGCGGACATCGTCGTCGAACCCGCGCAAAATATTGTCGCCGCGATAGACCAGCGTCACCTCGGAGCCGAGACCGCGGAAGATGCCTGCGAACTCGACCGCGATATAGCCGCCGCCCTGGATCAGAATTCGCTTCGGAAGCTCCTTGAGGTCGAGCGCCTCGTTCGACGAGATGACGTGCTCGAGACCCGCGATATTCGCGCCATGCGATGGCCAGCCGCCGGTCGCGATCAGGATGTATTTCGCCCGTACGATCTCGCCGGTCGCCACCAGACGAACGCGGTGCGAATCCTCGATCACTGCGCGGCTGCGGACGATGTTGACCTTGGACCGTTCGAGATTGGCGACATAGGCACGCTCCAGCCGGTCGATCTCGAGATCC
>JBMOOQ010000048.1:0-172397 GCA_049324435.1 Pseudomonadota bacterium
TGGTCGTCCCTCGATGATGCTTGGAGCGGACGTGTCCGACTCCGTTGAATTGACACCATCAGTTTGAGGGACGACCACCTACCGCCGCCACAATCTCGGCGGCAGGCCCGTTACACCATCTACGGCTGCTCGATAACTGGTTTCAGGCGGCCCGCCTTTAAATCGGCCAGCGCTTGCAGACGCTCCATAAGCTCTTCCTCCGATAACAAGCCCTCGCGGAAAAGTTGGCGCAAGAAGTCTTCTGCAGCCAGCGCGCCCTTCCGATTATTTGCTTCGCGAGACGCAGCCACAACGTTTCGATAGGTATTGTTGCCATTCGGGCGTGAAATGACATGGTCGACTACGAAGGAATTCGCATCGAGCTTCTTAAGCGTGTAAAAGCAACGAAAGTTCTCACGCTGCAAAATCGCGAGGCGGCTTTCCGGATCACCGAAGAAGTCTCTTGTCTCGATATCAATTTCTGGTGGTGTGGGGTGAATTTCCGGCACCACGCCATCAATCTCTTTCGGAAGGCGCAATCGAAGCCGCGTGCCTTTGTGCTCGGTTTGAACGATTTGGATGCAGCCCTTCGCGGCAAGTGACGAAAGTTTCTTGTAGGCAGAGCCCTCGGACATAGGCGTTCCATCGACTCCCAGGCCTGTCGCCATTCGCGCCCGAGCTGACTTAAAGCCAATAAGCGTTTCGTCGTTTCCGATAAATCGGGAATGCCGGAAGACATACAGATAGATCGCTTGCTCATAGGTATCGAGCTTCGGCGCAAGATGATCTTGGAATTGCTGAACGAACTCGCGAAGCTCTTCTGGGGACATGCGGTCACCTGACTCAGTCCGGGGCACGAGAATATGCCAACTCGGAGATGCTCACTACGGAACTTCAATAATAGTTCTCAACCATAGTAGAATTGAGCAGCGCGAGCTAAAACCCCTCTGCCCCCATCTCCATCACACTCCCCGCACCCGCCTCGATCCGCTTCAGCTGCGCCGCCGTCTCAGGCAGCATCTTCTCCGCAAAGAATCTTCCCACGATCAGCTTGTTTTTCAGCGCCTGCGCATCGAGTCCGCCGTTCGCGCTCGCGTCACCCGCCGCAAGCTTCTCGTTCGCGGCAAGCGCGATGCGGCCCCACATCAGGCCGAGCGCGACCAGCCCGAACATGTGCATGTAGTCGGTCGCGCCCGCGCCGGCATTGTCGGGGTTCTTCATCGCATTGTTCATGAACCACATGGTCGCCTGCTGCAGGTGGCCGAGCGACACGTTGAGCGGCTCGACATAGGGCTTCATCGCGTCATTGCCCTTGTGCGCATTGATAAAGCCCTGCACCTCGGCGAAGAAGGCCATCACCGCGCGGCCGCCGTCCTTCGGCAGCTTGCGGCCGACAAGATCGAGCGCCTGGATGCCGTTCGCGCCCTCGTAGATCATCGGGATGCGCGCATCGCGCACGAATTGCTCCATCCCCCATTCGGAAATGTAGCCGTGGCCGCCGAACATCTGCTGCGCATTCACGGTGTTGGCAAAGCCAATGTCGGTCAGCACGCCTTTCACCACGGGCGTGAGCAGCCCCATCATGTCGTCGGCATGCTGGCGCTCCTTGCCATCCTGCGAGCGGTGCGAGAGATCGCCGTAAAGCGCGGTCTGGATCACGAGCGCGCGCGCCGCCTCGTTGAAGGCGCGGATGGAGAGCAGCGTGCGCCGCACATCCGGATGCACGATGATCGGATCGGCCGGCTTGTCGGGGAATTTCGGTCCGGTCAGCGCGCGGCCCTGCAGACGCTCCTTCGCGTAGATCACCGCGTTCTGATAGGCGACCTCGGAAAGTGCGAGCCCCTGCACGCCGACGCCGAGCCGCGCCTCGTTCATCATCACGAACATCGCGGCGAGCCCGCGGTTCTCCTCGCCGATCAGATAGCCCGTCGCATTGTCGTAATTCATCACGCAGGTGGCGTTGCCGTGAATGCCCATTTTGTGCTCGATCGAGCCGCAGCTAACGCCGTTCTTCTGGCCGAGTGTGCCGTCGTCGTTGACCATGATCTTCGGCACGATGAACAGCGAGATGCCTTTCGTGCCGGCCGGTGCGCCTTCGATGCGCGCGAGCACGAGATGGATGATGTTCTCGGTGAGATCTTGCTCGCCGCCCGAGATGAAAATCTTGGTGCCGGAAATCTTGTAAGAGCCGTCCGGCTGCTTCACCGCTTTGGTGCGCAGAAGGCCCAAGTCCGTGCCGCAATGCGGCTCGGTGAGGTTCATGGTGCCGGCCCAGACACCCTCGATCATCTTCGGCAGGAATTTCTTTTTCAGATCGTCATTCGCATGCGTGAGGATCGCGGCGACCGCGCCCTGCACGAGGCCTGAATACATCGAGAAGGCGAGATTGGCCGAGGCCAGGAATTCGTTGATGATGACGGTCAGGGTGCCGGGCAGTCCCTGTCCGCCATATTCGGCCGGGCATGACAAGCCGACCCAGCCGCCGGCGACGAGCCGGTCATACGCCTCCTTGAATCCCTTCGGCGTCGTGACTCTTCCGTCGTCGTGGCGCGTACAGCCTTCGATATCGCCTGTACGGTTCAGAGGAACGAGCACCTCGGAGCAGAGCTTTCCTGCTTCTACGAGCATGGCTTCGACCACATCGGGCGTCGCGTCGCCAAATCCCGCCACATTGTTGTGGCGCTCGATGTGGAACACATCGTTGAGCAGGAACATCACGTCGTCTGTGGGCGCGTTATAGACCGGCATCGCTTTCCCCTGTCGCTTGCCCCCGAATCGTGCGGTGTCTTTAGGCTATTGCGTTTCGTTCCGGCGCGCGACGGCCAGCATTTTTCTCAAGCGAGTCCGGCGGTTAACCGCCTGTTTACCCTGACGCGGAAAAGTCTGGTCCGGGGGCGGACCGCGTTTTCTCAAGACCCCATTCTTTAAGACATCGCGGTTCCGCAAGGGCGCGAAAGCCGGTCAGGCGATGCGAGTCACATCATGAGCGAGCGCGTGCGGAATTCGGAAGACGGTGCCAGGCGAGACGATCGCGCACCGGCGCCCAATCCCTATTACTTTCCGCGGGCAAGCTATGGTGCGGCGCCGCAAGGCTATCCGCCGCAGCCGCCGATGCCGCAGGGCTATCCACCAGCCTATCCCGGTTCGGGCTATCCGGCACCGGGTTATGCGGGGCAGGGCTACCAGCAAGGATATTTGCAGCCTGGCGCCTATCCGTATCCGCAGGGGCCGGCGCCGTCCTACGCTGCGCCTCTGCCGCATTATCCGGCGCCGTCCTATGGTCAGACTCCGCCGCCTGCAGGCTATGGCTATGCGCCGCCTGCACCGCCGCCTTACGTTGCGCCGAAACAACCTGAGGCAGTGAGTCCGGCCGGCAATGTTGACGAGGCCTTTGCCCAGATCGCAGCGCGAATCCGCGCCCTCGACACCGAGCCGGCCGAAGCCAGGCCGCTCGCGACCGCTTCCGCCCCGCCGCTGGCGCCATCCTATCCGGAGGCGTCTGTCCAGGACGAGCCGCACCGCGCCGCGCCGAGTCTCGATCTGTCGGGGCTGGAACATCAGATCCGCAATCTCACCGCGCAGATCGAAACGCTGCGGCAGCCGGTGCCGGATTTTTCGGGCGCGCTGCGCGAATTGCGCCAGGATCTCGCGGAGATTTCCAACCGCCTGCTGGAGGCCATGCCGCGCCGCGCCATCGACGCGCTGGAAGCGGAGGTCCGCAGACTTGCCGAACGGATCGAACTGAGCCGCTCAGCCGGCGTCGATCCCGAAGCGATTGCGGGGATGGAGCGTTCACTCGCCGAGGTGCGGGACGCGATCCGCAGCCTCAAGCCGGCGGAAAGCCTCGCGGGCTTCGAGCAGGCGGTGCGCAATCTGACCGAGCGGCTCGACCAGTCGGCGGGTGCCTATACCGATCCGGCCTCGCTGCAGCAGCTGGAAGCCTCGATCGCGGCGCTGCGCAGTATTGTCGCCAATGTCGCCTCGAACGATACGCTCGCCGGATTGTCCGAGGAAATCAGGGGGCTGTCGGCCAAGGTTGAACGGGTGGCGGCATCGCGCGGCATCGATTCCGATACGCTGCTGTCGATCGAACAGCGGATCGCGAACCTGCCGGTGCTGGGCGCCATCGAACGCGGCTTTGCGGATTTGAAGGCACGGTTCGACCAGTTTCAGCTTCCCGCGCAAGCGCCGGTCAGCGATCCGGCGCCTGTGGTCGATCATCTCAAGCGCGATCTGGTCCGCACGCAGGACTCGCTTGAAGCTGTCCATTCGACACTGGGCCACCTGGTCGACCGCCTGGCCATGATCGAGGAGGGCATCCGCGAAGCCCGCTTTGCGGCGGAAGCGCCGGCGCCAAGGCCCATGCCCATGCCGGGATCCATGCTCGGGGCGGCTCCGGGGCCAGTGCAGGAACCGATGCAGCTGTCCATGGCTGCGGCGATCCCGCCGGTGAAGCGCGAAGCGCCGGCTGCCGAGTTGCCGTTGCAGCCGGCCGAGGCACCCCACATCGCTCCCATCGGGCAGCCACCCGTGCCCGAGGCGCCGCCCGCGGCCGCGCGATCCGCCGCACCGGATGTTCCGAAACCCGCGATCCGCTCCGCAATGCTGGACGCCCTGAAGAAGGCGGAAGCCGCTGCCGCCACCGAGGCAGCCCCGGCACGGCCATCGGCGCCGGCGATGCGCGAGCGCAGTCCGATCGATCCGAATCTGCCGCCGGATTTTCCGCTCGAGCCCGGCTCCGGCACGCCGCGTGCCCGTCCTGCGGCCTCTGCCGCCGAACGCATTGCGGCATCGGAGGCCGCTCTTGGCGGCGCGAAACCGGGTGGCGCCAATCATCCCGGCCAGACCAATTTCATTGCGGCGGCGCGCCGCGCGGCGCAGGCTGCCGCGGCCGCAGCGCCCGATGTGGCTGCCGCCAAGGACGACACCTCCGACGCGCAGCAGGGCAAATCGATCGGCCGCAAGGTGCGCTCGCTGTTCGTCGGGGCCAGCGCGATCATCCTGATCGCAGCCGCGGGGCGGCTTGCGATCGATATGCTGGACCCGGGGAACCGATCGGTGGCGGAGATCTCCGCCCCTGAAATCACGGACGTGGACGATGCCCCCGAGTCGCAGAAGCCGCCGGTCGTTGCCGCGCCTGTCACTTTGCCGGTAAAGCCCGATACATTTGCAGTGCCGCCGTCCGGCGTGATCGAGCGTCCGCACAGCGTTGTTCAGCCGGCGGCGCCAGCTCCCTCGGAACCGGCTTCGACCGGCTCGATCGCTCCGGCAAGCAAACCTGCCAATCCTGCGATCGAGCAGCCCGCAGCCGTGTCGCGCGGGCCTTTGCCCCCTCTGCCTGAGAAGCTGCCGGCCGCGCTCCGCGCGGCCGCCGCCAAGGGTCAGCCGGCGGCGGAATTCGAGGTCGGTATCCGCCAGATCGAGGGCCGTGGGGTTGCGCAGAATACCGAAGCCGGTCTGCGCTGGCTGGAACGCGCCGCCGAGGCCGGTCTTGCGCCGGCTCATTTCCGGATTGCCGGCCTCTACGAAAAAGGCATCGGCGTAAAAAAGAACCTGTCCGCCGCGCGCCGCCACTATATTGCCGCTGCCGAGAAGGGGAATGCCAAGGCGATGCACAATCTCGCCGTGCTTTATGCCGAGGGCATCGACGGCAAGCCTGACTACAAGACGGCTGCCGAATGGTTCCGCCGCGCCGCCGAGTACGGGGTTGCGGACAGCCAGTACAATCTCGCGATCCTGCATGCCCGCGGCATCGGGGTGGAACAGAATCTCTCGGAGGCCTACAAGTGGCTGGCTCTGGCCGCTCTGCAGGGTGACACGGATGCGGCCAAGAAGCGTGACGAAATTGCGTCGAAAATCGACGCCGCCTCGCTGGCCGCCGCCCGCGCCGCCGTCCAAAGCTTCACCGCCCAGCAGCAGCCCGACGATGCAGTGAACGTTGCGACACCTCCCGGTGGCTGGGACCGGCCGGCGGCCGAACAGGCCCCGGTCAAGAAGCCTCGGACGGGGAGTGTCGCGCGGGTCACGACGTTTTAGCGATCGCCGGGAAAGCAGAGTTTTCGGCGACAATTCATTCGACTAATTTTCTCAGTCCTGTACGGATGGGACAAACGCGGCGTCATTCGGCGGCCGCGCGCCGGATTATTGCCGCAGCAATCACGCGGGGCGCTCCACCCCGCCAACGACGGCTGGCACAACCGGTGCAAATCTATCTCCCGATCGCAGAACTCCCGGTCAATATGTTCCTGCTGTTGGGCATGGGGCTCGCGGTCGGCTTCATTTCAGGGATGTTCGGGATTGGCGGCGGCTTCCTCATGACGCCGCTGCTGATCTTTATCGGCATCGTCCCGGCGGTCGCGGTCGCGACGGTATCGAGCCATATCGCAGCGTCGTCGGCCTCCAGCGCGATCAGCTATTGGCGGCGGAATGCGATCGACGTGCCGCTCGCGATGATGCTGCTGGTGGGCGGCATTGTGGGGACTGCCGGAGGCGTAGGGCTGTTCACGCTGCTGCGATCGGCCGATCTGCTCGATCTGGTCATTGCGCTGTCTTACGTCGTGCTCTTGGGCGCGGTCGGCGGCATGATGGTGAGCGAGGCGTTGCGTGCGATCATCCGCTCCTATCAGGGCTATCCGGTGGTGTTGCGGCGGCCCGGCAGCCATACCTGGCTGCACGGTCTGCCGTTCAAGGTCCGCTTCAAGCGCTCGAAGATCTATGTCTCGGCAATCCCGGTCCTTGGGATCGGATTTATTATTGGCTTTGTCGGCGCTCTGATGGGCATCGGCGGCGGCTTTTTGCTGGTCCCGATGCTGATCTATTTCCTCCGGGTGCCAACCGCGACCGTGATCGGCACGTCTACGGTGCTGACGCTAATCACGATGGCGTCGGCGACTGTCATGCACGCCGCCACCAATCATCTGGTCGATGCGCTGCTTGCGCTGATTCTGATGGTCGGCGGCGTGGTCGGCGCGCAGTTTGGCGCGCGCGCCGGTCAGAGGATGAAGGCGGAAAGACTGCGGCTGCTGCTTGGCCTCCTGGTGCTAGGTGTCGGCGTGCGCTTCGCGCTCGAATTGCTGATACAGCCGTCCGAACTGTTCTCGATCCGCTTCACCGGGGATGCCGGATGATGATGAAGCGCGCCGTTATCGCACTGTCGGTTTCGCTGTTTGCGGCGTGGCCCGCCTGCGCGGAACGGCTGATCACGTCGCTCTCGAGCCATCAGGTGTTGGTGACATCGAGCTTTACCGGCACCGAACTCGTGCTGTTCGGTTCGATCGAGCGCGATGCCAAGACGGTGTCGCGGAAAGGCGAGTACGACATCGTGGTCACGGTGGCCGGGCCACGGGAGACATTGGTGGTCCGGCACAAGGACCGCGTGCTCGGAATCTGGACGAACGCCGAATCGCGCAGCTTCCTCAATACGCCGACCTATCTCGCCGTACTGAGCAACCGCCCGGTCAACGAGATCGCATCCGCCGAATTGCTCCGCCGCCAGGGGATCGGCATGTATCTGGTCCCGCGGCCGGCGCTGACATCCGGCATCCAGTCCGGTGAGCATGACGTCTTCCGCGACGCGCTTATCCGGCTGCGCGAGCAGCGCAAGCTCTATGTCAACGATCCGAAGGGCGTCACGTTCCTGACGCCCAATCTGTTCCGCGCCAGCATCCGACTGCCGGCGGAGGCGCCCGTGGGCTCTTACGAAGTCGATGTACGGCTGTTTGCCGACGGGGCCGAGCTCGCACGGGCATCGTCCGCGCTGGAAGTCGTGAAGGTCGGGATCGAGCAGTTCATTGTGAATGCCGCCGCCAATCACGGCATTCTGTATGGCCTGTTCACGACATTGATGGCGCTGGCGACCGGCTGGCTCGCCTCGGTGGTGTTCCGCAAGGATTGAGTGCGCAGCGGTCAGCGCCGCGTCGTTATGCGGACTGCCGTCTCAGCGAACATTGATATTGCCTTGGTTTCCGCGGACCGGCGGCCGGCCAACGCCTCCCGGGCGCGGTGCCGCGTTGCCGCCCATGCGAACGGTGCCGCCACGCGGTGGAACCTGAACCCGCGGTGTCTGGATGCGCGGTGCGGCCGCGCGAGGATTCGCGATACGCGGCGATGCGTTGCGCGGCGGAACACGTCTGACATCGCGCCCGAGATGGCCGGGCCGGACGCCAATGTCACGGCCGCCCGGTCTTCGGGTATCCGTATTGCCGGGCTTGGTGTGATCGGTCTTGCCGGTGCCGCGGTCGCCCGGTCGCGGGTAATCCGGTTTCTGCGGGTCGCGGATGCGGCCCGGATCGGTCACGCGCGGCGGGATGACGGGGACGACCGGGACGTAGACCGGCCCGCTCGGCACGATCACCGGCCCGCCGGGCGGAAGCGGACCGACCGGTACGCCAATCGGCCCACCCGGCGCGACCGGAATGGACGCGCGCGTTCCCGGGGGCGGCGCCCCCGGATTGGCCGGCTGGTTCGGCGCGCCCGGCTGCGAGCACGGGCAGGCTCCCCCTGGCGTTGCAGCGGCGCGGATCAGATTGCCGTCGCGCGCGCCGCCGAGCACCGACGCTGTCGCCATCCGGTTCTGCGCGCGCTGCTGCAGCCGCCGCGCGGTCGCGCTCAGGTCCGTATTCGGATAGCGGGCGAGAAATGCCGCAAAGGCGGCTTCGGTGTTGAGCGCCACGGCTTCCTGCCACGCCAGCATCATCAGCCGGCGATCGAGGATCGAGCGCAGGCCGGCGGCCAGAGGATCGCTGCCATAGAGCGCCAGATACTGCTCGTAGACTACGACATCGTTCTCGCGTACCGCGAGCGCGAACGCCTCGCGCGGGGACATGCTCTGCAATTCCTTGCGCCACTGATCGGCGCTCTTGTCTGAACTCGCCGCCGGCTTGATGCCGGCTGCGCCCGGGAAGAAGGAGAATGGCTCGGTCAGCGCCGACACTTCCCAAGGCGTCTGGCGTCCGCCGGTCGAGCCATGGACCGCGAGCCGCACATTCTTGAGCGCGGTTTCGATCGGAAGTCCAGGCTCGCGCGCCGACTTCAGCAACGCCTGCGCGAACGGCGAATTGGTACCGCTTCCATCTTCGGCGGTATGTCCGGGCGATGTGGAATAAGCGAGCAGCGTGCCGGCCGGCGCGTTGACCAGCGCAAGTCCGCGCGGCGCGGTCTTGGCGATGTCACCGAACGGATTGTCGCGGCAGGCATCGAGGATCACGATCCGCGTCTTGCTGCGGACGGTCTCAAGCATCGCCATGAGATCGGCCATCCGCATCGCTTCGAGCGGAACATCGGCCTCGCGGGCGATGGTCGCATCGACGGGAACAAGAAAATTCTCGCCATCGACCTGCACGCCATGTCCGGCGAAATAGATGAGGATGACGGTATTCTCCGGCTTCTCCGCGACGTTGTTGGTGAAGAAACGGATCACCTTGCTCATGCTCGCCTTGTCGAGGTCGAGCGCCGAGGTGACCTGGAATCCGGCATCCTTCAGAAGCGCCCCGATCGCGTCCGCATCGCGCGCGGGATTTGAGAGCGCGCTGACGCTGCGGTATTTCGAATTTCCGATCACAAGGGCAAAGCGGTCCTGGGCGGATGCGGGGACCATTGCGGAGGCGAGCGCGACCAGAACCGCGCATAGGGATGCGAAGAGCCTCAGCATTTCAGTTCTCCCAGCTCAACCGTGGGTTAGCGATGGCAGCCTGGATGGATGCAGCGACCCAATCGTCTCCGGAACCGCGTGAGGGCGCAGGCAGATCCGGCGGGCCTGTGGTTTGGTCGAGCGATACCGTTCAAAGGTTCATACTTTTCTGCCGGGGACGCTGCTTCGCTGGATGGAAGTCCGGGTTTCGGCAAAGCGCGCCATGATCGTTATTTTGCCCGATTTGACACGGTTGCGCGATCACTTGCCCGCCACGGGGGACATCTGTCACATGAAGGTGATGGATGTTCCGATCAGACGTGCGGCGATCATAGGGGGTGGTCCCGCCGGGCTCATGGCGGCAGAAACGCTCGGGCGCGCAAATATTGAAGTAACAATCTATGAAAGAATGCCTTCGCTCGCGCGCAAGTTCCTGATGGCCGGCCGCGGCGGGCTCAATCTGACCCATTCGGAGACGTTTTCGGCATTTCTATCGAGATACAGTCCGGCGCAGCCGCAGCTGCGGCACGCGCTTGAGGCATTCCCTCCGGAAAAGTTGCGGTCGTGGTCCGAAGCACTCGGCCAGCCGACGTTCGTCGGAAGCAGCGGCCGGGTGTTCCCGAAGGCGATGAAGGCGTCACCTTTGTTGCGGGCCTGGCTGCAGCGGCTCGACGCGATGGGAGTCAAGGTTGCGTTGCGGCATCGCTGGGCCGGCTGGGACGATCGCGGTGCGCTCACCTTCGCCACGCCCGATGGCATTCTGTGTACGGAACCGGATGTGACTGTGCTCGCACTCGGCGGTGCCAGCTGGCCGCGGCTGGGGTCAGATGGCGGATGGGTTGATGTGCTGGCGCGTGAGGGCATTGCAGTCTCGCGTTTACGGCCGTCGAATTGCGGTTTTCGCGCCGCGTGGTCGGACCACCTCCGAACCCGCTTCGCAGGGCAGCCCTTGAAAAACATCGCGCTGTCCTTTGGTGCGAACCGCGTGCGCGGCGAAGCCGTCATCACGCGCGACGGGCTTGAGGGCGGAGCCCTCTATGCCTTGTCGCCAACGTTGCGCGAGACAGTCGAATCCAACGGCGAGGCAGTGCTGAGCGTTGACCTGCTGCCGGACCTCAATCTCGACGAGGTAGCGCGCAGGCTGCGTGCACCGCGCGCGAAACAATCGCTGGCGAACGTACTGCGCAAGACTCTGTCGTTGTCGCCGGCCGCAATTGCGCTTGCGCAGGAAGCGACAAGAGGAAAGCTCGGCGTGCTTGAACCGGATGCCATGGCGGCGTTGCTGAAAGCCGTGCCGGTGCTATTGACGGGCTTCGCATCCATCGACCGCGCAATCTCCAGTGCCGGCGGTATCCGTTTCGACGAGATCGACGAGTCTTTCATGCTGAAGAAGAGGCCCGGGGTGTTCGTCGCGGGCGAAATGCTGGACTGGGAAGCGCCGACCGGGGGCTATCTGCTGCAGGCCTGTTTTGCGACCGCATTGGCCGCAGGCAAGGGCGCGATGCGCTATCTGGCGTCGTCGGGACAGGTGCAGCCGGCATGAGCGACCTGGCGGCCTATGCCGGCCTGTTCGCGGTGGCGTTCGTCGCCGCCACCATCCTGCCTGCGCATTCCGAAGTGGCGCTTGTCGGGCTGCTGTTGACCGGCAAGTTCTCGCCGCTGCTGCTGATCGCGGTTGCAAGCGCAGGCAACATTCTCGGCTCCTGTGTGAACTGGCTGCTCGGCGGCTTTGCTGAGCGCTTTCGCGACCGCAAGTGGTTTCCGGTGTCACCGAAAGCGCTCGACAAGGCGCAAGGGTGGTATCACCGCTATGGCCGCTGGTCGCTGCTCTTGAGCTGGGCGCCGGTGATCGGCGATCCGCTGACGGTGGCGGCCGGCTTTCTGCGCGAACCGTTCTGGTCGTTCCTCATTCTGGTGACGATCGCAAAGACGGCACGCTACGTGCTGCTGACGCTAGGCGCACTCGGAATCATGAATCCGGTGATGTGAGGCGCCGCTACCCTTCGATTTGTTCGCGCAGCATTTCGAGCTCCAGCCATTTCTCCTCGGCTGCAGCGAGGTCGGCTTGCGCTTTTGCCATGGCTTCGGTCGCTGCATCGAAGGCCTTGCGATCGCGAGTGAAGAGACTAGGGTCGTCCAGCGTCTTCTGCAGAGCGCTGATCTCCGCTTCCAGCTTCGCGATCTGCTTCGGCAGATTGTCGAGCGCGTATTTCTCGTTGAATGAGAGTTTCTTCTTCGGCTTTGCTGCTGTCGGCGAATCGTCCGTCGCGGCCACCGCCTTTTTCTCTTTTGACGGAAACTCGCGTGCCGGCTTGGTCGATGCAATGTCAGCGCCGCGCTGCGCCAGCATGTCGGAATAGCCGCCGGCATATTCGGTCCAGACGCCGCCGCCTTCCGGCACGATCACGGCATTCACCACGCGATCGAGGAAATCGCGGTCGTGGCTGATCAGGATCACGGTGCCGGAATAGTCGGCAAGGGTCTCTTCAAGAACGTCAAGGGTTTCGAGATCGAGATCGTTGGTCGGTTCGTCGAGCACAAGAAGGTTCGAAGGCTTCGCCAGCGCGCGGGCCAGCATCAGCCGGCCGCGCTCGCCGCCGGACAGCGCACGCAGCGGTGTGCGGATCTGTTCCGGCGAAAATAGGAAGTCCTTCATGTAGCCCACGACATGTTTCGTCTGTCCGCCAATCGACACGGTGTCGCCGCGGCCGCCAGTCAGTGCTTCCGACAGCGTCCAGTCCGGATTGAGGCTGTCGCGATCCTGTTCCAGCGAGGCCATCTCGATATTGGCGCCGAAGCGGACCGAGCCTTCGTCCGGCTGCAGCGTGCCGGTGAGGATCGATAGCAACGTGGTCTTGCCGCTGCCATTCGGACCGACGATACCGATACGGTCCGCGCGATTGATGCGCGTCGAGAAATCCTTGACGATCGGACGGCCGTCATAGGACTTGGAAATATTTTTCGCTTCTATGACAAGTGCGCCGGATTTGTCGGCTTCTGCGACGCTGATGCTGGCTTTGCCGAGAGAGCCGCGATAATCGCGCCGCCGTTGCCGCAGCGCCTGCAATTCGCCCATGCGTCGCATGTTGCGCTTGCGGCGCGCGGTCACGCCATAGCGTACCCAATGCTCTTCCGCGACGATCTTGCGGTCCAGCTTGTGCTGCTCGCGTTCCTCTTCCGCCAGGATTTCATCGCGCCGCGTTTCGAAATCCTTGAAGCCGATGTCCAGCCGCCGGGTGCGGCCGCGATCGAGCCAGACCGTGACGCGCGACAGGGTTTCGAGGAAACGCCGGTCATGGCTGATGAGCACAAGTGCCGAGCGGCGGCTTTTCAGTTCGCTTTCCAGCCATTCGATGGTGGTGAGATCGAGATGGTTGGTCGGCTCATCGAGCAGGAGAATATCGGGATTGGGCGCGAGCACGCGGGCGAGTGCGGCGCGGCGCGCTTCGCCGCCGGAGAGATGCGCCGGGGCCTCCGCGCCGGTCAGGCCAAGTTGCTCGACCAGGAAGCGGGCCTGATAGGGATCGTCGCCCGGTGCGAGCCCGGCCTCGATATAGGACAGCGTGGTGGCGTGACCGGTAAAATCAGGTTCCTGGGGCAGATAGCGGATGGTGGCGCCCGGCTGGACGAAGACGCTGCCGCGGTCCGGTTCGATCATGCCGGCGGCAATCTTTAGAAGCGTCGATTTGCCCGAGCCGTTGCGGCCGACCAGGCAGACCCGCTCGTTCTCGGAAACCGAGAGATCGGCCGCGGTCAGGAGCGGTGTGCCGCCGAAGGTGAGCGCGATGTCGCGCAGCTGGATCAGGGGAGCCATGGTGTCTTGCGCTATGCGGGGAGGGTGTATAGCGCGGCTTTCGCTTTGCACCATCGAAAAAGCGTCACGCCGGTCTCGCGCGCGTCATCCGGGGAGCCTAATCTCTTCCCGGGAGAGAATCGCCAATGGACGTCCTGAACCTGCCGCGGCCGTCATGGATGACGGAAGAGCTTATTCTGCTGGAAGATCAGGCCCGCCGCTTCATGGCGGCGGAATATGCCCCCAACATCGAGCGCTGGAACGAAGCCGGGATTTATGACCGCGCGGTCTGGAACCGGACCGGCGAGGCCGGGCTTCTGTGCGCGGCGATGCCGGAGGAATATGGCGGCGCCGGCGGGTCTTTCGCGCATGAAGCGGTGATCAACAGAGAATTCGCGCTGTGCGGCTTCGACAGTTTTGGCGCTCCGCTGCATTCGGGCATCGTCGCGCCCTACATTCTGCATTACGGCACCGAGGAGCAGAAAAGGCGCTGGCTGCCGAAGATGGCGAGCGGCGAGATGGTCGGCGCCATCGCAATGACAGAACCGGGAACTGGCTCCGACCTGCAGGGCGTGCGAACGACCGCGAGGAAATCAGGCAACGGCTATGTGCTGAACGGTTCGAAAATTTTCATCACCAACGGCCAGCACGCCGATCTCATTATCGTTGTCGCCAAGACCGATCCCTCGGCGGGCGCGAAGGGTGTTTCGCTGTTCGTGGTTGAGACCGCGGATGCGCCGGGCTTCCGGCGCGGCCGCAAGCTCAAGAAGCTCGGGCTTGATTCAAACGACACCTCCGAACTGTTCTTCGAGGACGTCAAGCTGCCGGCGGAGAATCTGCTCGGCACGCAGGAAGGCCAGGGTTTCGCCCAGCTCATGCAGGAATTGCCCCAGGAGCGGCTGATCGTCGGCATCCACGCAGTCTCGATGATGGAGCGCGCGCTGCGGCTGACCATCGACTACGTCAAGGACCGCCAGGCCTTCGGCAAAAAGATCATTGATTTCCAGAATACGCAGTTCGTGCTCGCCGAATGCAAGACCGAGGCGACGGCGGCCAAGGTGTTTCTCGACCATTGCATCGAGCGCCATATCAGAGGCGAACTCGACACCGTCACCGCGTCGATGATCAAATACTGGTCCACTGACGTGCAGGCAAAAGTGATTGACCGCTGCCTGCAATTGTTCGGAGGCTATGGCTATATGGACGAATATCCGATCTCGCGAATGTACCGGGATGCGCGGGTATTGCGCATCTATGCGGGCACAAACGAGATTATGAAGCTCTTGATCGCAAGGAGTCTGTAATGACCGACGCCTTCATCTACGATCATCTGCGGTCGCCGCGCGGGCGCGGCAAGGCCGACGGATCATTGCACGAGGTGCAGACGGTCAATCTCGCCGCGCAGGTGCTGAAGGGCGTGCGCGAACGCAACAATCTCGATCCGGAACTGGTCGACGACGTGGTGATGGGCTGCGTCGATCCGATCGGCGAGGCCGGCGGCGATGTGGCACGCATCTCCGCGCTGCTCGCGGGCTATGGCGAGCATGTACCCGGCATTCAGATCAACCGCTTCTGCGCGTCGGGCCTCGATGCGGTGAACTTCGCTGCGGCCGAAGTCATGAGCGGCCAGCACGACATGACGATCGGCGGCGGTGTCGAATCGATGAGCCGGGTCGGCATCGGCGCATCGGGCGGCGCCTGGTTCATGGACCCGATGGCGGCGATCCCGACCTATTTCATGCCGCAGGGGATTTCAGCCGATCTGATCGCCACGAAATACGGCTTCTCCCGCGACGACGTCGATGCCTATGCGGTGGAGAGTCAGCGGCGCGCGGCGGAAGCCTGGGCCGACGGCCGGTTCAAGAACTCGATTCTGCCGATAAAGGACGTCAACGGCATCACATTGCTCGATCGCGACGAACATATGCGGCCGGGGACGACCATGCAGTCGCTGGCCTCGCTCAAGCCGTCCTTCGTCGAGATCGGGCAACTCGGCGGCTTCGACGCGGTAGCCACCCAGCGCTATCCCGAAGTGGAGGAGGTCAACCATGTGCATCACGCCGGAAATTCGTCCGGCATTGTCGATGGCGCAGCGGCCGTACTGATCGGAAACAAGGAGGCCGGGGCGGCGGCTGGGCTGAAGCCCCGCGCGCGTATCAAGGCGTTTGCCAATATCGGGTCCGAGCCCGGCATCATGCTGACAGGTCCGATCCCGGTGACGCAGAAGGTCCTGAAGAAGGCCGGCATGTCGGTGGCCGACATCGATCTGTGGGAGCTGAACGAGGCCTTCGCATCCGTCGTGCTGCGATACATGCAGGCGTTCGACATCCCGCATGACAAGATCAATGTGAATGGCGGGGCGATTGCGATGGGACATCCGCTCGGTGCGACCGGCGCGATGATCCTCGGCACTGTGCTCGACGAGCTGGAGCGCCGCGATCTCAGTACAGCTCTGGTCACGCTTTGCATCGGCGCCGGCATGGGCACGGCGACCATCATCGAACGGGTGTGAGCAGGCGCAGATGCCGAAAATCGATATTTCGAAATGCGCGGTGCGCACCACGACAATCTATCCGAAGGAATATGCCAGCTTCACCGAGGGCCGGATCAAGACCGTGCTAGGCAATGAAGCAGGGTTGACCCAGTTCGGTGTAAATCTGACGCGGCTCAAGCCCGGCGCTGCCTCCGCGCTGCGGCACTGGCACGAGACCGAGGACGAATTCGTGTATGTCTTGGAAGGCGAGGCGACACTTTGCGAGGATGGCGGCGAGACAATCCTGCGCGCAGGCGACAGTGCGGGCTTCAAGGCCGGCGTGCCGAACGGACATTGTCTGGTCAACAAGTCGCAGGCGGACGTCGTCTATCTCGAAATCGGGACGCGGGCGCCCACCGACCGGTTTCATTATTCCGACGTCGATATGAAGGGCGAAAAATCCGAGAGCGGCGTACGCTTCATGCGCAAGAACGGCGAGGTGATTGCATGACCAGGAATTTCGCCATCGATACCGACGCTGACGGCATTGCAACGATCACGTGGGATGCGCCCGGCCGCTCGATGAATGTCATCGATATCGCAACCATTCAGGAATTGTCCGATCTGGTCGAAGCAACCACCGCCGACGGCAAGGTGAAGGGGGTTGTCATCACGTCGGGCAAGGACACATTTTGCGCAGGCGCGGATCTGACGCTGCTCAACACAATGCGCGGTATGTTCACCGAAATGGTGAAAACGCACGGAGAGGAGGCGGCGGCAAAGAAGCTGTTCGAGGAAAGCCGCAAGCTCTCTCAGCTTTACCGCCGGATCGAAACCTGCGGGAAGCCGTGGGTCGCGGCGATCAACGGAACCGCACTGGGCGGCGGCTTCGAGCTTTGTCTCGCCTGTCATCACCGCGTGGCGGCCGACAACGACAAGACCCGCGTCGGGCTTCCCGAAATCAAGATCGGATTATTCCCCGGGGCCGGTGGTACGACCCGCATTTCACGCATGATGCTGCCCGCCGATGCGTTGCAGTTTCTGGCCAAAGGCGATCAGCTCAAGGTGGCGCGCGCCAAGGGCATGAAGCTGATCGACAATGTGGTCCCCGCGGCCGATCTCATCAAGGCGGCGAAAGACTGGATTAAGGCTGGCGGCAAGGCCGAAGCGCCGTGGGACGTGAAGGGTTTCAAGAATCCGGGCGGGCCTGTCTGGTCGAAGGCCGGGATGATGGTGTTCTCGCCTGCGAACGCGCTGTATCGCAAGCAGACCTACGACAATTATCCCGCGGCGCGCGCCATCATGCAGGTGGTGTTCGACGGTTTGCAATTGCCCTTCGATCTCGCGCTGACCGTCGAGTCTCGCTACTTCGCGCATATCCTGCGCTCGAAGGAAGCGGCGGCGATGATACGCACGCTGTTTGTCTCGATGGGTGAATTGAACAAGGGCGCGCGCCGTCCAGCAAACGTTCCACCGTCGAAGTTGAAGAAAGTCGGTATTCTCGGAGCTGGCTTCATGGGCGCCGGGATCGCCTATGTCAGCGCACAGGCTGGGCTCGATGTGGTGCTGATCGACCGCGATCAGGAGGCAGCCGACAAGGGCAAGGCGCTGTCGCACAAGCTGATGACCGAGCAGATCAACAAGGGGCGCGCCACTGCAGCGGCGCGCGACGCGCTGCTCGCGCGGATCACCGCTACACCGGACTACAATGCGCTGAAAGGCTGCGATCTCGTGATCGAGGCGGTGTTCGAGGATCGCAAGGTGAAGGCGGAGGCGACCGCGAAAGCCCAGGCGGTGGTCCCGGACGCAATATTCGGGTCCAATACCTCGACACTGCCGATTTCATCGCTCGCTGAGACTGCGAAGGATCCGGCAAAATTCATCGGCATCCACTTCTTCTCGCCGGTCGAGCGCATGATGCTGGTCGAGATCATCATGGGCAAGAAGACCGGCGACGAGGCGCTCGCCATGGCGCTCGACTTCGTGCGCGCCATCCGCAAGACGCCGATCGTGGTCAACGACGCGCGCGGCTTCTATACGTCGCGTGTGGTCGGCACCTATATCCGCGAGGGCCATCTGATGCTGATGGAAGGTGTGCCCGCGGCGATGATCGAGAATGTCGGACGCATGGCCGGCATGCCGGTCGGCCCGCTCTCGCTGAACGATGAGGTCGCGGTCGATTTGGCCTGGAAAATTTTGAAGGCGACCGAAGCTGATCTCGGCAAGGGCGCCGTCGATCCGCGCCAGAAGGCGTTGCTTGAGGCTATGGTGGAAAAGCATGGCCGCCTCGGCCGCAAGAACGGCAAGGGTTTCTACGATTATCCCGAGAAGGGGCAGAAGACGCTGTGGCCGGGCCTTGCCGGCCTTCAGCAGACGACGCTCGATGCTGACACCATCGATGTCGACGAATTGAAAAAGCGCATGCTGGCGATTCAGGCGCTGGAGACCGCGCGCTGCTTCGAGGAAGGCGTGCTGACCGATGTGCGCGAGGCCGATGTCGGCTCGATCCTCGGCTTCGGTTTCGCACCATTCACCGGCGGCACACTGTCCTATATCGACTTCATGGGCGTGAAGACTTTTGTCTCGCTGTGCGATGCGCTGGAGAAGAAGTTCGGTGCGCGCTTTGCCCCGAACGCGCTGCTGCGCGATCTCGCATCCAAGGACGAGACCTTCTACGGTCGGTTTGCGCCAAAAGCAGAGAGGGCGGCGGCGTAAGTTGCTCTCTTGTCCCGGGCGCTGCGCAGCGTGAAACGGTGCGCTGCAGAACCGGGATCCATGAAAACTTGCTGGGCCCCGGCTCTGCGGGCCACCGCACGCAATCAATTGTATACGGATTGCGTAGACTTATCTGCGTGCGCTGCACCTCGTCCGGGGCACGAGACCTGCCACCTTACGACACCACCCGCGCAATCCGCTCGCATGCGTCCTTGATCTGGTCAGGATCGCGCGCAAAACAAAGCCGCAGGAAGTTCTTTCCGCCCTTGCCGAACGCTGTGCCAGGCGCGAGCCCGACACGCGCCTCGTCGACAAGGCGGCGCACCAGCCTTTCGCTGTCGGGTTCGCCATCGACTGAAAAAAACAGATAGAACGCACCCTGCGGCGGCGTAAAGCGGCAGCGGCCGGTCGTTCCGAGTATCTCGCAGGCGGTGTCGCGGCTCGCCCTTGCGCGCGCGACCTGCTGCTCGACGAAATTCTCGCCTTGGTCGAGCGCTACGACCCCAGCGCGCTGCATGAATTGCGCGACGCCCGAGGTCGAATACTGGATCATATTCTCGACCACCTGACCAAGCGACGGATGCGCGACGATCCAGCCCATGCGCCAGCCTGTCATGCACCAGTTTTTGGAGAAGGTGTTGACGAACAGGATGCGATCCTCGGGCGTCATGATGTCGAGAAAGGAGGGTGCGCGTTTGCCCTCGCCATACCAGAAGCGGGCATAGGTCTCATCCGCGACGATCCACAAACCATGCTTGCGTGCGAGCGCAAGCACGGCGCGCAGATCCTCATGTGTCGCGGTCCATCCGGTCGGATTGGACGGCGTGACCATGACAATGACGCGGCTGCGCTCGTTGACCGCTGCCGCAAGCCGATCGATGTCGAGTGTCCAGCCGGCATTGCCGAATTGCATCGGAACTTCGACCGGATGCGCACCGATCAACCCGGTAGCACCGGCCGCATTCGGCCAGGCCGGTGTCGGGATGATGACCTCGCTGCCGGCGGTGGCAGTCATAGCGAGCGTGATCTGGATCGCCTGCATCCCTGAGCCGGTGACGAAAAATTCATCGGCAGAGAAGGCGCGTCCGTAGAGCCTTGTGTGATAGCGCGCCAGCGCCTCGCGCAGATCGGGGAGGCCGCGTTGCCAGGTGTAGAAAGTCTCGCCGCCGGCGAGTGCGCGGTTGGCCGCCTCGGCAATGAAGGAGGGCGTCGGCGTATCGCCTTCGCCGGCCCACAGGCCCATAACGCCGCCGCGCGCCCGGCCGTATTTCATGATCTCGACGATGCCGCTGACGGGAGCCTCGCGCGCTGGCGCACGCAAGGCCGGGATCAAGGCGGCCGGATCGGCCGGAGTGTCGGGCGCGATTGTCACCGCATCGTGGTGACCGCTTTTGGGCCCTTCCGTCAATATCCCCCGAGCCTGTAGGCGATACCTGCGATGAATGTATGCGTGGAGAGGGAGATCGAGGTGTCGAGATTGCCCTCGCAGAGGCAGCCCGGCAGCGGAAAGAACAGGTGGTTGAAATCGCCATATTGGGAGTAGCGATATTCAATGCGCGCGGTCCAGCCACCAGTCAGCGCGGATTCGACGCCGGCGCCGAGGGTCCAGCCGGTGAGCGTGTCGCTCTTTGTGTCAATCAGGCTGTTGGTGGAGCAAACAGGGGAGAGGGTCGCGTCGCAAGTGGTCTGCGCCTTGATCCGCTGCCAAGCCGCACCGCCGGTCAGATAGACGAGCGTGTCTGGCGTGATGAGAGCTCCGATGCGGGCGCGCAGGCTTGCGTCCCAATTGGTCTCGAATGAGCTTGTATCGTTCACGATGTACGGAAACGGAAAGCCGCCGGTGCCCGGGATACCGTGGCTGGTTCCGGTACTGGTCTTACCCCAGGCGAAATCTGCTTCGATGCCTGCCACAATTCTTGGTGTGAGTTGAAAATTGTATCCGACGAATCCGCCAAATCTTGCCGTGGTGTCATTGAAATCCTGGCTATTCGGAATTGCCGCGAAGACCCCCCCGAACGACTTGGTTGTCCAGGTGTGATCTTCACGTCGCATGCCACCGGACAGGCCAAGATAAGCACCCGTCCAGTTACGGGCCTCGACCGGTGAGGTCATGGCATAGGCCTGGCGGGCCGCAGGCGCCAGCGCCGCTGCCGATGGTGGCGTTGCGGTGGACCGCACCGCCCTGCCGGACGGGGCGGGAGCGGTTGCCGGCAGCGATGCCACGGCCGGCCGCTCGCGTTTCGTCGCTTCCAGCTGCTGCACCCGCTTACGCAGGCTGGCATTCTCCTTTTCGAGTGCTTCAAGCCGCGCCAGCACGTCTTCCAGCGAGCGCGTCGCATGTGCCGCCGGCGTGAAGGTCATCACCGACATCGCGATGAGCGCCGCCGCCAAAAAAATGCGAACCATCATTGATCCCCCGAGAAATTCCGCCGGGAAACTAGAGGCTTTTACCGGCGGAACATAGGGGTAAGAAGCGCTTGTCCGTTCTACTGTGTGTAGATGTTGCGTGCGGGTATCAGCCCGCGTCTGCGAGCCGGCGGTCAGGACTTTTTCGCAAGCAAATCACGGATTTCTTCAAGCAGCTTTTCCTGCCGCGGTGGCTCCACCGTCTTGGCGGCCTCCGGCTCCTGCGCGGCCATACGGCGCAGGTAGTTGATCCCCTTCACCACAAAGAACAGGGCGCCCGCGACAATCGCGAAATTGATGGCGACAGTCAGGAAATTGCCCCAGGCGATGACCGGTCCCTGCTTCCTGGCGTCGGCAAGATTTGTAGCGGTGATATCCTTGGAGAGCGCGATGAAATAGTTCGAGAAATCGAGTCCGCCGATGGCGCCAAAGATCGGCATCACCATGTCGCCGACGATCGATTCAACGATCCGGCCGAAAGCCGCGCCGATGATCACGCCGACCGCGAGGTCGACCACGTTGCCCTTGATGGCGAATTCTCGAAACTCACTGAGCATTTTTTTCATGCACGGCTCCTCTCCCCGGACAGCCGTTAACGATAAGGCGGATCGGGGGATTCTGGAAAGGCCAGATCCGGTTCCGCGGTAGCCATGAACCGGAAATTGTGATGTTTTACTGGCAGTTGGGCAGCCCTCGAAGGGGCAAAGGCCATGATGCTGCAAGGCTGGGTCGTTATCGCGATTGCGCTGGGCTATATCGGCCTGCTGTTCGTTGTCGCGAGCTATGGGGACCGGCTGCGGGCCTATGCCCGGGGCGATCGTTCGCGGCTCCTGATCTATCCGCTCTGCCTCGCGATCTATTGTACATCCTGGACCTTTTTCGGGTCGGTTGGTCTGGCCTCGAAATCGGGTTTCGACTTCCTCACGATCTATATCGGCCCAATTCTGATGATTGGTCTCTGCACCCCGCTGGTGCTGCGGGTCGTGCGGCTCGCCAAGAGGCAGAATATCACCTCGATCGCCGACTTCATCGCCGCCCGCTACGGCAAGCGTCAATCGGTTGCTGCGCTCGTGGCCCTGATCGCGATTGCCGGCACCATCCCCTATATCGCGCTTCAGCTGAAAGCCGTGTCCGCGATGTTCGGGACGGTATTCGCGCATGTTGCGCCGCAATTCACTCCGAATGTTCTCGGCGATACTGCGCTGCTCGTGGCGCTGGCGATGGCGGCTTTCGCGATCCTGTTCGGCACCCGCCATATTGACGCCACTGAGCATCAGGACGGCCTGATGCTGGCGATCGCAACGGAATCGATCGTCAAGCTTGCAGCGTTCCTCGCTGTCGGTCTGTTCGTGACCTACTGGATGTTCGGCGGTCCGGCGGATCTGTTTTCGCGGGCAATGAGCCGCTCCGATACCGCGGCGGTACTGACCACGCCGCCGAACTTCTCGACCGTGATCGCTATGACCATGCTGTCGACGGTCGCAATCATCCTTCTGCCGCGGCAGTTCCATGTGACGGTGGTGGAGAACCACTCAGAGGCAGAGATCAAACGTGCGCGCTGGCTATTCCCGCTTTATCTCGTGCTGATCAATCTGTTCGTTGTTCCGATCGCTCTTGCCGGCTTGCTCACATTTCCGTCCGGGACGGTGGACAGCGACATGTTCGTGCTGGCGCTGCCGCTGTCGGCCGATGCAGCGTTTTTCACCATTGCAGCGTTCATCGGCGGATTGTCGGCCGCGACCGCCATGGTGATCGTCGAATCGGTCGCGCTTGCCATCATGGTGTCGAACGATCTCGTGATGCCGTTTTTCCTCAAGCGGCGCTCCGAATTCGTGACCGGCCAGGGTGATGTCGGCGAGTTGCTGCTGCGCGTTCGCAGAATCGCAATTTTTCTTATTCTGGTCCTCGCCTATCTTTATTACCGCTCGGTCGGCGATGCCCAGCTCGCGGCGATCGGCCTTCTCTCATTCGCGGCCGTGGCGCAGCTCGCGCCTGCGTTTTTCGGCGGATTGTTCTGGCGGCAAGGCACGGCGCGCGGTGCGATCGCCGGCCTCACCGTCGGAGTCATCGTCTGGTTCTACACGCTGCTGCTGCCGAGTGCGGTCGGTACCGGCCTGGTCAATGCCTCGGTTCTGACCGACGGTCCGTTCGGGATCTGGTTCCTGCGGCCGACGGCGCTGTTCGGGCTGGATCTGCCGCAGCTCGCGCACGGCGTATTCTGGAGCCTCGCGCTGAACATCATGGCGTATATCGGATTCTCGTTAAGCCGTGCGCCAGAGGCGATCGAGCGTGTGCAGGCCGATCTGTTTGTGCCGGATTCCGCGCCCGCGCCGAGTTTCCGGCTGTGGCGCTCGGCGGTGACGGTCGACGAGCTGACTACGGCGGTGGCGCGCTATATTGGTGAGGAACGTACGCGCTCGTCATTCGAAAGCTTTGCGGCGGCAAAGCGCATCGATCTGACGCCCGGCAGTTCCGCCGATTTCCAATTGCTACAGCATGCCGAGCATCTGCTGGCGTCCGCGATCGGCGCGGCGTCTTCGCGGCTCGTGCTGTCGCTGCTTTTACGCAAGCGCACTGTCTCGACGCGCGCCGCGCTGAAGCTGCTCGACGATGCCAACGCCGCGATCCATTACAACCGCGAAATCCTGCAGACCGCGCTGGAGCACGTCAGCGAAGGCATTGCGGTCTTCGACAAGGATCTGCAGCTCGTTTGCTGGAACCGGACTTTCGGCGAAATCCTCGATCTTCCGCGCGACATGATTGGCATCGGAACGAGGATCGATGAAATCCTGCGGCTTCATGCCGAGCGTGGGGTGTTCGGTGCAGGCGACATCGACGCACTGGTAGAAGAACGCCTGAGGCGCTACGCGGAGGGATCGGAGCCGTTTTTCGAACGCTTCACCGAACGCGGGCTGGTCCTCGAAGTGCGCGCCAACAAGATGCCGGGCGGCGGTATCGTCACGACGTTTACTGACGTCACGCCGAGCGTGGAAGCGGCCGAAGCGCTGGAGCAGCGGGTGCGTGAGCGTACCACCGAGCTGACGCGGCTCAATGCCGAACTGGCGCGCGCCAAAGCGGACGCCGAAGAGGCCAACATCTCCAAAACGCGCTTTCTTGCGGCCGCAAGCCACGACATCCTGCAACCACTGAATGCGGCGCGTCTCTATGTCACTTCGCTGGTCGAACGCCAGGGGCATGGCGAGGCGGGCCGGCTGGTCAGCAACATCGATGCCTCGCTCGATGCGGTCGAGGAAATTCTTGGTGCGTTACTCGATATCTCGCGGCTCGATACCGGCGCAATGAAGCCTGAGATCGGCTCGATCCGGATCGACGAATTAATGCGTCAGCTCGAAGTCGAGTTCGCACCGCTTGCACGCGAGAAGGGCCTCGAACTGACCTTTGTTCGTTCGAGTGCGACGGTCCGTTCGGACCGCCGGCTGTTGCGCCGGCTTCTCCAGAATCTGATCTCGAATGCAATCAAATATACCCCGAAGGGAAAGGTTCTTGTCGGGTGCCGGCGGCGCAATGGCAGTCTGCGAATTGAAGTGTGCGATTCCGGGCTCGGGATACCGCAGGCGCAGACACGAGCGATTTTCCGGGAATTTCACCGCCTGCAGGATGGCGCGAAGGTCGCCCGCGGCCTGGGACTTGGCCTGTCGATCGTGGAGCGCATCAGCCGTGTCCTCGGCCATACCGTTCATTTGAAGTCGGAGCCGGGGCGCGGTTCGGTTTTCTCCGTTGAGGTTCCGGTAACTGCGGCGATCAGTGCGAGTGCGCCGCAGCGCGGCCCGATGCGAGTCGATCCGGCGCAATTGTCGGGCATGGCGGTGCTTTGCATCGACAACGATCCGCAGATTCTGGACGGCATGGAAGCGCTGCTCGGCGGATGGGGTTGCCAGGTCCTGAAAGCTGCCGATCTCCCTGGAGCAGTCGCGGCGATCGAAGCGGCGAGGCCGATCCTGAGCGGACTTCTCGTCGATTATCACCTCGACAACGGCAACGGCATCGATGCAATCGTCGAATTGCGCAAGCGCTTCGGTGCAGACCTGCCTGCGATCCTCATTACAGCCGACCGTACGCTGCGCGTGCGTGACGAGGCGAGAGCGCGAGATGTGCCGATCCTCAACAAGCCGGTGAAGCCTGCCGCGCTCCGCGCCTTGCTGGCGCAATGGCGGATCCAGCACGCGACCGCTGCAGAATAGGTTTCGACCGATTATCGCCGGCACGGGCCCGGCAATGACAGGAAGGGTTCAGTGCTCGGCCAGGGCCTGAGGCCACTGGCCGACCTCGATCTTAGAGGCGGCGATCACGGCCTGCGTGCGGCTCTCGACCCCGAGCTTCTGCAGGATCGCGGAGACGTGAGCCTTCACGGTCGCCTCTGAGACCGACAGCTCGTAGGCGATCTGCTTGTTGAGCAGGCCCTCCGACAGCATCATCAGCACCCGGACCTGTTGCGGCGTCAATGTTGCGAGCCGGGACAGCAGCGCAGACGTCTCGGCGTCGGTCCCGGCCTCCAGATCGACATCGGGCGGCGTCCACAGACCGCCATTAAGCACTGCTGCAATCGCTGCGCGCATCCCGTCGGTATCCAGAGTCTTCGGAATGAAGCCCGATGCTCCGAAGTCCATGCAACGCCTGATTACGGCCGGGTCGTCATTGCCGGACACCACCACCACCGGAACCCCGGGATACTGGGCGCGCAGATACATCAGTCCGGAAAAACCGCGCACGCCGGGCATCGACAGGTCGAGCAGGATCAGGTCGACCTCAGCGCCATTGTCCAAGAGCTTCGACACTTCATCGAAGGAGCCGGCTTCCGAAAACTCGACGCGCGCGAACATGCCGCTCACGGCTTCGCGCAGCGCGCCGCGAAACAGCGGATGGTCGTCGGCGATAATCAGACGGTAGAGCGTGTTGTCCGTCACTCTGGGGCCAATCCCTCTGGCGCGTTCTGGCGCTCAATCATGTGGCCACTTTACAACATTTTCGGCCGAGTCGAGAGATTTGCCGCAGGATTGGTCAACGCCCGCTGCCAGTGAACTGCAGCATGATCTGCCGCCGATGCGGCCGAGCGCGATGTTCGATCAGGTAAATGCCTTGCCAGGTGCCAAGCTGGAGCCGGCCATCCAGGACCGGGATCTGCAACGATACCCCGGTCAGCATGGTCCGCACATGGGCCGGCATATCGTCCGGCCCTTCGGTGTCGTGAACCCAACCGAAATCACGGGGGGCAAGGCTGCGCAACGCCGAGACCAGATCGCGGAGCACGTCCGGGTCTGCGTTTTCCTGGATCGTCAGTGATGCCGAGGTGTGCCGCAGGAACAGTAACGCTGTTCCGTTCTGCGCATTAGCCTCAGTAAGAAAGGCGCTTACCGGCGCCGTGATGTCGAGGAATCCTTCGCCAGATGTGTCGAGGGAAAGCTCCGCCGTCGCGATAGTGGTTGGTACGGCGGTGCTGATGGCTGAGAAGCGCAAGGTCAATTCCTGCCGAGTGCGAAGCGGACCCCGGGTCAGATCGGGGTCATCTCCCGCTGCCAGCGCTGGACCATTTCGACGAGCTTCTTCCACACGCGTTCGATCACGGCCACCGCCCGATCGAGTTCCGCCTCACTTGGTCCTTTCAGCGTGGGCTTTTCTGCCGGGCCTGGCACCGGGGCGGCGGGCGGTACAGGCGCCTGGACCGCTGGACCGCCGGGCGGCACAATTCCACGTGCCAGCATGTCCTTTTTCAGCGCCGCGTTGTCGCGCTGCAGGCGAGCGATTTCTTCCTCCAGCGCGGCCCGTTCGTCCGGGACCGGGTGACAGGACCAGCCCATGGTACGACGGGCACAGACCGAAACCCGGCCAGTCCGGGTATCGAGCCTCAGGAAGCCGTCGTCGATGGGGGTCAGCGAATAGCGGCCATTGTCGGTTTCGGGCGGACTGCTCTGAGCGCCGGCCGGAAGCGACGTGGCCGCCAGCAGCAGGATCAACGGCATGACGAGGGTGCGAAGCATGGCGTTGCGTCTCCGATTTGGCCGGATTTGTTCTAGCACTCGGCGCGGTTGCCCCGAAAGTCGTGGGTCCGGTCTCTGAGGCGTGGTGTCGCCCTGATCTAAGCCAATGAAAAAACTCGACTTTCGAACTATTGCGCAGCGCACAGCGTTTCTTGACTCGACAAGACCCCCTCAGTATGGTCCGCGCGGTTTTTGAGGGGTGCAGGGGCGTTCGTTCATTGTCCCGACGCGAGTGTCGAAAGCATGGCTAGCGGCGCGCGCGATAAGGATAAGGGATCGGCGGACCAGACTTCCGAAGAAGCCGCTCTCTCCGCGAGGCTCAAAGGTCTCGGCGTAAAGCTCGGCCAGGCCGGGCAAGCCAAGCCGACCGAAAACGACTCCGGAAAATACGTGTCCGATCCGCAGGCGATGGCGAAAGGGTTCCGCCTCTCTGCCGAGCTGGTCGCGGGCGTGATGGTGGGAGCGTTTATCGGCTGGCTTTTCGATCGGCTGACCGGGCTCTCGCCTTTGGGACTGATCGTGTTCCTGCTGCTCGGGTTTGCAGCGGGTGTATTGAATGTGATGCGGGCGGCCGGTGTGGTCGCTCCGAGCAAGCTTCCCGGCGGAAACGCCGACAAACGATAAGGCCGCGTCCGCGCGGTGAGCGAAAGACAAGATATCGAAGGCCATGGCCGATCCGATTGCGCAATTCCAGATCAAGAAGATCGCCACATTGGGTACGATTGGCGGGCACGAGATCGCCTTTACCAATTCCGCGCTTTACATGCTGATCGCCGTTGCCGGCGTATCGCTGTTAATGATCGGCGCAACCAGCCGCCGTGCGGTGGTCCCCGGCCGGATGCAGTCCATCGCGGAACTCACCTACGAGTTTGTCGCGGATATGTTACGAAGTTCGGCCGGCAAAGAGGGGATGAAGTTCTTCCCGCTCGTATTCACGCTGTTTACCTTCGTTCTGTTCGCGAACATGCTTGGGATGATCCCCGGCACGTTTACGGTCACGAGCCACATCGTCATCACCGCAGCGCTTGCGGTCATCGTATTCCTGACCGTGCTGCTCTATGGATTCTACAAGAACGGCGCGAAATTCCTGAAGCTGTTCGTGCCGAGCGGCATTCCGGTCTACATCATGCCGCTGATCGTACTGATCGAGGTGATCTCGTTCCTGTCACGGCCGCTCTCCCATAGCGTCCGCTTGTTCGCGAATGTGTTCGCGGGTCATATCACGCTCAAGGTTTTCGCCAGCTTCGTGCCGATGCTGGCCGGTCTCGGCATTCTTGGATGGCTTGGTGCCGTGCTTCCGCTTGGCATGACTGTTGCGCTGACGGCACTCGAATTTCTCGTCGCGTTCCTGCAGGCGTATGTGTTCACCATCCTGACCTGCATCTATCTCAACGACGCACTTCACCCGGGTCACTAGACCTGTCAGGCGAAAATCAGATCCACCACGTATCACTCAAAGAGGAAAGTCTATGGATCCCGTAGCAGCAAAGTACATCGGCGCCGGCATTGCCTGTCTCGGCATGGGCCTCGCTGGCGTTGGCGTCGGCAACATCTTCGCGAACTTCCTGGGTTCGGCGTTGCGCAACCCGTCGGCCGCTCAAGGCCAGTTCGGCAACCTGATCTTCGGCTTTGCGGTGACCGAAGCGCTCGGCATCTTCTCGCTGCTGATCGCGCTGCTGCTGCTGTTCGCCGTCTGATGCTTTGACCGCTCTGCGCGGCTGGCGCGCAGGCATTGCGGATATCGAGATGGTTACACTCGCGACAACACAGGCTCCGGGCGGCGCAAAGCCTCCGTTTCCGCCGTTCGATTCGCAGACCTTCGCGTCCCAGCTTCTCTGGTTCGCGATCGCCTTCGTATTGCTCTATCTGCTGATGTCGCGCGTGGCCCTGCCGCGCGTCGGAGCGATCCTGGACGAGCGATCCGGACGGATCGCCGGCGATCTCGCCGACGCCCAGAAGGCCAAGGACGATACCGACGCGGCAATCGCACGATACGAAAGCAAGCTAGCCGAGGCTCGTGCCAACGCGCAGACGCTTGCTGCCCAGACGCGCGACAAGCTGATGGCGGAGGCGGAGGAGCGGCGCAAGTCGCTTGAAGCCAAGCTCAATGATCGTCTTCACGAGGCCGAAAAGACCATCGTGCAGACCAAGAATGCGGCGATGGCCAATGTGAAGACGATCGCGACCGACGCCGCCTCCGACATCGTGGAGCGGCTGCTGGGAACCAAGCCCGATGCCAAGGCCGTAACCGAAGCGGTCGAAAAGTCGATGAAGGGCTAGGCCATGCATTTCATCTGGGAAGCCGAATTCTGGGTGGCCGTGGCCTTCGTGATGTTTTTCGCGGGCCTTCTTTATATCGGCGTGCACAGGACCGTCGGCAGTACGCTGGACAAGCGCAGCGCGCGTATCCAGTCCGAGCTCGACGAGGCGGCGCGTCTGAAGCAGGAGGCCTTGGCCTTGCTGGCCGAATACCAGCAGAAGACGGCCAACGCCGAAAAGGAAGCCGCCGAGATTATCGAAAGCGCGAAGGCCGATGCCGAGCGGCTGGCGGCCGAAGCTCATGCCAAACTCGAGGAGTTTGTCAGCCGACGCACCAAGATGGCGGAAGCCAAAATTGCCCAGGCCGAGGCTCAGGCGCTGGCCGAGGTACGCAGCATTGCCGCCGAGGTCGCCGCCGGCGCCGCCGAGAAGGTGCTGGCTTTGACCGCGAAGGGCTCCGTCGCAGAGCAACTGATCGCGCGCGGCATCGACGACGTGAAAAAGAAGCTGAACTGAGCTTTCAAGCGCTGAACGCTCAAGATTTCGGAACGCCGCCGGTCATTCCGGCGGTGTTTTTTTCAACCGGATGTCAGAGCTCTCCGATCTACGACGCCGGCTTGGCCGGGCGTTTTTTCGGAGCCTGTTTCTGCCGTTCCTGCGCAGAACCCAAGGGATCGAAACCGACATAGATCACGTAGCGGTCGAACACGGCCGGCGTCGGCATCGGCACCGACATCGCCTCCTCAATATGCGTGAACGAGACGCTCGGCTGGCCGTCCGGAATGGATACCGGGACACGATAAAGCTTCGAATAGACGGTTTTTGGCTGCGCGCCTTCTTCGACCAGCGCGTAACGCACCGGCACTTCCAGCGAGCCGGGACCTCCGGCCGGGCCCAGAACGATCCGTCCCTGCATGCCGACCTTGATATTGAGAGTGCCGGCGACATTGGCGCATTCGCGGGCCATTTGTCCGATCGAGACCTGATATCGCAATTGCGTCGCCGATGGGTCGCGCGGATTGTTGTTGATCGAAATCACGCCGGCGCCGCGCCGAATATCGACGTTCGGGCAGGTATCGAGGTTTGTCGTCGTGCCTGTGGTCGCAGCCGGAGCCGGCGCGGTCGGCGTGCCGGTGGCGAGCGACTGGCTGAACCGCTCGCCGAACGAAGTGCCGTCGCCGCCCGCAGACGAGCAGCCCGCGATTGCCAGCGTCATCGCGGCAACCGGCACAAAATGGACGATCGGACGGCGATGACCGCCTGTTCTCCGGCACATAATCTCGACTGCGGCCTTCTGCTCACCCCGCGGACGCACCCGCTTCCGGCAAAATTATAGCAACGGAACAATGGCCAGCCCAAGGCGCCGATGGCGATCCCGGCGGCCGTGGTTAATCGGTCCGAAGCCGTGCATAGAGCAGATGGTCCTGCCACAATCCGTTGATGCAGAGATATTCACGCGCGTAGCCCTCGCGCTTGAAGCCGGTACGCTCCAGGAGCCTGATCGAGGGCTGGTTGGTCGGAATGCAGGCGGCCTCGATGCGGTGCAGCCGCAGCACGTCAAAGATAAAAGGCACCAGCGCCGAAACCCCGCGGGTCATGTAGCCCTGCGCCGCAAACGGCGCACCGATCCAGTAGCCCATGCTGCCCGACTGAGCGACACCCCTGCGGACATTGGTCAGCGTAATGCCGCCAAGCACTGCATTGTCGGCGCTTCGAAATAGCAGGAAGGCATAGGCCTGGTCGTTCCGCATATCCTCCGCATAGCGTCGCAATCTGCGCCGGAACGAGGGGCGCGTCAGGTCATCGTCCGGCCAGGTTGGCTCCCATGGCACAAGAAAATTGCGGCTGCGCTCGCGCAGCGCCGCCCAGTCGTTGAAGTCAGACATTTGCGGTGCACGAAGGTACACCCCGTCACCCTGAACAATCGGGTGGGTCTCGCTGAGTTGGATGGTTCGGAAGAAAGCCATGGTCTCAGCGGTGTTCCTTGCACCGATCGTCCCCCACGACACGGCCCCAGCGTGTGCTGACTGCCGGATTCCCGGTTTCGCGGAAACGAACGGAGAAGTCGCATACCTCGTTCAGCAGCCCTACGCTGCGGCGCGCGCGAAATTCTCCACGATCTCGGCGGCACGTTCAATGCCGCGTCCCGGTCCAAGCCCGGCAATCGCGAGTCTGCTGCGCGCAAGGAGCGCGCGGCCGGCGGCTTGCGTGCTCTCGACGGTCACGGCTTCGATCTTACCGACAATTTCCGGCAGCGGCAGCGGACGCCCATAGATCATGATCTGGCGTGCGATCTGTTCGGCGCGCGCGCTCGAGCTTTCGAGCGCCATCAGAAGGCTCGCCTTCATCTGGGCCTTGGCGCGTGCCACTTCTTCCTCGGTGATGGTGCTCACGGCGCGCTCCAGCTGGTCGACCACGACCTGCACCAGTTCGGGCGCATCGTTATCGTCAGTGCCGGCATAGATTCCGAAAAAGCCCGTGTCCGAATAGGCCATGTGGAAGCTGGAGATCGAATAGCAGAGGCCACGAATTTCGCGCACTTCCTGGAACAGCCGCGAGGACATGCCGCCGCCGAGGATGTTGGCGAACACCTGGAGGCTGAAGAGTTGCGGATCGCGCTGCGGCAAGCCCTCCATGGCAAGCGCCAGATGCGCCTGTTCCAGATCCTGGCGCTCGATATAGGTGCCGCCGCCGAATCTCGCGGGCTCGCGGGTGTGGCGGTCCGCTCCGTTGAAGCCGCCGAACAGCCGTTCGGCTTCGTCCACAATCATGCCGTGCTCGACCGAGCCGGACGCGGCGATCACCATATCCGGCGCTCGATAATTTCGCGCGAGATACTGGCGGAGCCGGCTGGCATTGATCGAGCGCACGCTCTCGCGGGTCCCGAGCACAGGGCGGCCGATGGCCTGCTCGGGGAAGGCGCAGCGCTGCAGGTGGTCGAACACGATGTCGTCCGGGGTGTCTTCGGAGGCGCCGATTTCCTGGATGATGACATTCTGCTCGCGCGACAATTCTTCCGGGTCGAAGGCCGGATTGGTCAGAATGTCGGACAGCACGTCGAGCGCCAGCGGGACGTCCGCCTTCAACACGCGCGCGTAATAGGTGGTGGTTTCGATCGAGGTCGCGGCATTCAGATCGCCGCCGACCGCTTCGATTTCTTCGGCGATCTGCCGCGCGGTTCGCAGTTTGGTGCCCTTGAAGGCCATGTGCTCAAGCAGGTGCGAGATGCCGTGCTCGTCGTCGAGTTCGTCGCGGCTGCCGGCGCCGACCCAGACGCCAAGCGAGGCGGTTTCAAGGTGCGGCATGGCATCCGTCACGACGGTCAGTCCGGACGGCAAACGGGTGACTTCGACGCTCATGCTGCGGCTCCTTCACGCGCGGCCCGGGAGGCCGCAAGAACAAACGCTTCAATCTTCTTCTGATCGGACGGCAACAGGGTCACGTGCTCTCGGCGCGCATTCAGATCCGACAGCCAGTCCGGCAGGGACGGGCGCGCGCCGCAGGCCTGCTCGACCGCGTCCGGGAACTTCGCAGCATGCGCGGTCGACAGGACGATCATCGGCAAAGCCGGATCGCGCGGCTCCTTCTCCGCGACCGCAAGACCGACCGCGGTATGCGGATCGATGAAGTGGCCGGTCTCGCGCAATGCGGCGCGCATGGTAGCGGCGACTTCATCCTCGCCGGCGCGGCCGGCGGCGAAGCCGGAACGGATCTCGGCCAGCGGATCGCCGGCGATCTCAAAGCGCTTCGACTGCGCAAAACCGTTCATCAGCGCACGGATCGCCGGTGCATGGCGCCGATAGGCCTCGAACAAGAGCCGCTCGAAATTGGACGAGACCTGGATGTCCATGGAGGGCGAGGAGGTCGCGATCACGTCGCGCGGCTCATAGGCTCCGGTCGTCAGCGTCCGAACCAGGATGTCGTTGACGTTGGTTGCGATCACCAGCCGGTCGATCGGCAAACCCATCTGCCTCGCGACATACCCTGCGAAGATGTCGCCGAAATTGCCTGTCGGCACGGTAAAGGCGACCTTGCGCTGCGGGCCGCCAAGCGCGACCGCTGCGGTAAAGTAATAGACCGCCTGCGCCACGATCCGCGCCCAGTTGATGGAATTGACGCCGGCGAGCCTGACCCGATCGGCAAAGGCATGGTGGTTGAACATGCCTTTCACCAGCGCCTGGCAATCGTCGAACGTGCCCTCCACCGCGACCGCATGGATGTTCGCGTCATCGACGGTGGTCATCATCCGGCGCTGCACGTCGGAGACGCGGCCATCCGGGAATAGCACGACAAGATCGATCCGATTGCGGCCGCGGAAAGCCTCCACGGCGGCGCCGCCGGTATCGCCGGAGGTCGCTACCGCAATGGTGACACGCTCGCCGCGCTGCTCCAGCGCATAGTCCATGAGCCGCGCCAGGAACTGCATCGCGATGTCCTTGAAGGCGAGCGTTGGGCCATGGAACAGTTCGAGCAGAAAGGTATTGGCGTCGGTCTGCGATATCGGCGCGACCGCCGGGTGCCGGAAAGTGCCATAAGCTTCGCGTGCAATTCGCGACAGCTCATGGACGCTGATTTGATCTCCGGCGAACGGGCGGATCACCTCGACCGCAACCTCGGCATAGGGGCGGCCGACAAAGGACGCGATCGTGTCGGGCGACAGGCGCGGCCAGGATTGCGGTACATAAAGTCCGCCATCGCGGGCAAGGCCCGCGAGCGTCACATCGATGAAGCCAAGAGTCGGGGCTTCGCCGCGGGTCGACACGTACTGCAATGCCGGTCCTCGAACGGTCCGCCAGCGGTATTATCCACAGGCGGGTTGAGTGTAAGATATTGATTTGCTGGAGATTTCCTAAACGCAGGAAACGTCGTCGCTATAATTAGACTAGTGCTTCGGGGGCCCTTCCACAAGGAACGCAATCGCGGATTTGAGGTATCAAAATACCAAATGCGATCACGTTATGCGGTTTTATTGTACCTCTCCCGAACAGCCCAGGCGATGAAGACAATGGCGAGGGACGCTGCGAGCCCGAACCATGTGATCGCATAGCCGAGGTGATCGTTCTTTAGCTTGACGGTCAGCGGCCCAGGCTTTGGGAAGCCGTCCGGTGGGACCGGTGCCTCCTGATCGATGTAATACGGCGCGACTGGACCCCAACCACGGGCTTTTGCCATCGCCGCCGGGTCGCGAACAAACCAGATGTCGCCCTTGCTGTCTGTCTCGGCCACAAACCAGCCCGGCTTCTCCGGCCATCGGATATATCCGGTGATGTCGCCGGCTCCGGCGATGGGAGCCGTCTTGCGCTCCCCCGGAACGTAGCCTTGGTTGACGACGATCGTTCGGCCGTCCGGCACCTTGACTGGAACGAATACGAAATAGCCCGCTTGCTTGACGTCGGTTCGGAGTGCAGACGCACCCGTGTAGAGGTAGGCCGGCTTTGCATCCGCAATAGCCTCCGCGTGAAACCTCACGCGCCTGAATTCCGAATTGTCGCGCGTCATCCCGTCCCATTGAGAGGCAGGCGGCAGCGGCACAGGCAATGCGGTGAGCTGCGCATCGAGCGTCGCGATCAGGTCTTCCTTCCAGACCTTCCGCTGCAATTGCCAGACGCCGAGCGAGATCAGGATCGCAAGGCCGACAATGGTGAGCAACCCCGGAACGATCAGCCGCCGCCAATACGGATGCGCTGCCGCCGTCACGGCTTCGGCTCGCGCATCTCAAGGCGGCCTTCAGCGGCTTTATGCCGATACTGGAGTGCGATCATCAGCGCCTTGATCGGACGCAGCGGCAACAGCGTGGTGATCAGGATCAGCGGCAGCCACAAGAGCGCATGCAGCCAGAATGGCGGCTGATACACGACCTCGACCATCAGAGCGGCAAAGACCACGATGAAGCCCGCACCGAGAATGACGAACACCGCTGGACCGTCGCCGGAATCGATGAAGCTGTAATCGAGCCCACATGTGTCGCAGCGCGGCCGCAGCGACAGGAAGCCCTGAAACAGCTTGCCCTCGCCGCAGCGCGGACAGCGGCAGGCAACGGCGGCAGCGAGAGGCGAGGGTTCGGTCATTTGCTCATCCAGCCACTATTTCCCGCTCAAGGGGACCCAGAGCCAGTGTTGCTAAACTTCGCCTTCGCGGTGAAGAGGCGAAGCCTCAAGTGATCTAAGGTACTGCGACCGCGACAACAAGCACGGCAAAAGAGAAAGGCGGCCGAAGCCGCCTTTCCGAACTTCATTGCCTTGGCCTCAATGTCCGCCGGCTCCGCCTGCCACCGGGCCGCCATAGCCCCAGACATAGATACAGGCGAACAGGAAGATCCAGACCACGTCGACGAAGTGCCAGTACCAGGCGGCGAACTCAAAGCCGAGATGCTGCTTCGGCGTGAACTGACCGGCATAGACGCGGGCGAGGCAGACGATCAGGAAGATCGTGCCGATCAGCACGTGGAAACCGTGGAAGCCGGTCGCCATGAAGAAGGTGGCGCCGTAGATGTTGCCCTTGAAGCCGAACGCGGCGTGACCGTATTCGTAAGCTTGCACGCAGGTGAACAGCGCGCCAAGGATGACGGTCAGCCAAAGGCCCTTCTTGACCGACTCGCGGTCGCCTTCGAGCAACGCATGATGCGCCCAGGTAACCGTGGTGCCGGAGGTCAGCAGGATCAGGGTATTCAGAAGCGGCAGGTGCCACGGATCGAAGGTCTCGACGTTTTTGGGGGGCCATACTCCGCCAATCTGTTCGAAACGCAGGAATTGCTGCGCATCTCCGGGGAACAGCGCGACGTTGAAATAGGCCCAGAACCACGCGACGAAGAACATCACCTCGGAGGCAATGAACAGGATCATGCCATAGCGGTGATGCAACTGAACGACGCGGGTGTGATCGCCGTGCTCAGCTTCGTGGATGACGTCACGCCACCAGCCGATCATGGTGTAGAGGACACCGAGCAGGCCCGCGGCGAACACCAGCGGGGCCAGCGCAAAGCTCTTGTGCATCCAGAAGATCGCGCCGACCGCCATTACAAAGGCGGAGATCGATCCGACGATCGGCCACGGGCTCGGATTCACCAGATGATAGTCGTGATGTTTGGTGTGACCCCCAGCCATCTTTTCAGTCTCCGTCTCGATCCTGTTCGGGCGCGATCGGCGCCGTAACCATGCCTCTAGATGCGCCCCTGCGCATTGCCGGTGGATGTCTGAGCCACCGGCCGTTGCGGGGAGCGTTGCGGATAGAATGTATAGGACAGCGTCAGGCTCAGGTGACCCTGAGCGTCGGGATCGTTTGCCAGCGCGGGATCGACATAGAATACGACCGTCATCGCGCGGGTCTCACCCGGCTTCATCGTCTGTTCGGTGAAGCAGAAGCAGTTGATCTTGTGGAAATAGGCGCCCCAGCTTAGCGGCGCGACATTGTAGCCTGCGACGCCGTGGGTTTCGCGCGCGACCAAGTTGGTGACGGTGTAATCCACGGTTACAACTTCGCCGAGCCGGACCTGGATTTCGTTGCGCTCAGGCGTGAACTTCCACGGCAGGCCGGGACCGACATTCGCATCAAAGCGGACCGTCACCATGCGGTCGAGGATCTGCCCCGGTGCGCCGGTCGCGACCTGCGTCGTGCCGTTGAAGCCGGTGACGCGGCAGAACCAGTCATAGAGCGGGACAGCGGCATAGGCCGCACCCACCATCAGCGCGACGAAGGCGCCGCAAGCGCCGGCGACGACGACATCGCGAACGGGGGTGGGGCGGTGCGGACGGTGGTTCATGTCACAGAGGCCTGTTCAGGACGCCGGGACCTTTTACCAGCGTTACGAGATAGAACAGCACCACCAGAACGCCGAGCAGGACAGCGATCGCGATCGAGCGCTGGCGCTGCGCCCGCTTCTGTTCGGGGGTGAGGACAATACCCTCCTGGTCGCGCGGATCGTTCACGGCTCACCATACAATTTGCCCGAACGACCAGCCGAAGCCCTTCTCGACGAGGAGCACGGCGAATAGCAGGACGAGATACAGGATCGAGTAGCCGAACAGGGCCTTCGCAGCCTTGGCCGTCGCTTCGCCGTCTGTGGCATTGCGCAGATGCAACGCTGCGACGACGAACAGAATGCCAGTGACGATTGCAACCGCTCCATAGAGGAGCCCGGCATATCCGAGCAGCCATGGCAGCGCGCCGACCGGCGCGAGCAGGCAGGAATAGAGAACGATTTGCCGGCGGGTTTCGTGGTCGCCCGCGACCACCGGCAGCATGGGAATGCCAGCGCGCGCATATTCGTCGGCACGCAGCAGGGCCAGCGCCCAGAAATGCGGCGGTGTCCACACAAAGATGATGAGGAACATTACGACCGGTTCGAGTGCGATCGTGCCGGAGGCGGCGGCCCAGCCGATAACCGGGGGAAAGGCGCCGGCGGCGCCGCCGATGACGATGTTCTGCGGGGTCGAGGGCTTCAGCCACACCGAGTAGATCACGGCATAGAAGAAGATCGTGAAGGCAAGGAGAGCGGCGGACAGCAGATTGACCAGCAGGCCGAGCGCGGCGACCGAAAGCACGGCAAGGAAAATCGCAAAGCCGAGCACTTCACCGCGCCGGATGACGCCCTGCGGGATCGGGCGCTGTGCCGTTCGCGACATTTTCGCGTCGAGTTCGGCCTCATACCACATATTCAGAGCGCCCGAGGCACCTGCACCAATGGCGATGAAAATCAACGCCGTCAGTCCGATGACAGGATTGATATGTCCGGGTGCTGAGACCATGCCAACCAGCGCCGTGAACACCACGAGCGACATGACTCGTGGCTTCAGCAGTTCGAAATAGTCACGCGGAGTGGCGAGGCTCGGCGTCCACGGCGACGGACCCGCATGCACACCCGCATTTGCCGAAGGAGGCGGCGAGTGCAGGTGCGCAGTATCGGTTTGCATCGACATCGTCAGAGCTTCACCAGGCTAACGTCACTTTACCTTCGGCAGAACCTCAAACTGATGGAACGGCGGGGGAGACGACAAGGTCCATTCCAGCGTCGTCGCACCCGGGCCCCACGGATTGTCGGCCGCCTTCTCCTTGCGCATGAATGCGGTCACTACGCCGTAGAAGAAGATCAGGAGGCCGAACGCTGAGATGTAGGAACCGATAGACGAAATCTGGTTCCAGCCCACATAAGCATCAGGATAATCCGCGATACGCCGGGGCATGCCGGCAAGACCGAGGAAGTGCTGCGGGAAGAACAGAATATTCACGCCGATGAACGTCACCCAGAAATGCAGCTTTCCGATCGTGTCGCTGTACATGTAGCCGAAGAATTTCGGGAACCAGTAATACCAGCCCGCGAAGATGGTGAAGACCGCGCCCATCGACAGCACGTAGTGGAAGTGCGCCACCACGTAATAGGTGTCGTGCATCGAACGGTCGACGCCGGCATTGGCCAGCACGACGCCGGTGACGCCACCGATCGTGAAGAGGAAGATCATTCCGACCGCCCACAACATCGGCGTCTTGAACTGGATCGAGCCGCCCCACATGGTCGCGATCCAGGAGAATATCTTCACACCGGTCGGTACCGCGATGACCATGGTGGCCGCGACAAAGTAAGCCTGCGTCGCGGTGTTCATGCCGACTGTGTACATGTGGTGCGCCCACACGATGAAGCCGATGCCTCCGATTGCGACCATGGCATAGGCCATGCCGAGATAGCCGAACACCGGCTTGCGCGCGAAGGTGGCGATGATCTGGCTCGCGATACCGAAGCCCGGAAGAATCAGAATGTAGACTTCCGGATGGCCGAAGAACCAGAACAGGTGCTGATAGAGAAGCGGGTCACCGCCGCCGTCAGGCGAGAAGAAGGTGGTGCCGAAATTGCGGTCGGTCAGCAGCATGGTGATCGCACCGGCAAGAACCGGCAGCGCCAGCAGTAGCAAAAATACGGTGACGAGGATCGACCACACGAACAGCGGCATCTTGTGCAGCGTCATGCCCGGCGCGCGCATGTTCAAAATCGTGGTGATGAAGTTGATGGCGCCGAGAATTGACGATGCGCCTGCAATGTGCAGCGACAGGATCGCAAAATCGACGGCAGGCCCCGGATGACCGGAGGTGGACAGCGGCGCATACAGAGTCCAGCCCCCGCCGACGCCGGGCGCGCCCGGCTCGCCTTCCACGAACAGCGAAATGATGAGCAGCGCGAACGAGGCCGGCAGCAGCCAGAACGAGATATTGTTCATCCGCGGGAATGCCATGTCCGGCGCGCCGATCATCAGCGGGACGATCCAGTTGCCGAAGCCGCCGATCATCGCCGGCATGACCATGAAGAAGATCATGATCAGGCCGTGCGCAGTCGTGAAGACATTAAACATATGCGCGTCGTGGAATATCTGCATGCCCGGATTCTGCAGTTCCATCCGCATTGCGATCGACAGAATGCCGCCGACCACACCCGCGAAGATCGCGAACCACAGATACATCGTGCCGATGTCCTTGTGGTTGGTCGAATAGACGTAACGGCGCCATCCGGTCGGGTGATCGTGCGCATCATGCGCGTGATGATCGGTATGGGCGGCGGAATGCGGCGTGGCTGCCATGATCTTACCCTTCAGTCTTTCCCGTGTGGCGGTCCAGCCTAACACACATATTCACAAAAATATATGTATCGGCCGGCCGGCCGCGTTTATTGTGCGTTCGGCGTGTCCTTGGCGGCGACGGCGATGCCGTCCTCCGCGGAAGGCCGGTACGCAAATTTCTTCTTGGCCTGATCGAGCCAGGCCGCGTAATCGCGGTCGTTCACGACCCGAACCGTGATCGGCATGAAGGCGTGATCCTTGCCGCACAATTCCGAGCACTGGCCGTAATAGACGCCCTCGCGGGTGGCCTTGAACCAGGTCTCGTTCAGGCGGCCCGGCACGGCGTCGATCTTGATGCCGAAGGAGGGCACGGCGAAGGCGTGGATCACGTCGGCGCCGATCACCTGGACCCGGACCACCTTGTTGACCGGCACCACAACCTCGTTGTCGACGGCCAGCAAGCGCGGCTGGCCGGGCTTGAGGTCCTTGTCCTGCACCATCAGCGAATCGAAGGAAAAGCCGTTGTCCGGATAATCGTAGGTCCAGAACCACTGCTTGCCGGTGGCCTTGATGGTCACCTCGGCCGGCGGGATCGTGAGCTGGTTGAACAGCAGCCGGAAGGAGGGGATCGCGATCGCGACCAGGATGATGACCGGCACTACGGTCCACACCACCTCGATAAGGGTATTATGGGTGGTCTTGGAGGGGACCGGGTTGGCGCGGGCGTTGAACTTGAAGATGACGATCAAGAGCAGCGCGAGCACGAACACTGTGATCAGCGTGATGATGACGAGCAGAAAGTCGTGAAACCAGGCGATCTGCTCCATGATCGGCGTGGCGGCCTGCTGGAAATTGATCTGCCAGGGCGAGGGTTGGCCGAGACCGGCCATTGCTGCCACCGGGACCATGGCTGCCGCAGCAGCGGCCGCTGCGACCAAGAATTTCTGCACCCGCATGTCGTCTTCGCTCCTTCGACAAATCGGCCTGTGACAGGCAGCCGGTCGCGCGTTGCCGGTAGCGGTCGCCTGCAGGCGCGCGAATCGCCAAGGCCCATTGTGGCCCGCCGACATGGCGATGCGCGCCGGGATTTCTCCGAAACGATTTCTCGGAAACGATTTCTCGGAAAATCCCGGCTTCTCAAACCATAATTCCGCCCACCCCGCAATGCGCCTGCGCATTGAAATAATGAGACATTCAGCCAATTCGCCCCGCGGCCGCGGTTTGTCCAATTTGGGCCTGAAAAGGGCATTTTTTCAGCCTCCTGTCCGTGCTTGACAGCGTCCGGCGCGCATGGTGCCACGCTGTTTCATCTGCCGCAGACGGCGATTCGGCGAGAACGCCATGCGCCAGCAACGAGGCCCAATCTGCCCGGACGGTGACATGCTGACTTTACGACCAGCCGGACTTCTCAAAGTGTACGTCCTGCTCGCGGCCTTGGTTTTGCAGACCGGCCATGCCGGTGCCCAAGGGGCCGTGAAATCGGTCCATGGCGACTGGCAGATCCGGTGCGACACGCCGCCCGGGGCGCAGGCCGAGCAATGCGCCCTGATCCAGAGCGTCACCGCCGAAGACCGGGCCAATATCGGCCTCACGGTGATCGTGCTGAAGACCGCGGACAACAAGAGCCGCCTGATGCGGGTGATCGCCCCGCTCGGAGTTCTGCTTCCGTCCGGCCTCGGTCTGAAAATCGACACCACCGATATCGGCCGGGCCGGTTTTGTCCGTTGCCTGCCGAATGGCTGTGTCGCCGAAGTGGTGATGGACGATAACCTGATGAAGCAGCTGCGGACCGGCCAAACCGCGACCTTCATCATCTTTCAGACCCCCGAGGAGGGCATCGGCTTCCCGATGGCGCTGAAGGGGTTCGGGGAAGGGTTCGACAAGCTGCCGTAACCATCCTGCCGGAGGGGCGGGCCGCGACGACGTCGCGGCGCTCTTGCAATTCGGCGTATATAGGTTTATATTCCTCATATGCGCCTTTATCCCTTTCATCCCCCTTCACCCATTCTGCGGCTCAGCGTGCGGCCCGAACCGCGCGACCCCGAGGCCATCGTCGGGCGGTACGGGCCGCGGCAGCCGCATACCGATGCCACCGTCGCGGCGGTGCGCCGGCTTGTTGAGCAGACCACGCTGAATTACCGGCAGATTGCCGCCCGCACCGGCGTCAGCACCGGCAGCATTTCCAACTGGAAGCGCGACGGCGGCTGGAAACGGCCGCCCTTTGCGCCGCGCGCCTGCGACACGGTCCCGGCGGCGCGCGCCACGCTAAAGCTCAAGCGCCGCATGCTCGGTGCGCGCCTCCATGCGCTGGCCGAGCGTCACATCCGCGAGCTGGAGGAGAGCGCGGGCGCCGGTCCCGTCGACCCGGTCAAGCTCGGTGAGGCGCTGGAGCTCCTGACCATGGCGCGGCTCGCCGCCGAGCCTCGCCGCCGGCCGAGGCGGCGGCCCGGCGAGATGGAGCCGGTGGAGGCGTTTCGCCCGATCATGGAGCTTTGCATGGGCGGCGTGACCCTGTCCCGCGCGCCGCGCGCGGCGGTGGAGGATTTTCTCGCCAATCGCGCGCGGCCGCCCGAGCAGGACCTGCCGCCGCGCGGCAGCCGCCGGTCACGGCGCTGGCGCGAGCAGGCCTGGATGAAGGAGCGGGAGAGGTAGGCCGGGCTACTGCTACGGGCTGGCTGGCTAAGTGAAACCCACAAGTCACGACCGAAAGCGATGGGTTTCGCTGCGCTCAACCCATCCTACGGGCTCGCACCTGACCAGTTTCGGCCTTATCTTGCCGCCATGACCGACACATCCCCCACCATTTCCCTCATCGACCGCGCCGGGCTCGACCGGTCGCGCGTCCGCTCCATTCTGTCGAAGGGCCTCGACGGCGCCGACGATGGCGAACTGTTTCTGGAATACCGCCAGTCCGAGGCGCTCGGCTTCGACAATGGCCGGCTGAAGCAGGCGACCTATGATACGGCGCAGGGCTTCGGCCTGCGCGCGGTCAAGGGCGATGCTGTGGGTTACGCCCACGCCTCCGACCTGTCCGAGGCCGCGCTGATCCGCGCCGCCGACGCGGTCCGGGCCGTGAAGGGCGGCTATAGCGGCCATTATGCCGATGCGCCCGGCCGCACCAATGTCCGGCTTTACAGCGACGAGAACCCGCTGGACGCGCCCGGCTTCGAAGCCAAGGTGAAGCTGCTGCAGGAGATCGATGCCTATGCCCGCGCCAAGGATCCGCGGGTGCGGCAGGTCAGCGCCAGTCTCGGCGCCTCCTGGCAGGTCGTGGAAATCCTGCGCGCCGACGGCGAGGTCTATCGCGATGTCCGGCCGATGGTGCGCGTCAATGTGTCCATCGTCGCCGGGCAGGGCGACCGGCAGGAAACCGGCGGCCATGGCTATGGCGGCCGCGAGGGCTATGCCCGGTTCATCGAGACGGCGGCCTGGCGCGACGCGGTCGACGATGCGGTCCGACAGGCGCTGGTGAATCTTGAGTCGGTGCCGGCGCCGGCGGGCGAAATGGATGTGGTGCTCGCCGCCGGCTGGCCGGGCGTCATGCTGCACGAGGCGGTCGGCCATGGCCTCGAGGGCGATTTCAACCGCAAGGGCACGTCCGCCTTTGCCGGTCTGATGGGTCAGCAGGTCGCGGCCAAGGGCGTGACCGTCGTCGACGACGGCACCATCGCCTCGCGCCGCGGATCGCTGTCGATCGACGATGAAGGCACGCCGACCAACAAGACCGTGCTGATCGAGGACGGTATCCTCGTTGGCTACATGCAGGACCGGCAGAATGCGCGGCTGATGAACATGAAGCCGACCGGCAACGGACGCCGCGAATCCTACGCGCATGTGCCGATGCCGCGCATGACCAACACCTACATGCTGGCGGGCGAACGCGAGCCCGGCGAGATCATCGCGTCGGTGAAGAACGGCATCTATGCGGTGAATTTCGGCGGCGGGCAGGTCGACATCACCTCGGGCAAGTACGTGTTCCAGTGCACCGAGGCCTACAAGATCGAGAACGGCAAGATCGGCGCGCCGGTGAAGGGCGCGATGATGATCGGCAACGGCCCGACCGACCTGCACCGCATCTCGATGATCGGCAACGATCTGGCGCTTGACCACGGCATCGGCACCTGCGGCAAGGCCGGTCAGGGCGTTCCGGTCGGCGTCGGCCAGCCGACGCTGCGGATGGACCGCATCACCATCGGCGGCACGGGGTGATTTTGGCTGCCGATGTCCGGTATGCGCATTAATGTTGCGCATATGGAGGGGCGCATGGGAAACTTGACGCCTCGCGTGCAGAAAAAGCGCGCAGTCAACCTGTTCGTCGATTCCGAATTGCTCGACGAAGCCAAGCGCCTTGGCATCAATGTCTCTGACACGCTGGAGCGGCGCCTGCGCAGCATCGTGCGCGCGAAACAGGAGCGCCGCTGGCTGGACGAGAACAAGGATGCCTTCGCTTCCATCAATGCGTTCATCGACAAGCACGGTCTGTTGTCGAGCCGGCTGCGTTACCGGTCGGGTGGCCGATGATCCGCGACGCAATCATTGCGGCACTGGATCTGATCTTCACCGGCTTCTGAATAAGTTCAGAAATACGCGATCAGCCGCCCGCAGGCTGCCACCGCGAGCCAGATTGCCAGCGATGTCACGCCGATCAGGCGCGCGCCGCCGGGAAGCGGCGTGTGCGGCAGCACGTCTTTCACCTTGTCCGCGACCACAGACTCGTACCAGACGATGTTGATCAGGCCGAGCCCGATCAGCGCGGCCTTGAGCTGAAACATGCCGTTCAGGACGATATGGCTCGCTTCGGCGACGAACAGGATTGAGCCGGATGCGACAAGGCCGAGAAATCCGAGGATTGCGACGATGCGCGCGCGCCGCAGCAGACTGCCGGGCCATGTCGCCTGGAAAAATCCGGCGAGCCGAAGGTCCATCACTGCAACCGCGCCGAAGAACACCAGCAGCGACAGGATATGCGCGACATTCGCGGCCATGTAGGCGTAAGGCGATTGCCGCACGGCGGCGGCGAAGGCCGAACCCTCAATCGCTAGAAATATTGCCGGGGCCGCATCCGTCATCAGCGCATCTCGATGGTCTTGCCGTCCACCGTGATCCGCTCCGCGCGCATCTCATCCTTCTGCACCGTGGACACATAGCCGTAGGCCGACACGGTTTTTCCGGCGGCGACCAGGTCCTTGCTGGCGCCGCGATTGATCATGCGGAAGGTCGGCGCCAGCGTCACGGTCCAGACCTTGTCCGCGGCCTTGACCGTGATGGTCGCGTGCGGGTTTTCGTAGGTCGAGGTGACGATCGGGCCGGTCACCGTGATCGGTTTCGACGCATCGTAACTGCCCCAGCCGTGATGCGCGGCGGCGCTGCCGCAGGCGAGGGCAGCCATAGCGGCCACACCCAGATGCAGTTTCATCGCTCCTCCTGCTGCAATGACATGATGAACCTCGGTTCGCGCGGACAGCTGAGCCCGCGAGCTCGCAGCCTAACGCACAACCCCCGATATGCAGCAAGGTTTGCGGCGCGGCCGGGTGATCTTGTCCTTGAGGTAGCAACGCGCGGACGTCCCGCCATATCCCGGGCGGACATAGGTGAAGGCGCGGCAGCGGTTGTCGGACTGACAGGCTTTCGCGCAGGACGCGCCGGCCGGATCGGCCGCGATGTCGAACGACCGGTAGTCGCCGCCCATGCGATCGATGGAAAACTCGATCGGTCCCGCTTTCGGCTCGATCAGCGCCGCGCCCCGGACGCCCGACACGCAGCAACTATCCTCCTTCAGCGCGGTAACCATATTTTTCAGCCGGCACATCGCATCGCGCGCCTGCGTTCGCGGGTAGGAAAAGCTCCAGGCACGGCAGTTTTTGTCGCGATCGCACCGTGCGGCGCAGACGGCGGGATCGCCGCTGCGGACCGGAGCGGAATGATAGTCGCCGCCCGGCCGGTCGTAGCCGATTTGAGCGTGCGGGGCTGTCGTTCCAAAGATGAGCGCCGCGATACAGAACGCCACTGTCGCGAGGCACCGTTTCATCCCTCAGCCCAAAATCAGAATCTGCCGGATCGGCATGTTACGGATCGGGCGCCCCGCTTGCGAGGACCGTTTGCTGCGGACGCGAAGTCGTGAACGCCATGACGGCGCGCGCTACCGCTCACGCACTTTGTGCGGAGCAGCATGACAAACGGCCGCAGTTGCGCATAGTTCCATGATGGAGTCGGGCATTACACGGAGCTGGCAAAGGTTGGGGAATGCCGACCGGCTTGCCGTTTGGCTTTTATGCGGGTTGCTCGTTCTCGCGGTCCTGATTTTCAGGGATTATGGCATCTCCAACGATGAGGAAGTGCAGCACCGTTACGGCGAGTTGATCGTCAATTATTACGCCAGCGGATTCCGCGATACCGCGCTGTTCAACTACAAGAACCTGTATCTGTATGGCGGACTGTTCGATATCGTTGCGGTCGGACTCGCGAAGCTCTTGCCGTTCGATGTGTTCCTGATCCGGCATCTTTTGTCGGCAATGATCGGCGTTGCCGGGATCGCCGCTGTCTGGGCCACCGCCCGCCTGGTCGCAGGCCCGCGCGCCGGGCTGATCGCGCTGATCGCGCTCGCGATTTGCGGGCCGTATTTCGGCGGCATGTTCAATCACACCAAGGACGTGCCGTTCGCCGCCGCGATGATCGGTGCGATCTATTTTCTGCTGCGTGCGGGTCGCGACCTGCCGGCACCGCGCTGGATCGATGTCATCGGTTTCGGGGTGATGCTTGGCGCGGCGACCGGGCTGCGCGCGGTGGGCCTCTTGCTGGTCGGTTATGCGGGGCTGATCGCGCTCATATCGGTGCCGCGCCCGTTTCGCGTTTTGGATGCCGCCATCTTTCTTCTGAAATCGGCTGTGCGGTTGGCGCCTGCATTCCTGATCGGCTACCTGATCATGATTGCGTCATGGCCATGGGCGTCGCGCGACGCGCTGAATCCGCTGCGGGCGATCTTTTCATTCGCGCATTTTCATTACGAGATCCGCACCATCGTTGCCGGCGACGTTTACCGGATGGCGGATGTGCCGTGGTGGTACGTGCCGTTCTATCTGCTAATCAAGGTGCCGCTTGTGGTTTATGCCGGCGCGCTCTGTGCGGCCGGTGCGGCGATCGTTGCGGCGTCGCACCGCGGACTTGCGGCGCTGCCGAGGCGCCATGTCGAGACTGCGTTTCTGGTTTTTGTCGTGGTCTTCCCGGTGCTCTGCGAGGCGATGGCGGAAGGACCCGCCTTCACCGGCATGCGGCATTTCATGTTCGTCCTGCCGCCGCTCGCGGTCCTCGCCGGGATCGGTTTCGACGCGGTGCTGGACGCTCTCTCGCCACAGCGATGGCTTGCGGCAAGCGCCGCAGGCGCGCTTGCGCTGGTTTTCGCATGGAATGTCAGCGTGCTCGTGCGGCTGCATCCGTACGAATACATGTTCTACAATTCGCTGGTTGGCGGCCTTGAGGGCGCCGAGCGCCGCTACGAGATGGATTACTGGGTCAACATGATGCCGGAGGCAGTGCGCGCCCTTGAGGACTATCTTGATCTCGCGAAGGAGACTTCGCAGCGGGTCTACACGGTGGGCGTCTGCGGCGAGAAATTCTCGTTCGACAATTACGCGGACAAGCGGCTCCAGGCGTCGCCGGGCTGGCTTGAGTCGGATTTCTTCATCGCGCCGACCCAGATGAATTGCGACCGGCTGGTCGATGGCCGTGTGGTCGCGAATATCAGACGGTCCGGCGTTCTGATCGGCGTGGTGAAGGACCGGCGCGGCCTCACTCAGAAGGCGCTGAACCAGCCATTCGATCGCGTTCAGCAGTAATGCGCTCTTTCAAAAGTGAAGCGCCCGCCGGGGAGGACCGGGCGGGCGCTTGATCCGCGTCGTGCGAGGGGACACACGCCGGGCGGATCCGCGGCGGGCTGGGCAGGGCCGGCCGCAGGGCTCTTACAGGTAAGGCCAGCTCGATCGCTTCGCCGGGGCGACCAGCGGGTCATCCGGAGCGATTGAGGGCGAACTGACCGGCAGCATGTCGATCCGCCCGCGCCGGTGCATGCGCTTATCGCGCGCGCGGCCCGCCAGCATGTCGGTCGGATCGCGCCAGAGCGGCTGCGCGTAAGCGTCGCGCAGATCGCTCCGCGACAGGCCGATATCCGCCAGCATGCGGTCGTCCATGCCCGCCAGCATGCGGGCATTGCGCCGGTTCTTCAGGAGGCGGGCGAATTTCCGCATGCCGTTCAGCACGATAGCGAATACGGCGCGGACCGCAGCCGGCTCGCGGCGGCGTCGCTGGATCGTCTGGGTCGTGCAAATCGCGGTCATCGGAATCTCCTGTTCACGGGTGCAGAAATCCTTCGCCGCAGAACCTCACTCTGCGCGACCCGATTTCCGGCCCGAATGCCTTGAACGAATTCCATATGACACCCGCCCATTGATAAGTGAAACGAATGTTTATAATCTGAAACATCACGATTGATGATGAAAAGTCGCGCCGACCCGCCCCGTTTGGAGATGTCCCTGATGACTGCCCTGATCGATATCGACCAACTCCGCACCTTCATTGCGATTGCGGAGACCGGCAGTTTCACCAAGGCGGCAGAGGTCGTTCACAAGACCCAGTCGGCCGTCTCGATGCAGATGAAGCGGCTGGAGGAACGTCTCAACAAACCGATTTTCGCACGCGACGGCCGCGCCTCGAAGCTGACCGAGGATGGCGAGCGGCTGCTCGATTACGCGCGCCGCATCGTGAAGCTCAACCTTGAGGCGCTGGCGGCATTTTCCGGACCGGAGCTGTCAGGCCGCGTCCGTCTCGGCGTGCCCGACGATTATGCCGATCGGTATCTGCCGGAAATCATGGCGCGCTTTTCTCGCTCCTATCCCGGCGTGGAGCTGACCGTGCTCTGCGAGCCGTCGATCGACCTGCTGCGCCGCATCGACATGAACGATCTCGATCTTGCGATCATCACCGCCACCGAGACGCAGCGGACCGCGGAACAGTTCCGGCAGGAGCGTCTGCTATGGGTGACGTCGGTGCGCCACGCGGTGCACACGGAGAACCCGTTGCCGCTCGCGCTCGGTAAGCAGAGCTGCGCATGGCGCCGGATCGCGCTGGAGCATCTGGAGCAACTCGGGCGGCCGCATCGTGTGATCTATACGAGCTCCAATGCCGGTGCCTATGTCGCAGCGGTGCTGTCGGGACTAGCGGTGTCGGTGGTGCCGGAATCGACCCTGCGGCCGGGCATGCGTGTGCTGACTCCTGCCGAAGGCTTCCCGGATCTTCCCCATTGCCGGATCGGTCTCGTGCGCAACCCGCATGAGAGTTCGGCTCTCGCGGACGCTCTTGCGGAGCACATCATCTCCTCGCTCGACAACCTGTCGGAAGCGGCGCAGGCGGCGGAATAAGCGCGGCGCTATTTCCGCGCGGGACGCAGCACGAGCACATTGCCTGCGAGCACGGCAACAAGACCGAGTGCAGCCACAAGCGTCCACTGGAAATTTTCGACGAATGTCGAGACCGCGAGAGCGACGACGGGCCCGAGCACTGTGACGTAAGCTGCACGATCCGGCCCGATGCGTCCGAGCAGCGTGAGATAGCAGGCAAACGCGATAACCGAGCCGATTAATGCGAGGTACGCAAGCCCGAGAAGATAGGGCAGCGTCCACTCCACTGTGAAAGTGTGGCCGTTCGCAAATGCATATAGCGCGAGCCCGGCGGTGCCGTAGAGCATGGCATAGCCGGTCGCCGCGAAGACCGGGATCTTCCGCTTCTGCATCTGCACCGACACAATGTTACCGAAGCAGAACGCGAGTGTCCCCGCCAGACTCATTCCGAGCGCGATCAAGGCGCCGCGCGGAAATGCGTGCCCTGCGAATTGCGGGTAGAACAGCGCCGCCATCCCCAGCGCCCCGAGAAGCCCGCCCGCGACCACGCGGCGGTCCACCGGTGCGCCGAGAAACAGCGCGCCGAGCCACACATTGAAGAACGACGCGAGCGAGAACACGATCGAAAGCAGGCCCGACGGCAGCGCCCCCGCGGCGTGATAGTAGAGCAGGAAGTTCAGCGAGAACAGCAGAAGCCCAAGCAGCGCGAATGTCGCGTGATCGCGCAAGCCGAAGCGAAGGCGGTCGCCGCGGACGGCTGCTATCGCCAGCATCACCGGTCCGGCGATCAGGAAACGCCACATCACCGAAACATCGGGCGCAACGACGCCGACCTGGAAATGAATGCCGATCCAGGCAAAGCCCCAGGCCAGCACGACCACCGCGTAGAGCGCGAAATCGTAAGGCGTGAGTTTCGCGCGCGTCAGCAAAGGTCGGCCGCCTTCGCATCAATGGCGCGGACGAGGTCCGAGGGTGCGATTTCGATCTGCAACCCGCGCCGTCCGCCATTGACGAGAACGGTCGGATGGGTCAGTGCCGTACGTTCGATGAAGGTATCCGAACGCTTGCGCTGTCCGAGCGGCGAGATGCCACCGACGTGATACCCGGTGATACGTTCGGCCTCCGCCGGCGGCAGCATCGCCGCGTCCTTGGCGCCGGCTGCGGATGCCAGCCGCTTCAGGCTGACCTCCTTGTCGGAGGGGGCGAGGACGCACACGATCGCGTTGCCGGCTTTCGCCATCAGTGTTTTCAACAGCCGCTCGGGCGCGATGCCGAGGGCTTCTGCGGCGTGCAGGCCAATCCGCGGCACGTTCGGGTCGTAGTCGTATTCATGCAGCGTGAAGGCGATACCCGCCTTCTCAAGCGCGGTGGTCGCGGGCGTGGCTCTGGCCATCAATAAGCATACTCGCTGAACACCGGCTCGACCGAGCCGCCCCACGGCCCGTGATATTTTGCGAGCAATTCCTCGGCCGGCGTCGTGCCGCGCGACACGAGGTCTTCCAGCGGCTCGAGGTATTTCGTCTCATCTTCGCCGCCGGCATTGAGGCGGCGGCGGCGGGACAGTCCCTCGCGTGCGAGCTTCAGCGTCTCCTCTGCGAGCGACAGCATCGAGCGGTTGCGGATCGTCGCAGCGAAGCCTTGTGCCGGCACGTCGTCGCGCAGCTTCTGGCGTTCTTCGGCTGTCCAGTCCTTTACAATGTCCCATGCCGCATCGAGCGCGGCGTTGTCATAGAGGATGCCGACCCAAAAGGCCGGCAGTGCCGGCAGACGGCGCCATGGTCCGCCATCGGCACCGCGCATTTCGAGGTAACGCTTCAGCCGCACTTCCGGGAAGATCGTGGAGATATGGTTCGCCCAGTCCGAAATGGTGGCGCGCTCGCCCGGCAATTGCTTCAGCTTGCCGGCAAAGAGATCGCGGAACGACAGCCCCGACACGTCGATATAGTCGTCGCCGCGTTTGACGAAATACATTGGCACGTCGAGTGCGTAGTCGACCCAGCGCTCGAAGCCCATGCCGTCCTCGAACGCCCATGGCAGCATGCCTGAGCGATCGGGGTCGGTGTCGCGCCAGACTTGCGAGCGGAAGGAGAGATAGCCGTTCGGCTTGCCTTCGGTGAACGGCGAGTTCGCGAACAGGGCGGTCGCCACCGGCTGCAGTGCGAGCGACACGCGCAGCTTTTTCACCATGTCAGCTTCGGACGAGAAGTCGAGATTGGTCTGCACCGTGCAGGTCCGGTACATCATGTCGAGGCCGAGATTGCCGACCTTCGGCATGTATTGCGTCATGATGCGGTAACGGCCCTTCGGCATGACGGGGATCTGCGCGCGCGTCCATTTCGGGTTCATGCCGAGCCCGAGGAAGCCGATGCCGAGCGGGCGCGCGACTTCGCGCACCTGTGCGAGATGCGCCATCAGCTCGGTGCAGGTCTGGTGCACGTTTTCCAGCGGCGCGCCCGACAATTCGAACTGCCCGCCCGGTTCGAGCGAGATCGCCCCGCCGCCGGTCACGTCGTAAAGCCCGATGATGTTGTCCTTCTCCATGATCGGCTCCCAGCCGAGCAGGAGTTGCATGCCTTCGAGCAGCGCACGAATGCCGCGCGGCCCGTCATAGGGCACCGGATCATGGCGCTGGACGGTGAACGGGAATTTTTCGTGCTCGGTGCCGATTCGCCACTCGGCTTTCGGCTTGCAGCCCTGCTCGAGCCACGCGACGAGTTCGTCGCGGCGCTCGACCGGCGTCATGTCAATCTGGTCTCGGGCCATTCAGGAATCCGGCAAAAGGGCCGCGACCATACACGCGGGTCCAAGGCGAGGGCAATCAGCGCGCGGGCTGTTCTGGCGGCATATATGGGTTGCGGCCGCCCGCTTGATAGGTGCAGCGGAATGGAGATAAGGGGCCCATGCCGCTGCCGTCCCGCCAGACCTTACAGAAACTTGGTGAAACGCTGCTGATTGGGGCCATTGGCGGAGCGCTCCTGACCTTTGTCGGCATGCCGGCCGGATGGCTGTCCGGCTCGATGATTGCTGTCGCCATTGCCGCGCTGGCCGGACGACCGATGACGATGCCGGCGCCTCTGGCCCGTGTCATATTCGTCCTCATTGGCATTTCGCTCGGCGGCGCCGTGACGCCGGAAACCCTCAAGGGCGTCGCCACCTGGCCGCTCAGTGTGGTGCTTTTGTGCGCCGGTATGGTGTGCGCGATGTTCGGCAGCGCCACCTATCTGAGGACGGTCCATGGCTGGTCCATGCTGTCCGCTCTGTTCGGCTCTGCACCCGGCGCGCTGTCGCAGGTCATGGCCTATGCGACGCAATACCATTCGGACCTCGCCGGAATCGCGATCGTTCAGACGATTCGCGTGGTGATTCTCACGGCTCTGTTGCCGCTCGGGCTCGCCTTGTTCGGGCTGATCCCGGAGGCGCCGGCGCGCAGCTTTGCCGTCACCGATTCGCCGCTCGAAATCGGGCTTCTGGTCGCGATCTCGAGCGCGGCCGCCATCGTTGCGCATTACGTGCGGTTTCCCGGCGGTCTGATCTTCGGGGCGATGCTCGCGTCCGCGATCCTGCACGGTACCGGGCTCATCCATGCGTCGATGCCCTGGTGGGCTGTCAGCGCCGTGATGGTGGGTCTTGGCGGGATCACCGGCTCGCGCTTTGCAAATACCGATCTGCGGCTTCTGGCCCGGCATTTCGGCGCCGCGCTCGGCTCGTTTTCGGTTGCGGTCGCGATCGTGTCGGTATTTGCGGCGGCGGCCGCTTTCATCGTCAACCTGAATCTGCCGGATATCGTCGTGTCATATTCGCCGGGCGCGCTCGACGCGATGATGATCCTGGCGCTGGCGCTGCATCTCGATCCGATCTTCGTCGGCGCCCATCACGTTGCGCGCTTCATGCTGGTGTCGGCCGCGATGCCAGTGCTGGTGCGGATCTACGGGCAGGCGCCGCCGCCTCCGCCGAAACTGCCCGAAAAAAGGCCGGTGCAGGAGGACTGATTATTCCGCCGCCAGCGAGCGGTTGAGCGTCATGCCGAGCCGCTCCCACACATCGACCAGCGCCGCCGCAAGCGCGTCGATCATCTTGTCGTCGTGATAGGGCGAGGGCGTCACGCGCAGCCGTTCGGTGCCCTTCGGGACGGTCGGATAATTGATCGGCTGGATATAGATGCCATGGTCGGTGAGCAGCATGTCGCTCGCCGCCTTGCACTTCTCCGGATCGCCGACCGCGATCGGCACGATATGCGTATCGCTCGGCATCACCGGGAGGCCTGCGGCGGTCAGCACCGCCTTCACCCGCGCAACCCGCTCCTGGTGGCGGTCGCGTTCCCACTGCGAGGTCTTCAGGTGCCGGATCGAGGCCGCAGCTGCGGCGCAGACCGCGGGCGGCAGGGCGGTGGTGAAGATAAAGCCCGGCGCGTAGGAACGCACCGCGTCGCAGACCGCGTGGCTCGCCGCGATATAGCCGCCGAAACAGCCGAACGCCTTGCCGAGCGTGCCTTCGATCACGTCGATCCGGTGCATCACGCCGTCGCGCTCGGCGACGCCCGCGCCGCGCTTGCCATACATGCCGACGGCATGCACTTCGTCGATATAGGTCATCGCACCGTATCGTTCGGCGAGATCGCAAATCTGCGAAATCGGCGCAATGTCGGCGTCCATCGAATAGATGCTCTCGAACAGGATCAGCTTCGGACGGTCCGGACCGGCTTCGATCAGGAGCTGTTCGAGATGGGCGAGATCGTTGTGGCGGAAGATTTTCTTCTCGCAGCCGGACTGCCGCACGCCCTCGATCATCGAATTGTGGTTATAGGCGTCGGACAGGATCAGGACGTTCGGGATCAACTTGGCAAGCGTCGAGATGCCGGTCTGGTTCGAGACATAGCCCGAGGTGAAAATCAGCGCGGCTTCCTTGCCATGCAGGTCGGCGAGTTCGGCCTCAAGTTCGACCAGCGGATGGTTGGTGCCGGAGATATTGCGGGTACCGCCTGCGCCGGTGCCCATCCGGGTTGCGGTCTCGACCATCGCCCCGATCACCTTGGGATGCTGGCCCATGCCGAGATAGTCGTTCGAGCACCAGACGATGATCTCACGGGCGCCGTCCGGCGAATGCCAGATGGTCTGCGGAAAGCGGCCCGCGATCCGCTCCAGGTCGGCGAACACACGGTATCGCCGCTCGTCGTGCAGGCGGTTCAGGGCGGCGTCGAAAAAGGCCTTATAGTTCATGACGATAGGGTGTCCCGCAGAGACCTGCTCCCGGTTTCGTCGCACCGGCACGCAAAGCCGTTCAAGCACATAGTGGTTTTAGAAGCGTTCAACTGTGTTTGTCGAGGCATGGTTGACCTCAATTCTATGCAGGCCAGCCTTGATGCCGGTCAAAAATCCCGAAAAGCGCCCTCGGTCCTCCTCCCCAGTCCGGCCGGACGGCGGAACCACCCTCAGGATCGTGCGTTCATCCGGCTCGGCAAGGCATACCCGGTGGAGGCTGGATATCATGGGACGTGGACTTCTGTTGTGGCTGCTCGGAATTCCGTTGCCGATTATCCTGGTGATCTGGCTGCTGGGCGGCTTGAGCTGACGGCGGGCACCGCGATGGCTTCCGCGGCGATTCGCGCGCCGAAGCTAGCGTCTGAGTTGTACCGGGCTGGACATTGCCCGCCGAATCGCTGCGCTATTCGACCCGGTTGCAGTCGGCAGACGCTTCTTCGGGCACCCCGGAAATGGCAATGGAACTGTCTTACGGTGCCGCGATCCAGACGGTGACGTCCTCGCCCGCTATCAAGTTCCTGCTCTCGAAATGGACCGCGCTCAACGCGGCCGGCAAACTGGACGTTCAGCTTCTGACAGAGGGCGCCTACGACGTTCCGTCCAAATCGATCTACATGATTTCGATTGGCGACGATTTTCTTTACATGCATGTCGGCACGAAGATCCGCGACCTGCTCGGGAAGGACGTGACGGGGAAGCTGCTGTCCTCGATCGATGGCAAGCTCTCAAGCGACCTGCACGAGGCCTATGCTGCAACGGTGCGATACCGCGCTCCGATCTACGCGCGCTTCACATCGCGAAGCGAAAACGTGCTGCTCTGGGAGCGCATCATCCTTCCGCTGCCGGTCGGAGAGAGCGGGACCATTCTGGTTTGTTATTCCGAGGTGATGAGCCATCAGGCCGAAGTGTACGAGTATGTCTTCAGGCATTCCCCGGTCCCGATGCTCACTCTCTATCCGATCTTTGCCCCGGATGGCGCACTGGACGACGGCTGGATCGTGCTGATCAATCAGCTGGCGCGCGAGGTCTTTGGCGTGCCGGACGTGAGCGGCAATCGCCGGGTCCGCGAGCTGAAGGCGTTCCAGCGTCCGGATTTCTGGGCGGAAATCGCTTCGCTTTATCCGCAATCCGATCCGCCGGGCACCGTGAGCGCGCTGTCGCCGCTGGGTGACAAATATTGCACGCTGCTCGTGCGAATGAAGCATCTGGTTCTGCTGCGGTTTCAGCCCGTCAGCCTGCGCATGCCAGAGGCGGTATAGGCGCTGTCGCTTTCAGGGATTGCGCTTCGCGTCGGCTTCGATCGCCGCTTCAAGCTTGCGGCTGAGCAGCCACGATATCGCAAGAAACGCCACCAGCATCGCGAGACTGAGATGCGATACGGTGTCGCCCAATACCTTGTCGGACACTTTGCCGAACGCGTAGCCCGCAAGAACCATCGACACGGCCCAGATCGCCGCGCCACAGAGATTGACGATCAGGAACAGGCCCCAGGGCATTTTCGACAGGCCGAATGCGCAGGCGCCGAGACCGCGAATGCCGTAAGGAAACCGATGGATCAACGGCAGCCATAGCGCGTGGCGATCGACCAGCCGTTTCACGGTGACGGCATGTGCGGCGATGCGCGGCCATCGCGCGAGCAGCCGCTCGCCGTAACGGCGCGCAAGCCAGAACCGGAATATGTCGCCGACAAAGCTGCCCGCGAAGCAGTGAATGATTGTTGTCTGCAGGTCGAGCACCCCGAGTTGCACGGCGTATCCTGCAAACAAGGCCATCAGCAGCGCATGCGAGGCGGCGTAGGCGAAGATGAATGCGTAAACGACTTCGCCGTGCTGGCGAACCAGATCGATCAGCTGCGAAAGCTCGGTCATGTATTGCCTTGCGCCGTCAGTTTGCGCAGCACGTCGTCCGCGGTGGATACGTCGCCGAATTGCTGGATGATGTTTTCCAGCGCCGCGCGATGTTCGTCGTCGGACAGGGCTGCGCAGCAATCCGATAGCATCACGGTCTTGAAGTCGAGCATCATAGCGTCGCGGGCCGTGGATTCGCAGCAGACGTTGGTTTTGGTGCCGGCAATCAGAACGGTGTCGATGCCGAGGCTGCGCAGCAGCCGTTCAAGGTGGGATGACCCGGAAATCAATGCGCTATAGCGATTTTTGATTACGGTATGATCCTCCGGCGCAACGTCGAGTTCCGCCCAGACGGTCTGCTGGCCGGGGGCGAGCGCGGCCATGGTGCGTTCGCGGACCTCCTCGCTCACGACATGATTGAAGAACAAATCCCAATCGCTGCGGCCGCCGCGGCTCGTATTGGCGTGCAGTACCCAGATGACCGGGCAGCCGAGTTTGCGCAGCGCGCCGCTCAGCCGGTTGATCGCAGGCACGATCTCGCGTGCGAGCGGTACCTCGGCCGGCGCGCCGGGCGCACAGAATGCGGTCTGCATGTCGATGACGACGAGCGCGGTTCGCGTTGGATCGAGCCGGTCGAACCAGTCCAGACGCCCGCGGCGCGCCAGCACACGCGCGACGATTTCCGGCCGGATGGAGACGGGGTGCATGGATCGATCTCTCCGCGGGTCACGTCTTCGTCATGCCACGAATGCATTCAATGGGACGAAAGACGTGTTGTTTCCGGCATTTTTCGGCTGCGCCGGTGTTGAAGCCGGGGGCCCGAATAGCATATATGCCCCGCGCTGGATCAAACTGGAGTTGGAATGGCTAGCTTTCGTGACACGGACCTTCAGGACCGTCAAAAAAATGCCTCCGAAGCACGGAAGGCGATGTTGCAGAAATTCCTTGCCAAGGCGGAAGATCCCACCCTCGAGCAGCGGCGCGCCGAGCGCGCGGCTATAGAGCAGGCCCGCCGTATCCGCCAGGCAGAACGCGAAGCGGCAAAGAAGCGTGAAGCGGAACGGCTGGCTGCGGAAGCCGCGGCACGTGCCGCCGCCGAGGCCGAGGCGAAACGCCTCGAAGAGGAACTGGCCGCTCTCAAGGCCAAGGAAGAAGCCGAGAAGATGGTCAAACTTCTGGCCGAGCAGAAGGCTGCCCGCGATGCGCGCTATGCCGCTCGCAAGGCCGCAGCCAACAAGCGCAAGAAGCGCGGGATTATCTGAGACAAAGAGGCGCCGCGTTCGCGCGGCGCCGGGTTCCGTCCGGCGGACAGGCCGGGCGGCGTTTATCCGCCAGCACGTCCCCGCTACACCCTAAATCCGATCCGGAAGCCGCCCCAGTGCCGTCCCTTGACGGTGATCGGGGCGGAGGCGTCCTTCATCAGCACGAAGTTGCCGCCGCCCATGTCGCGGCGATAGGTCTGCAGCAGAAAGGGTCGTGTGCTGCGGCCCGCTGCGAGGCCAGTGCGGTCGTTGAAAATGCGCCGGTTGCGGCAATTCGCCGAATTCCAGACCGGATCGTCGCCCTGCGGTTTCGAATAGATCAGATTGTGAGTCGGCAGATAGCCATTGCGGTCCAGTGCAGCGCAGAATGCGATCCGCGGATCGAATGTGAGGATCGGCTCCTGCACGTCCGGAAGCAGGCGGTCGGTTAACGGCACAAACCGCGTCATGTGCTGTTGCGGATTGGTTCCCGGCACTGGCCTGTAGTCCTCGTCGAACAGATCCGCCATGGTGATCTCGCCGCGGGCCAATGCCTGCTCGAACAGGCGGCCGATCCGTTGCGCCGTCGCGCGGCAGAGATCGATGATCGGCGTGTCCGGTGTTTCGATGCCGCTTTCGGCGATGAATAGTATGAAGTCCTCGCTGATGCCGAGGATCGAGTCGACGCGCGCCTTGGCCTGCAACAGCTTGGCTTCGCCAAGTTTGACCGAGGTGACCAGGCTCTTCATTTCGTTGCGCAAGGATGCGTAGCAGGCGCTGTTTTTGTCGACCGAGCGCGCCATCATGTCGATGTCACTGGCGAGCCGATCGGCGGTTTCGACGAGCGTCTGCAGGATGGCGCCGGTCTCGCGCGCTTTGCCCGATTCGGCGATGGCGGACTGCGCCGTTTCGGCATTCGCATCGGCGTCGCGGAGAACGCCTGTCAGCGTTTGCATCAGATCCTTGAGGTTCCTCTGATTGTCGATCGAGAGCGGCCGGATCTGATCGGCAAGCCGCTTCACGGTGTCGGCGATGATGGCGAAGCCGCGTCCGGCGGCACCGGCGCGCGCGGCCTCGACGCTGGCATTCAGCGCAAGCAGCTGGGTTTCCTGCGCGATCGACTGGATCGCGGCGCTGGCCTGCTCGACACGCTTGATGGTCGCGGCCACCGACTGGATTGCATCCTTGAGGGCGATTGCGCCCGATCCCAGCAGCTCGATCTTCTCGATGGTGCCTGCGATGGTCGCGGAGACGTTGCCGGCGCTCTCGCTCAATGTTGCGCGGGTCGTATCGGCAGAATGACGCGCGCTTTCCATGGCCGCCGCGAGGTCGGCATTGGTCGTATTCATCTCGCGAGCCGCAGCGACGGCTGCGCGGGCCTGCGCGGCCTGTTGCTGGCCGAGCGCGGTAAGGTCTCCAACAATGCCGGCCATGTCGGCGATTTCGACGCCGAGCTGTCCGCTGCGGAGGCCGATATCGGAGAGGGATTGCCGCAGGCAGTCGTCGTCCGCCGGGTCGATCCGGCGCAGTACGGCTTCGCTCATCGGTTGCCCCTGCTGTGCGGAGATACCACAGATTGGGCAGATATGGTTAAAATGGGGTTAATCGGCCCACGATGCGGGCCAGACGTCATGCTTAGTCTTTAGGCGGATTGGGTGCGGACGGATGGTGCTGCCGGACAGGATTGAACTGTCGACCTCTCCCTTACCAAGGGAGTGCTCTACCACTGAGCTACGGCAGCGATTCTGACGGCCGTCATTACGCGACGGCCTATCCCCGCAACCGCGGCATGAACCGGGCGGCTGCGGCGGCGTTCATACCCGCCGCGGGGTGGCGCGGCAAGCATCGGCGCCAGCTTTTTGCAGTCCGGTTGACACTGGACCGGCACCGGCCGCGATCGAGGCCAAGCAATAGGGGAGATCACCAGATTCCGCGCCGGTCGCAGTCCCTGGCAAAGGGGCGCTCGCTGCATGGGGGCAGGCCGGAGGGAGCAGGGGTCCGGGCTTGTTGCCGGCTCTGTTGGCTTGCTGTTTCGCCCCGCCGCACCTGGGCGGCACTGATGTCGGTCGTTGCCATGATTGTCAGTCCGGCAATTGCAAGTATCAGGGTTGTCCGCATCGTTGCCTCCGATCAGGTATTGCCGCGGGTATGGGGTGGCGGGGCGGCGCTGCCGCCTCCGTGTGGTGCGGCCAAGGCGCAACACCGCGTCGCGGCGCTCGGCCGGTCTTGCCTCCAACGCCGATTTCGGGTTTCTCGCGCATATGGATAAGAACACCGGGGCGGCTCAAAACGACCCGCGCAAGGAACGCCTAGCCAAGGCGCTGCGGGACAACCTCAAGCGCCGCAAGGCGCAAGCCCGCGAGCGCGCGGCCAATCCGGATGCCGAGAAGCGGACCGGCCAGATGGCCGAACGCAAGGGCTGAGGCTCCGCCATATTCCGCCCCATCGGGGCACGTAATGCGTTAGGGTTCATTTTCGCGTTCTGGTTCTGGGGGAACGATGGATCGCATTCGTATTACCGGCGGCAAGCCGCTTCACGGCACGATTCCCATTTCCGGCGCCAAGAACGCGGCCCTGCCGCTGATGATTGCGAGCCTGCTCACCGAGGACACGCTGATCCTTGAGAACGTTCCGCATCTCGCTGATGTGGTTCAGCTGCAGCGCATCCTCAACAATCACGGCGTCGATGTCATGTTGTCCGGCAAACGCGCCGGCGATGGCGAGCATGCCGGCCAGACCGTCAAGATTTCCGCGGCCAATATTGTCGACACCACGGCGCCCTACGAACTGGTCTCGAAAATGCGGGCAAGCTTCTGGGTGATCGCGCCGCTGCTCGCACGCATGGGCGAGGCCAAGGTATCGCTGCCCGGCGGCTGCGCGATCGGCACCCGGCCGGTCGATCTCTTGCTGATGGCGATGGAGCGGCTCGGGGCGAAAGTGGAGATCGAAGCCGGCTATGCGGTGGCCCGTGCGCCGTCGGGCGGATTGCGCGGCGGCGAGATCGTATTCCCGAAGGTGACAGTTGGCGGCACCCATGTCGCGGTGATGGCAGCTTCGCTCGCGAACGGAACCACCGTGATCGAGAACGCGGCGCAGGAGCCCGAGGTCAAGGACGTCGCCGATTGCCTTGTGAAGATGGGTGCGAAGATTTCCGGCGCCGGCACTTCGCGCATCGAGATTCAGGGCGTGTCGCGGCTCGGCCCCGCACGGCATAACGTGGTGCCGGACCGCATCGAGACCGGGACCTATGCGATGGCGGTGGCGATGACCGGCGGCGATGTGATGCTGCAAGGCGCACGGTCGGAATTGCTGCAATCCACGCTCGACGTGCTGCAGCAGGTCGGCGCAACGGTGACATCGACCAACGAGGGCGTGCGCGTCGCTCGCAACGGTGCCGGACTTCAGCCGGTCGAGGTGACCACCGAACCGTTCCCGGGTTTTCCGACTGACATGCAGGCGCAGCTGATGGCGCTGATGACCAAAGCCAGGGGCACCTCGCGCATCACCGAAACGATTTTCGAAAACCGATTCATGCATGTGCAGGAACTGGCAAGGCTCGGCGCGCGCATTTCGCTCAACGGTCAGGAAGCGACCATCGAGGGCGTAGACCGTCTGCGCGGAGCGCCGGTGATGGCGACGGATCTGCGGGCTTCGGTGTCGCTCGTGATCGCGGCGCTCGCAGCCGAGGGCGAGACCATCGTCAACCGCGTCTATCATCTCGATCGCGGCTTCGAGCGGCTCGAGGAGAAGCTTGGCGCCTGCGGCGGCCAGGTCGAGCGGATCAGCGGTTAACCCGCCGAATTTTGCGGGCTTTTTCCTGCCTCATGCCCCTTGCGGCATTATGGCGCTTTGCCTAATTAGCGCTGAGGGCGAACTGCGAAATCATAACGACCGACCGAAAAGGCCGTGTCATGGACATGTTGAAGCTCATCGCGCTCGACCGCGAGGATCTGGAGATCGTCTCCGCGCATCTGCAGGATGCAATCGTCAAGATCGGTGAGGTGCTCTGGCGGCCGAATGAAAATCGGGTCGTGATCGCGCTGAACCGGTTCGACTGGGAGGCTGCGGTCGGCGAAAGCCCGGCCTGGCAACGCCGTCGCGCGGCGCTGCGTTTCGACCGGGTGTTGTCCTGCAAGTGCAAGAGTCTCGATTGTTCCGCCAAGGACCAGGTGCTCAACCTGCTCGCCGTCGAATTCAGCGAAACCGACGCGCCCGGCGGCGTGATCACGCTGTCGTTCTCCGGTGGCGGTGCGTTGCGGCTTGAGGTCGAATGTCTCGAGGCCGAGGTGGTCGATCTCGGACCGGTCTGGCAGGCCGCGCATTGCCCGGACCACAAGACCATCGACGGCGAAATCGCTCAGGCGTGATGCTTCCTAAGCCGATCTCGCGGCGCGGTTGATTAGGCAGCTGCTTCGGTCGCTTGCCTTTCGTTTCCCTCTCCCGGACACTGTCGGTGTGGCAGCACTCGCGCTGCGAACGAGAAGCCGCAGGCTCCGGGAGGATTTGTCGATGCTCGCTCTGCGCCAGGTCGGCGGCGCCGTCGCCGCCGTTGCGATTGCCTTTTCGATTCCAGCTCAGGCGTCCGCGCAGGAGCCGCCGCAGGTCATCAAGATCATGGTGGGATCGGTGGCCGGCGGCATCCTCGATCCATACGCGCGCATCGTCGGCGAGCACATGTCGAAGACGCTCGGTCGAACGATCATTGTCGAGAACAAGCCGGGTGCGAACGGCACCATTGCCGCGCAATTCGTGGTCGATCAGCCTGCGGACGGAACCTGGCTGTGGGTCGGAACCCAGGCGATGACCGAGATCAATCCGAGCGCCTACAGAAATCTGCGCTGGAGCATCGACGATTTCATTCCGATCGTGAAGGGGGTCGAGGCGCCGCTGGTGTTCGCCGTGCATCCGAGCGTACCGGCCAAAAACCTCAGCGAGTGGGTTGCATGGGTGAAGGCCAATCCCGGCAAGCTCGGCTACGCATCGTTCAGCCCCGGCACCCCCTCTGCCTTCCTTGGGCATCAATTGAACAAGCGGTTCGGCCTCGACCTCGCGCACATCGTCTACAAGGGGTCCGGCCCGCAGACCCAGGACATGGTCGCAGGTCATTCGCTGATGGGCTTCATGCAGCTCGGCAACGCGATCCCGCACATCAAGGCCGGCAAGCTGGTTCCGATCGCGGTGACGAGCGCAAAGCGCTCGCGGTTTCTCCCCGAGGTTCCGACCTTCGCCGAGCTTGGCTACGACGACTTCACGGCGATGGTATGGTTTGGCCTGCTCACCAAGAAGGGAACGCCCGAGCCGATCGTGAAGGCGTATATCGCCGCCGCCGAGAAAGCCCACAGCGATCCGGATGTCCGGTCGAAATTCGAAAACCAGGGCATGGAAGCCACTGGCATCACCGGACCGGAGAAACTCACCGCCGACATCAAGACCCAGATCGAGCGGTGGCGGAAAATCGTCGACGAAACCGGCTTCAAGGCAGATTGATTAGGCGCTCGTGTCCCGGGCGCAGCGCATCGTGAAACGGTGCGCTGCAGAACCGGGACCGACATTCTCGCTGCCTGTGGGAGTGGGTCCCGGTTCTGCGGCGCATCACTGGGCTTCGCTCCGCGCTGCGCCGCGCCCGGGACACGAGACCTCTACGCCCGTCCGACCGGATAGGGCACCGTATCGGTATGCTCGATTTCGAGCTGCACCAGCCGCTCCATCAGCCGCGCCTTGAGACCGGCATGCTCGGGCTTGTCCCAGAGATTGTCGAACTCGCCGGGGTCATTTTGCAGGTCGTATAATTCGCCAAAGTCTTGATCCGACATAACCGTCATGCGGTAGCGCTGATCGACGATGGTGTGCCAGCGCGGCATGTGATCGACGTCCTTGTCGCTCATCTGGTGCTCGTATTGCACGAAGGCGCAATCGCGCACCGCACGCCCGTCCGGTCCCATCGAGGGCAGCAGGCTCCTGCCCTGCAGGCCGACATAGGGCGCGATGCGGGCGCGATCGAGCACGGTCGCCGGGATGTCGATGGTCGAGCCGATCGCATCAGTTGCAGCGGCCGCCGGCGCCTGCGGGTCGGACCAGATGAACGGCACATGCAAAATGCTCTGGTATTGCTCGCAGCCTTTCAGCAGCAGCCGGTGGTCGCCGAGGTGATCGCCATGATCGGTGGTGAAGATCAGCACAGTATTGTCGCGCTGGCCTGATGCATCGAGTGCGCGAAGCACCCGGCCGATGGCGTCGTCGATGCAGGCGATCATCCCGCAGGTCAGCGCCTGCGCCTCCTGCGCCTCGCGGGCCGAGGTGCCGATCGAGCGCATGCCGTGAAGATTGGCCTTGCCGCTGGCGCGCTCGTCGAGCGCCTGCTGGACGAGCGGAGGCGGCGTCCAGTCGTTTCTGCGAAACGCCTCCGGTACAGGGAATTGCTCCGGCTTGTACATATCCCAGTATTTGCCGGGCGGATTGAACGGGTGATGCGGGTCGGGGAACGAGACGGTCAGGAAGAACGGCTCGGATTTCTTGTTGCGCGCACCCAAATAGGCTTCGGCCCGGTCGGCGAGATAACTGGTCGAATAGAGCTCCTCGGGAATGCGCGTGCGATAGGCCTGCGGCACGATGTAATCGTGCGGTGCGCTGTTCTCCGGCCCGAGCAAGGAGAGCGCCGCAGGGTCTTTGTCCCGCAGCCAGGCGCGGTAGTCACCGCCCACGTTGTCGCCATGGCCGGTGACCACTTCGACATGGCCATAGCCATAAAACGGCGTTGCGATATGCGCGCCTGGCTCTTCCCAATAGGCCGGCAGTTCCTGCCGATAGCTCTCGCCGGTCAGGTCGATCCGCATCGCCTGGCGCAAACCGGGGGAGGGCTGGCGATAGCCGTCACGCGGCGGCGCGGGGTAGGAGAGGGCAGGCGTGCTGGTGAAATTCTGCAAGTGGCTCTTGCCGATCAGCGCCGTGTCGTAGCCGGCGTCGCGCAGCAGGTCGACGAAGGTCACGCTGTCCTGTGGCAACGGGATGCCGTTCGAGCGCACGCCGTGCACCGCAGGCATCCGCCCGGTCATGAGTGACGCGCGGTTCGGCATGCAGACCGGGCTCGCCACGTAGAATTTCCGGAACCGGGTCCCGCGCGCCGCAATCGAATCGATGTGCGGCGTGCGCAGGACCGGATGGCCGTAGCAGCCGAGATAATCGGCGCGGTGCTGGTCGGTGATGAAGAGTATGAAGTTCGGCGGGGCTTTGTCGGGCATGCGGGACTTAACCTAGACGGCCTGATCGAGATCGGAAAGTGGCGCGCGCGGGGGCGACGATTTCGAATCGGGCCGTCATCCCGTCATCCGCAAAGTGTTTAACGAAGCGTTCGCAATTTGCGGCTAACTTTGTCGCATCATCAAAGCTGCGTCAGCCGGCTGCAAGTTTCGCGGGGGCCGGCCGACGCCAACGAACGAAAAAGCCATGGTCTACAAGCTCGCCGCCGCGCTGCAGGCTCTGCTGAAACGTTTGACCACGCACGACAGGTATCGCCCCGAGCGCCATTATATGCGCGGACCGGGTCCGAAGGCCCGCGCCGTCGCCGCCCAGCAGCGCCTCTGAGAGCCCTGGCGCCTCAGAAATCCAGATCCGCGTAATGCGGCGCCGGCGGCAGCGCGCCCGAGACATCGGCCAGGATCGGACGGAAGGACGGCCGCGACTTCATGCGGGCATACCAGTTCTTGGCGTGGTCATGCTCGCCCCACGGGACGTCGCCGAGATAATCCACGACCGACAGATGAGCCGCAGCCGCGAGATCGGCAAAGGTCAGACGATTGCCGGCGAGCCAGTCGCGCTGGCCTGACAGCCAGTTGATATAGGCGAGGTGATAGCGGACGTTCTTGCGCGCGGCGCGCATCACGTCGGTATCGGGGGGCCCGCCGCCCTGATCCGGGGTCATGAACCGCTTGTGCAGCCGCTCGTTGGTGAGCGGGCCGGAAACCTCCGCCCAAAACTTCTCCGCAAACCAGGCCATGAGCCGCCGGACCTCGACCCGCTGAACGGGATCGGTGCCGATCAGATTACGGTCCGTCACTCCGTCGCCCAAAGAGCCGTGCATTTCCGACAGAAACTCGGCGATCACGGTTGCCCCCGGCACCGCCGAGAGTCCCTCTACGAGCAGCACAGGGGTCTGGCCGGCCGGATTAAGGATCAGAAACTCCTCGCGGCGTTCCCAGACCCGCTCTTCGGCAAGCTCGGCTTCAAGGTCAAACTCCTCGAGCGCCAGCCGGACGAAGCGGGAATGCGGGCAGAACGGGTGATGAAACAGGGTCAGCATTCGGCCTTACGAATCATGGCAACGACGCCGCGGATAATGCTGTAAAAAGCGGCGAAGTGTTGAGTTATCGGAAATTTCATTGCCGGGCGGCCGGGTTCGCGTCACAAGAGCCGCAGTTCCGGTCCTGTGGGCCGGGGGCGCGTTGGGGCTTTTCAGCATGAGCGATCTCGTCAAGGCGGCCGTCCTCGGCATTATCGAGGGCTTGACCGAATTCCTGCCTGTCTCATCGACCGGCCACCTGCTGCTGCTGCAACGGTTCCTCGGGTTTTCCGACGACGATTTCGGAAAGACATTTGTCGTATTGATCCAGCTCGGAGCGATCCTGGCCATTCTGTCGATCTATTTTCACAAGCTGTGGCGTCTGGTCCTCGGCCTGGTCTCCGATCCGGCATCCCGCAATTTCGTGATCGGCGTCCTGGTCGCGTTCCTGCCGGCAGCGCTGATCGGCGCCGCAGCGCACTCGATCATCAAATCCTATCTCTTCAACGCGTGGGTGGTGTGCTTCACGCTGATTGCCGGTGGCGCGGTATTGCTCTGGGTCGATCAACTGGAGTTCAAGCCGCGATACCGCGATGTGATGCAATTCTCATTGCCGATGTACCTGATGATCGGCGTCTGCCAGTGTTTTGCGATGATTCCCGGCGTGTCGCGATCCGGCGCCACGATCGTGTCGGCGATGCTGCTCGGCGCGGACAAGCGGTCGGCGGCGGAATTTTCCTTCTTTCTGGCAATGCCGACGATGGCGGGCGCGTTCACGCTCGATCTGATCAAGAACCACGATCAGCTGTCGTCCCACAACATTGCGCTGGTCGCGATCGGTTTCGCCTGCTCGTTCATCGCCGGCTATATCGTCGTGAGGACGTTCCTCGACTATGTCTCGCGCCACGGTTTTGCGCTGTTCGCGTGGTGGCGCGTGATCGTCGGAACGATGGGACTGGTACTGCTCGCGGTAGGCTTCTGAACGCACCCGCTTACGCGAAGCGGCCGGTGCGGAACTGGCCGGTGCGGCGGAACCGCCAGAGATAGTTCGGCACGATCGCCTCGTAGGACGCCGGCGTGATGCCGAGGCCCTGCAAGGTGCGACGGTCGCGGATCGCCTCCTCGGATACGACATTGTCGCGTCGCAGCAGCTCGACCTGGTCCGGCGTCAGCGGCGGGTTCGGCAGGAACTGCAGGAACCAGGCCTGCATCTTCGCCAGCCCGAACGGCAGCGGGATGAGCAGCCGCGAGCGTTCGGTCACGGCCAGGATGTATTCCATGATCTCGCGCATGGTGCGCACCTCCGGTCCGCCGAATTCGTAGGTTCGGCCTGCGCCGGTCGCCTTCTCGACCAGATCGGCGATTGCTTCCGCGACATCGCCCGCGAAAACCGGCTGCAGCCGGGTGTGTCCGCCGCCGATCAGCGGCAGCGCCGGCAGGAAGCGGGCAAGCGACCCGAAGCGGTTGAAGAAATCGTCTTCCGGACCGAACACAACCGAGGGCCGGACGATCACGGCCTCCGGCAACGCCGCGCGTACTGCCCGCTCGCCGCGCGCCTTCGATTGCGCGTAGAGCGAGGGCGACGTCTCGTCGGCACCGATCGCCGACACATGGACCAGCCGCGCACCATGGGCATGGGCTGCGAGCGCCACCTGTTCGGCGCCGAAATGCTGAACGGCCTCAAAGCTCTGCCGCCCGCGCTCGAACAGGATCCCGACCAGATTGATGGCGACCGAGGCGTCGCGAACGGCGGCTTCCACCGACGCCGGGTAGCGCAGATTGGCCTGGACTGCGTGAATCTGGCCGACGGTTCCGAGCGGCTGCAGGTGTCCGGCCAGTTCCGGCCGCCGCACAGCGACGCGAATGCGGTACCGTCGCTTCGCCAGCGCCCGCACCACATGGCGCCCGAGAAACCCGGAGCCGCCGAAAACCGTGATCAGGGTGTCCGAATTGGTCTGGATGGCCATGAGATCTGCCCCGGAATCCGTCGCCGACTGGCGATCTGTGCGGGATACCGCAAGGTTTTCGGCCTGTACAGGTGTCCCATCGTTGACAATGGCGGACCGCGCCAACTATGTGTCTGCCCGTTGCCCAGGTGGCGGAATTGGTAGACGCGCTGGTTTCAGGTACCAGTGGTGAAAGCCGTGGAGGTTCGAGTCCTCTCCTGGGCACCATCCCCTTGATCGATAGTTAAGCAGCGGTTGCCACGATTGATCGATAGCGGCCGCCGTCCTTGAAACTTCCCTAAAATCCACCGGCTAGACGTGAATCCAACTGGGTCTTTTTCTCAGGTGGATCCATGCCCCGTGCGCGTCAGTCCCGTGCCGCGTCTGCTTTTGACGTACAGCCGATCACGTTGACGCCCGGCGACCCTGCGCCGCTCCTCGTACCGGACGAACTCAGCTTCGGCGGCGCAGAGGCGAACGCGCTGCCGGATCAGGCCAGGTTTTCGATCGCCGAATCGATCGACGCCTTCGTCTTTTTCGCGGACATCGAGACCGTCGCCAGGCCGGTCGATTGGGGTGCGCGGTCGTCTGACGTTGATGGATCGGATGTTTGCCTTGCAGACCGCGAGCAAGCGTCAGATTTGGCCGGTCTGTTTGGCATAGCGGCCAACACGCTCCATTTCCCGACGTCGCAGCCGGCGGCGGTAATGTCCGGCGCTGCGGCTGGGCCGGAGAGCCGCTTGTCCTTTGCGGGATGGTCGGCCGGGACTGCGCCATCGCAGCCGCTCGAGTCGTTGCCCTTGCAATTCTCCGCTACGCTCGCGCTGCAGATCGAAGCAATCGCATCCGGAATTCATGCTCTCGACTGCGCCGCAGGCGCACCTGCGGCCACCGGCTTCGAGGCATCGGCTGCCGACAGTGCGGCGGCACCCGCTGTTTGCGCATGCTGCGCTTTCACCTACGGCAAGGGCGAGCCGGCGCCGCAAACCGACGACTACAGCCTGTCGGGCACCAAATGGGGATCGACTGGGTCCATGGGCAGCTTCGGCGGCACGGTCACCTGGAGCATCGTAGGCGCCGGCTGGACCAACCAGACCGGTGTCGGATTCTTCAGCGGCTCGACGGTGTCGCTTTCGAGCGTGTTCAATTTCGACTATGTCGCAGTGCTCAATCAGGCCTTCGCCGCCTGGTCTGCGGTCGCCAATATCAATTTCGTGCAGGTCGCGGATGGCGGCGGTCATATCGGGATCGGCAACAGCGCCTATATCCGTGTCTGCGCCGGCTATATCGACGGCAACTACAATGTGCTCGGCCGCGCGTTCTATCCGGCGACGGCCGGCAATGCGCAGAATTACGCCTATTCCGGCGACATGGTGTTCGACAGCGGCGAAGCGAGTTTCTGGACCGCGAGCAGCCTGCTTGCCGTAGCGACACACGAAATCGGCCACGCCATCGGGCTGGGTCATTCCAGCATCATGAATGCGCTGATGGCCCCCTACTACAATCCCTCGATCACGACACCGCAGCAGGATGACATTGCCGGCGCCCGAGCGATCTACGGCGCCGCAGGCTCGACAACGCCGCCGGCGGCGCAGGACGATTATGCGGACCATCGAACCGATACCACGGCAGCTTTAGGTCAGCTGGCGGGCGGGGGATCGGTCACCGGCACACTTGAAACCGTTGGCGATCGCGACTGGTTCCGCATCACGCTGACGGCCGGGGTCAACTACACATTCGATCTCAGGGGCGCGGCCAGCAATGGAGGCACCCTGATCGACCCATATCTCTATCTCTACAGCAGTTCCGGAAAACTGCTGACGTCCAACGACGATGGCGGGGCTTCAACGGATTCGCGGATCGTCTTTATCGCCGCGACGTCCGGAACCTATTATCTCGCCGCGGCGGCCTACAATGACGGCTATGCCGGTACATACCGGATCGAGACGACCGTCACGCTCCCCGAAGTCTATGGTGACGATAACGACAATACATTCGTTGCGACCGCCCTGCGCGAAGTCTTCATCGGGTATGGTGGAATCGACACGGTCAGCTATGCCAATCATACCGGGGCAACCGGAATCGTGGCCAATCTCGGCAGTCCTTCGTCCAATACCGGCTCTGCTGCGCGCGACGGCTATGTGTCGATCGAGAACCTGATCGGATCGGCGCTGGCGGACAAACTGACCGGCAATTCCGGCAACAACATCCTCGAAGGCGGTGCGGGCGCCGACTCGCTCAACGGCGGCGGCGGAATCGATCTTGCGAGTTATGCCAATGCATCGGCCGGCGTGACTGCGAGTCTGGCAAATCGCAGCATCAATACCGGAGACGCATTGGGCGATACATACAGTTCGATCGAGGGGCTGATCGGCTCGGCCTTTGACGACATCCTCATCGGCAGCAACAGCAATGCGGACAGGATCGCCGGCGGCGCCGGCAACGATGTCATCAATGGCGGCGGAAAAGCTGATACGCTCACCGGGGGCGCCGGGTGCGATCATTTCGTATTTTCCAAGTCGAGCGACGGCGGCGATCTGATCACCGACTTCACAACAGGCGAGGACCTGATCGGAATCGTCAGAGCGGGATTTGGCATCAACGCCCTGGTGGATCATGAGGCCGGCGGCATGCTCGACTTTGCGGCGGAATATTTTGTCAGCAACACGACGGGGCGCGCCACCGTCTCGGGGCATGGCCAGTTCATCTTCGATCAGACAACCGACCGGTTGCTTTGGGATCCGGATGGAACGGGGCGCAAGGCAGCGGTCGTCATTGCCAGATTTGCCACCGATGTCGATCTGAATGCGGGCGACCTCTATCTGATTTGACGCCGTTGCGGGCTTGCCCCGCCGGTAAGGCCGCACGCGGCGCCGAAAGCGCTGCCGCTGGCGATTGCGGATTGACTGAGCCACTGCATCGGTTGATATCCGGAACACTATAACGGTTACGGAACCTGCATGACCATCCGCCTGCACCGCGGCGACCTGCCCGATCTGTCGCGCTATACGCATTCGGTTGCGATCGACACCGAGACGCTGGGGCTGAATCCGCATCGCGACCGGCTGTGCGTGGTGCAGCTGTCGCCGGGCGACGGTTCGGCCGATGTGGTGCAAATCCCGGCGGGTGGCGCCGATGCGCCCAATCTGAAGAAGCTGCTGGCCGATCCGGCGATCCTCAAGATTTTCCATTATGCGCGCTTCGACGTCGCCGTGCTGTCGAATGCGTTCGGCGTTTGGCCGATGCCGCTCTACTGCACGAAGATCGCCTCGCGCCTGACCCGCACCTACACCGACAGGCACGGCCTGAAGGATCTCGTGCGCGAGCTTCTCGGCATTGACCTGTCCAAACAGCAGCAATCCTCGGACTGGGGTGCCGAGGTCCTGTCCGAGCCCCAGGTCGCCTATGCGGCCTCCGACGTCCTCTATCTGCATGCCGTCAAGGAGAAACTCGACGCCATGCTGGCCCGGGAGGGCCGCGCCGACATTGCGGAGGCCTGCTTCCAGTTTCTGCCGCACCGGGCACGGCTCGATCTGATGGGCTGGGCGGAAGAGGACATTTTCTCCCATTCCTGAGGCTCCCGCCGTGCCGGGGCCATATTCAGGCGCGATTTTCCGCCCCTTCCGAGGTAAGATGGTCAAGGGTGACCATCGAATCCGGACAGGACGACGCTCTCCATGAACCGCATGCTTGCCGGACCGGAGGACTGGGGCCAGCCGGGTCAGCCGACCGCGGCAAGGCCACAGGCGGTCATTTCAGGCGCGCGCAGGCACAGCCGCCGTGTCCGGTTCCTGCGCAAGGCCGTGCCGGCGGTTCTGATCCTGGCGCTGGGCGGGCTCGTGGCTGCGAACTATCTCAACCCGGCGCGCTGGCTTCGGGTGCCGACCGAATTCGGAACATTGGTGATTTCCGGTTCGAAGATCACCATGGAAGCGCCGCGGCTCGCCGGCTTCACCAAGGACCAGCGCGAATACGAGGTGACGGCGGCGTCGGCCTCGCAGGATACGAAGAATCCGACCATCGTGGAAATGCGCGAGATCAGCGGCCGCATCGATCTGGAGGACGAAAGCAAAGTGACGTTGTCGGCCGTCGAAGGCATCTATGACATCAAGGCGGACCTGCTGAAGCTCAACCATGAAATCCTCATCATATCGACGGCCGGCTATCAGGGGCGTCTGACGGAAGCGCAGGTCGAGGTGAAGAAGGGCCGTATCGTTTCGGAAAAGCCGGTGCAGTTGAAAATGCCGCAGGGCACGCTCGATGCGAATCGTCTTGAAGTGACCGAGACGGGCGGCCTGATCCGCTTTGACGGCGGCGTCGTGATGATGCTGACACCGGAAGCGCTCAATCGCGGACTGCAATCGCAGGCGGCCAATCAGGCCGATGCTCAATGACGGCGAAGCGCGTGTTTCAGGGTCTGTTTGTGGCGGCCGTTGCAGCCGTTGTTCTGGCCGGCAGCGTTCCGGCGCAGGCCCAGCAAAAGGGCCAATCCAAGCCGCAGGACACCGGCGTACCCAACGCCCTGCAAGGTTTTGGCACCAACAAGGATCAGCCGGTTCAGATCGAAGCGGCCTCGCTCGAGGTGCGCGACAAGGACAAGATGGCCGTGTTCACCGGGAATGTCGTCGTGACCCAGGGCGACACCGTGATGAAGTGCAAGGAATTGCGGGTCTATTACGATCAGGACGACGCCAAGGACGGAGCCAATCCCAAGGCCGGGACCATGAAGGCGGCAAAGCCTGGCCCAGGCGGCCGGCAATCGATCCGCAGGCTGGAGGCGCTCGGCGGCGTAATCGTCACGACGAAGGATCAGACCGCGACCGGTGCGAAGGGGGTCTTCGAGATGAAGACCAATACGGTGACCCTGTCCGGCGGCGTGGTGATTGCGCAGGGCAACAATGTGCTGCGAGGCGAGCGTCTCGTGGTCGATCTGACCACGAACTTCGCCAAGGTCGAGGCCGGCAGCGGCCGCGTCCAGGGTATCTTCTCGACCAACAAGGACGACAAGCCCGGCGCGAAGGACGAGAAGTCCGACAAGGACCAAAAGCCGTCCGTCAAGAAGAAGCCGACCGCCTTGCCGGGGCCTGGGCAGGCGGTCACCAACTGATCCGCCGCGCCTCTGTTCCGTTGCAACCGTGATTCCGACAGAATATGTCGATAGCAGGCGGCCGGAGAGCTTCTTGAAGGGTTTTGGGTGTTCGATTTCCTCTCGATATTCCGCCGCCGGAAGCCGGGCCAGCCGCGCAATCGCAAAGCGTCCGGCAAGAAGTCGTCCGGTACCTGGCGAGTCGAGCTGGACAAGATCGGCGGTTTGGTCGGTAACACAAAGCCGAACCGCGCGGCACTGATGCCGCCGCCCGTTCTGCAGCCTCCGATGCCAGACGCGCTGCAGATCGAACCCTTGCGCGACGAGTTTGTGGTTCGCGATCCGATGCGGCGGGACGCGCAGTGGCAGCATCCGCTGCATCCCGAGACCTTGCGCACGGACCATTTCCGCACCGATCCGGCGCCGCGGCGCGCAGACGGCGGGCGTCATGCGATCGCACCGACGATTGCGCGCACCGACGCGCCGCCGCACAGCGCCGAGCCGCGTTTCGTGCCGCCCCGTCCGCGCCGTCCGGATCCCCTGTTTCAGCAATCGCAGGCGGCGCAGGGCTATCTTGCGGCCCATGCCGTCGAGAAAAGCTTCGGTCCGCGCAAGGTGGTGCGGGGCGCAAGCCTGTTCGTGCGCCGCGGCGAGGCGGTCGGTCTGCTGGGCCCGAATGGGGCCGGCAAGACCACGATTTTCTACATGATCACCGGGCTGATCAAAGCCGATGCCGGCAAGATCGAACTCGACGGTAACGACGTCACGCCGCTGCCGATGTACCAGCGCGCGCGGCTTGGCATCGGCTATTTGCCGCAGGAAGCGTCGATCTTCCGTGGTCTCAATGTGGAGGAGAATATCCGTTCGGTGCTCGAAGTGGTCGAGCCCGACGCCAAGCGGCGCGAACGCGATCTCGACGCGCTTCTCGACGAATTCAACATCACGCGGCTGCGCAAGTCGCCGTCCATCGCGCTGTCCGGTGGTGAGCGGCGGCGTGTCGAAATTGCCCGCGCGCTGGCAAGCCGCCCGAGCTACATGCTGCTCGACGAGCCATTCGCCGGCATCGACCCGATCGCGGTGGGTGACATCCAGCAATTGGTCAAGCATCTGACCTATCGCGGGATCGGCGTGCTGATCACCGACCACAATGTCCGCGAGACGCTGGGCCTGACCGATCGTGCCTACATCATTTATTCGGGCGAGGTCCTGATGGAGGGCCGGGCAGAGGATATCGTGAATAACCCGGATGTCCGGCGGCTGTATCTGGGCGAGGAATTCCGCCTGTAAGCTGCGCTCAGGCAGGTGATTGCCTGTTTTTTGGGCGTTTCGTCCAAAAGCCAGGGCAGGCGGGTACCGCCCCATGCGCCTATTTTCCACATGCACAAATCGTGCCGCTGGGGTAGGAATTGCCCATGGCACTGACTACTCGCCTCGAATTCCGCCAGAGCCAGGCGCTCGTCATGACGCCGCAGCTGATGCAGGCCATCAAGCTGTTGCAGCTGTCGAACCTCGATCTGATGACCTATGTCGAGGAGGAACTTGAAAAAAATCCGTTGCTCGAGCGCGCCAGCGACGATGACGCACCGGTGGCCGCCGCGGACCCGTCGGTTGAGCCCGGGGGCAACACCGCTGCGGACGGCGACGGTCCGCAGGACTGGATGGGCGACGATCTCGCCACCAGCCGTCATGAGATCGAGGACAATCTGGGCACCCGGCTGGACAATGTCTTTCCGGAAGACGGCGGCGAGCCGGTCGGCTCGGCGCGTGGCGAGGACGTGACGGCGGCGCATTCGGAATGGGCGAGTGTCGGAACCGGCGGCCGCGACGACGGCGAATACAACCTCGAAGCCTTCGTGTCTGCAGAGCGCTCGCTCGCGGATCATCTGGCTGAGCAGCTTTCGCTCTCGGTGAGCGATCCGGCCCGCCGGATGATCGGACAGCACCTGATCGATATGGTCGATGAGGCCGGCTATCTCTCGGGCGATCTGACGGCCGTTGCCGAAAAGCTCGGGGCCGATCTGGCCGAGGTCGAAGCCGTACTCGCGATCCTGCAGGGGTTCGAACCGTCCGGTGTCTGCGCCCGCAATCTGACCGAATGCCTGACGATCCAGCTCAAGGAGCAGAACCGCTACGATCCCGCGATGGAAGCGTTGCTCAGCCGTCTCGATTTGCTGGCCAAGCGCGACTTCACGACGCTGCGTAAAGTGTGCGGCGTAAGCGATGACGACCTGATGGAGATGGTCGCGGAAATCAAGCGGCTTAATCCGAAGCCGGGCCTGGCATTCGGATCGGCGACGGTTCAGCCGATTGTGCCGGATGTGTTCGTGCGCGCCGCGCCCGACGGTTCGTTTCATGTCGAGCTCAATTCCGAGACGCTGCCGAAGATTCTGCTGAACCAGACCTATCATGCGCGGGTCTCGAAGACCGCGGCCAACCCCACCGACAAGGCCTATCTTGCGGAGAAGCTGCAATCGGCGACATGGCTGATCCGTGCGCTCGATCAGCGCGCCCGCACGATCCTCAAAGTGTCGGCGGAAATCGTGAAGCAGCAGGACGCCTTCTTTGCGCATGGCGTGCAGCATCTGCGGCCGCTCAATCTCAAGACCATCGCCGATGCGATCTCGATGCATGAGTCCACGGTGTCTCGCGTTACCGCCAACAAATACATGGCAACCGCGCGCGGCATTTTCGAACTGAAGTATTTCTTCACGTCCGCGATTGCGGCGGCCAATGGCGGTGAGGCTCATTCCGCCGAAGCCGTGCGCCACCGCATCAAGCATTTGATCGACGAGGAGAAGCCCGATGAGATTCTCTCCGACGACACGATTGTCGAGAAACTGCGCGAGGCGGGCATCGATATTGCCCGGCGTACCGTTGCCAAATACCGGGAGAGCATGCGCATCGCGTCCTCGGTTCAACGCCGCCGCGAAAAGCAGAGCGCGGCAATCGGCCGCTAGATCGCCAGGGGGTGCGCTCCCACTCAAGCCATTGAAAAATCATAAATTTTTCGGCCGAGGCTGACGTGGATACGCTGTCACAATCGGCTGGCCGGAAACCATTGACGGGCCGGGGGGCCATCCGTATGGTCCGCCGCTCTTTCACCCCGACAGCTCCAACTCGGCCTTCTCTTCCGGCGGACACGCGGACCGTCTCCAATGGCGCTTAACGATATTGTGGCCCTGAATGCCATCATCCCGGCACTCAAGGTCAACGGAAAGAAGCAGGCGATTCAGGAAATCGCGGCGCGCGCCGCCGAACTCAGCGGACTTAGCGAGCGCACGATTTTCGAATCCCTGCTGCAGCGCGAGAAGCTTGGCTCGACTGGCATCGGGCATGGCATTGCCATTCCGCACGGCAAGCTGCCGAAGCTCGACCGGCTGTTCGGATTGTTCGCGCGGCTGGAGCGGCCGATCGATTTCGAGTCGCTGGATGGCCAGCCGGTCGATCTGATCTTTCTCTTGCTGGCGCCGGAAGGCGCCGGCGCCGATCACCTGAAGGCGCTGGCCCGCGTCGCCCGCCTTTTGCGCGATCCCGACATCGCCAACAAGCTGCGCGAGTCGCGCGACGCGGACGCCATCTATGCCGTGCTGACGCTTCCGCCGTCGCAGGCCGCGTAACTCCGTTCCGAAGTCACACGCAGCGTCGATTCAAATTTCAAACAGCCACGGTCGATCGCCGTCGCGATGCCATGGCGGCATCCGGGTCTTGCGTGAGAGGACGGACGGCGCGCGGCAGGTGCAGGCCGGTCCTGAATGCAGCGCCGCCCGGCGCGGGCTCGCAGATAAAAAGGCCACAGCCGGTGCCCCGGCTGTGGCCCATATCGGCCTCGCGGATGCGCGCGCGTCAGTGGACGCTGACCGCCTCCAGTTCGTTATTCCAGGCATTCGCAATCGCGGCTTCGCGGGTATCCGTCACCAGGATCGGCGTGCCGTCGGCGGCGTGAAGTGCAAAAAGCTGCATGCCGGGCTGCATCACAGGCGCCTGCGGGTAGAGCTCGTGCACCTTCTCGGATTTGATCGGCTTCACATACGCGATCTTGCCCCCGCCCAGGACGGCGAAAGCTTGAGGCGACATGATCGGCTTTTCAGCGTGTTCGTTGGTCATGTCCGCTACTCCTTCGTCTACTCAATTGCCCCTATGGTCCATCGGTTCCGTTAGCCGATCGTTGCATAGCCGGGTCACGTGCCGGATATAGTTACTCGTGCGCCGTAATCGAGATGGTCCGCACGACGCGCGCCGGCTCGGGGCGCGCGAGATCGATCGACAACAGGCCGTGCTTCAGATCGGCCCGCAGCACTTCCATTCCGTCGGCCAGCACGAAGGTGCGCTGGAACTGGCGGGCGGCAATGCCGCGGTGGATGAACTCGCGCGTCTTGTCGTCGGTCTGCCGGCCGCGAATGACGAGCTGGTTCTCCTCGACGCTCACTTCGAGCTGATCGAGGGTGAATCCGGCCACGGCGAGCGTGATGCGCAGACGTTCGGGGTTGCGATCGTCGCGCGCGATGCGCTCGATATTGTAGGGGGGATATCCATCCGCCGCCTTGGTGACGCGGTCGAGCACGCGCTCGATCTCGTCGAAACCCAGAAGGAACGGGCTGGACAACGAAGGCATTCGGGACATCTCAAAGTCCTTTCCCAGCGACTTTGACACGGGGCCCAAAGAGGCACCCCCTGACGTCCCCGGCGGACCCGCCGGGAACAAATTCTATATGGGCAGAAATTTGGCGCGTGCAAGCATCCCCCGTTTACCCGGGGTGTCTGCAACCCATTGATTGGCTTGTGCGAACTGACCTCAGGACTTAATCGCCGCGGCGCCCATTGCGCCTGCTGCCGCCTTGCTGGGGCTTGCCAGCCGCAGCCGCCAAGCGGCTGTAGTCCCAAGCGGCGAAGGCTGGTGGAGCCAGGCGGGATCGAACCGCCGACCTCTTGCATGCCATGCAAGCGCTCTCCCAGCTGAGCTATGGCCCCGTAACCGTCACCCGCCCGCAGCGGGATGCGGGCGATTAGCTTACCTCGGACGGAGGATCAAGTCTCCTCGTCCTTCTCGATGCCGTCACCGATGATATCGGTCACGTCGTCGTCGCTCTCTTCATCTTCCTCGATGAAGGTATCGTCATCGGCATCGTCGACCTCGACTTCCACCTCGATATCGTCATCGACGGTGTCCGGCAGATCGGCCTTCTTGCCCTGAGCCTCCGCGTCGGCATCCTCCAGCGACACGAATTCCGCGCCGGCCTCAACGGTTTCGAGTTCGGTCTCGTCGGCTGCGTTGGCCTTGGCGTCCGGCCGGCCACGCGAGGTCATGACGGGCGCAATCGGCACGACCTCGCCGGTATAGGGCGAAATCACCGGATTCTTGTTCAGGTCGTAAAATTTGCGGCCCGTCACCGGGCAGACGCGCTTGGTACCGAGCTCTGGCTTTGCCACGGTTGGAGTTTCCCTGAGGCTTTAGATTGAGCGGCTGAATTGGCGGCTTGGGCGACCGCTGTCAATACCGATTATCGGCGATTTTGCGGCTTTTGCAGGAGGGCCCGGATGACGCCGGAAACAGCCCCATGCTAGGAGGGCGCCTCAATTCTCCACCGGGACCGGACCCGTTGAGCCATTCGCTGCCTGCCAAACCGTTAACCGCACGACAATCCTCCGCCTTGCGCGGGCGCGTCCGCGTGCCTGGCGACAAGTCGATTTCGCATCGCGCCCTCATCCTGTCGGCAATGACCGTGGGTGAGACGCGGATCACCGGCCTGCTCGAAGGCGAGGATGTGATCAACACCGCCAAGGTCATGCGTGCGCTGGGCGCCGCGGTCGAGCGGATTGGGGAGGGCGCCTGGTCGGTGAAGGGCGTCGGGGTCGCGGGCTTTGCGCAACCGGAGCAGACACTCGATTTCGGCAATTCCGGCACCGGTTGCCGGCTGGTGATGGGTGCGGTTGCCGGCTGCCCGCTGACCGCCGGGTTCGATGGCGATGCGTCGCTGCGCAAGCGTCCGATGCAGCGCGTTCTCGATCCGCTGACACGCATCGGCGCGCGCGTGATCGATGTCGCCGAAGGCGGACGGCTGCCGCTGACATTGCAGGGTGCGCGCGACCCGATTCCGATCGAATATGCGCCGCCGGTCGCGTCGGCTCAGCTCAAGTCGGCAGTCCTGCTTGCCGGACTTGCGGCGCCGGGCGAGACCATCGTGATCGAGAAAGAAGCAACCCGCGATCATACCGAGAAAATGCTTATGCATTTCGGCGCACAGGTGCGCGTCGAAACGCTGGGAGAGCATGGCCGCAGGATCACCCTGACCGGCCGCCCGGAGCTTTCGCCATCACCGTTGCAGGTGCCGGCCGATCCGTCGTCCGCCGCGTTTCCGCTCGCGGCAGCGCTGATTGTGCCGGGCTCCGACATCGTGATCGAGGGCGTAATGATGAATCCGCTGCGTACCGGCCTATTTCTCACGCTGGGGGAGATGGGCGCGTCGATCGAAACGTTGTCGGCGAAGAATGATGGCGGTGAAGACGTCGCCGACCTGCGCGTGAAGGCCTCGGCGCTGCGCGGCGTCGACGTGCCGGCCGCCCGCGCGCCATCGATGATCGACGAATATCCGATCCTCGCGGTGCTCGCCTCGTTTGCGGAGGGCACGACGCGGATGCGGGGTCTGAGCGAGTTGCGGGTCAAGGAATCCGACCGCCTTGCCGCGACAGCGGATATGTTGCGGGTCAATGGCGTCGCGGTCGAGATCGAGGGCGACGACCTGATTGTGCATGGCAAGGGGCGCGCGCCCGGCGGCGGCATCGTTGCGACGCACATGGATCACCGGCTCGCGATGTCCGCGCTTGTGATGGGGCTCGCAAGCGAGAAGCCGGTCGCGGTCGACGATGCCATCTTCATCGCGACGAGCTTCCCCGGCTTTGTCGATTTGATGCGCGGCATCGGAGCGGAGCTGTCGTGATCATCGCCATCGACGGTCCAGCCGCCTCCGGCAAGGGCACCATCGCAAAGCGGCTCGCGGCGCATTACGGCTTCCGGCATCTCGACAGCGGGCTCCTGTACAGGGGCGTCGGCCTTGCGGTGCTGAAGGCCGGCAAGCTCGGTGACGAGGCTGCGGCGGTGGCGGCGGCGCGGTCTTACGACCCCGCCCGGTTTCCGGAAGACGATCTGAAATCCGACGACGTTGCGAAAGCTGCCTCCATTGTCGCCGCCATCCCGGCGGTCCGGGAAGCTCTTATCGCGCTGCAACACGACTTCACCCGGTCGAAGCCCGGCGCCGTGATTGACGGACGCGATATCGGGACCGTCATCGCCCCGCATGCCGAGGTCAAGATTTTCGTCACCGCGACGCCGGAAGAGCGGGCGCGGCGCCGCATCCTGGAACTCCGGAGCCGGGGCGAAACCGTCGACGACGCAGCGGTGCTGGCCGATATCAAGGCGCGCGACGAGAGAGACACCAATCGCGCGGTGGCGCCGCTCCGGCAGGCCGCGGATGCGGTCTTGCTGGATACGACGCATTTGGCTATATCCCCCGCAGTCCAGGCCGCCATCGACATTGTCGAGGCCGTCCGGGCGGGCCGAAGGCCGGCTTAACCGCCCTTCGTCGCTGGAGGAACAGCCCGCTCCATCGCCTCTTCCGGAGGCCAGGACCACACCATCATCGTTCCGGTCGAACGGCATTTCGCGCCGACCCGCCGCGTTGCGGCGGTGTCAAAGGTCTTGCGGAGCCTTTGGCCCGTCCGTTCGGAACATCGTTAATCGAACAGGCGCCCGCATCAGGAGAGTTCATGGCCCAAACAGCAGCCAATCCGTCGCGTGAGGATTTTGCCGCGATGCTTGAAGAGTCCTTCACCCAGGGAAACCTGCATGAAGGCTCGGTGATCAAGGGGAAGGTCGTCGGCATTGAAAAGGACGTCGCTATCATCGACGTCGGACTGAAGACCGAAGGCCGCGTGCAGTTGCGCGAATTCACCGGACCCGGCCGCGGCAATGAGATCAAGGTCGGCGACGAGGTCGAGGTTTACCTGGAGCGTGTCGAGAATGCGCTCGGTGAAGCAGTCCTGTCGCGCGACAAGGCGCGCCGCGAAGAGAGCTGGGGCAAGCTCGAGGGCGCATTCAAGAACCAGGAAAAGGTCCAGGGCATCATCTTCAATCAGGTCAAGGGCGGCTTCACGGTCGATCTCGACGGTGCCGTGGCGTTCCTGCCGCGCTCGCAGGTCGATATCCGTCCGATCCGCGACGTCACCCCGCTGATGAATGTGCCGCAATACTTCCAGATCCTGAAGATGGATCGTCGCCGCGGCAATATCGTCGTATCGCGCCGTACCGTGCTGGAAGAGACCCGCGCGGAACAGCGCCAGGAGCTGGTGCAGAACCTTGAAGAAGGTCAGGTCATCGACGGCGTGGTCAAGAACATCACCGATTACGGTGCGTTCGTCGATCTCGGCGGCATCGACGGTCTGCTGCACGTCACCGATATCGCGTGGCGTCGCGTCAATCATCCGACCGAAGTGCTCAATATCGGCCAGACGGTGAAGGTGAAGATCATCAAGATCAATCACGACACCCACCGCATCTCGCTCGGCATGAAGCAGCTGCTCGACGATCCGTGGCAGGGTATCGAAGCGAAGTATCCGCTCAACGGCAAGTTCACCGGCCGCGTGACCAACATCACCGATTACGGTGCCTTCGTCGAGCTCGAGCCGGGTATCGAAGGCCTGATCCACGTCTCCGAAATGTCGTGGACGAAAAAGAACGTGCATCCGGGCAAGATCGTTTCGACCTCGCAGGAGGTCGAAGTGCAGATCCTCGAAGTCGATCCGGTCAAGCGCCGCATTTCGCTCGGCCTCAAGCAGACCATGCGCAATCCGTGGGAAGTCTTCGTCGAGAAGCATCCGCCCGGATCGATCGTCGAAGGCGAGGTCAAGAACAAGACCGAGTTCGGCCTGTTCCTGGGTCTCGACGGCGACGTCGATGGCATGGTCCACCTGTCCGACCTCGACTGGAAGCGTCCGGGAGAACAGGTGATCGAGGAATACAAGAAGGGCGATATCGTCAGGGCGACGGTTCTCGATGTCGATGTCGAGAAGGAGCGCATCTCGCTCGGCGTCAAGCAGCTCGCCGGCGACCCGATGGAAGAGGGCACGGCCGGCGAATTGAAGAAGGGCGATGTCGTGACCTGCGAAGTCACCGACGTGAAGGAAGGCGGCATCGACGTGAAGATCGTCGGCACTGACCTTGAGACCTTCATCCGCCGGGCGGATCTTGCCCGCGACCGGGCCGATCAACGGTCGGAGCGGTTCCAGGTCGGCCAGAAGGTCGATGCGCGCGTCACCCAGTTCGATCGCAAGGCCCGCAAGGTCCAGGTGTCGATCAAGGCTCTGGAAGTGCAGGAAGAGAAGGAGGCCATCGCGCAATACGGCTCCTCCGATTCCGGCGCGACGCTCGGCGACATTCTCGGCACGGCGCTCAAGCGTGCCGGAGACAAGGAGAAGGCAGAGTAAATTCTGCCGTCGCGGAATTGCCGGAACCCCCGGGGCTCACGCACCGGGGGTTCTTTTTTGTCCGGGCTGCCTTTTGTCCAAGCGTCTTTTCTCCAAGCGCCTTTTCTCCAAGCCTCGCTTTTGCCCAAGCCGGACGTTACCGCTGCTTTGCCAATCGCTAAGGATTGTCAGGTCAATTTGGCCTGCTGGCGCTAGACTTCGGACGTATTCGAATCAAATGGGAGCGAAGCCATGTCGCTCGATTCTCGGCCGCTGGATGCGGACCAGATCGTGGATCGCCGCCGGCTGCGGCGCAAACTGACCTTCTGGAGGGTGCTGACGGTTGTCGTCGTCATCGCGGCCATCGGGGCTGTGGCTGCGATGTCGCGGCAAGGCACGTTCGCAGGCGGGACCTCGGGCGCAATCGCCCGCGTCACCATTTCCGGGCTGATCCGCGGCAATCAGGCGCGGGTCGAGGCGCTCGAACGTCTGGCCAACTCGAATGCCAAGGCGGTGATCGTGCATATCGACAGCCCCGGCGGCACCACCGCGGGGGCGGAACAGCTCTACGACGCTTTGCTGCGCCTCAAAGCCAAGAAGCCGATGGTCGTCGTGGTCGACGGCCTGTGCGCGTCCGGCGGCTATATCGCGGCGCTCGCCTCCGATCACATCATCGCACAGAGCGCGTCATTGGTCGGCTCGATCGGCGTCCTGATCCAGTATCCGAATTTCACCGACCTTCTGAAGACCGTCGGCGTGAAGGTCGAGGACGTGAAATCATCGCCGCTGAAGGCCGCGCCCAACGGCTTTGAGCCGACATCCCCGGAAGCGCGCGCGGCGCTTGCCTCGATCGTCATGGATTCTTATGACTGGTTCAAGGATCTCGTCGCCAAGCGCCGCAGCCTTGCGGGCGAGGAACTCGCAACGGTCGCCGACGGCCGCGTCTTCACCGGCCGCCAGGCGATCAAGCTGAAGCTGATCGATCAATTGGGCGACGAGCAGACGGCGATCGCCTGGCTCGCCAAGGAAAAGGGGATCGATCCCACGACCCCGGTGCGCAATTACAGCCTGCGTCCGCGGTTCTCCGAGTTCTCGTTCATCCATCTGTCGGCGGTCTCGCTGCTCAATGCGATGGGGCTCGACGGGTTCGCGCGCAGCCTCGAGCAGTCGGGTGCGTTTGCGGCGGCGGAGCGGCTCAATCTTGACGGTCTGCTGGCGCTTTGGCACCCTTCGCCCGTCAATTGAGCGGCGGAACGGGCGTGCCTGTGGCATTGCTGAAGACACCGGCGCGAATACCGGGCGGCGCGGATGATCAAGTCGGATTTGGTAAGCAAGATCGCGGCACAAAACCCGCATCTCTATCAGCGGGATGTGGAGAACATCGTGAACGCGATCCTCGACGAGGTCACAGCGGCGTTGGCGCGCGGGGACCGGGTCGAGCTTCGCGGCTTCGGAGCGTTTTCGGTCAAGCATCGGCCGGCGCGAACCGGCCGCAATCCGCGGACCGGCGAGCATGTCTCCGTCGAACAGAAGTCGGTGCCGTTCTTCAAGACCGGCAAGGAGATGCGCGAACGGCTCAACCGGGACGAGACGGCTTGAGCTGCGACCAGTCCGGACGCGACCAGGGCCGAACATCCGGACCCATGTCGCGTTGTGGCGTGCATCCGGCTTGCGGGTTCGCGAATATGTGCGCCGCAGAATGACCATCGTCAGATCGGACAAGGTCACATGCTCCGAAAACTTGCCTTTTGGTTGATCCTGGTTCCGCTCGCGATCGTGATCCTGATGTTTGCGGTGGCAAACCGCGAGATGGTGACGATCTCTTTCGATCCGTTCAGCGAGACGGCACCGGCGGCCTCCGTGCGTGTTCCGCTTTTCGTGCTGATCTTTGCGCTCGTGATCCTCGGCGTCATTCTTGGTGGTGTCGCCGCGTGGCTGCGGCAATCGGGTTACCGCCGTGCGGCGCGCAGCCGCGACGCCGATGTCATGGCGCTTCGCCGGGAGATCGACATCCTCAACGCCAAGTTCGGCGACAAGTTCGACGCTCCCGCTGCGGACCATACCGCTCGTCTTGACTATCGCCGGTCCGCAAACGGGTAAGGCACGGCGCCGTGCGCATCGTCTCCGCCGACGACATCCAGAATGTTCTGACCTACCGCGCGCTGATCGATGCGCTTGATGAAGCGTTCCGCTCCGACATCGCCGTGCCGGTGCGCCACCACCACACAATTCCGACAGCCGGCACCGACGCGACGCTTCTCCTGATGCCGGCCTGGAAGGAAGACGGCGAGCGGTTCATCGGCTGCAAGATTGTCACCGTTTTTCCCGACAACGCCAAGGCGCAGCGGCCCTCGGTGTACGGGCAATATCTCCTCCTGTCGGGCGACACCGGCGAACCGCTGGCGATGATGGACGGGCGTGCTCTGACCGCCTGGCGGACGGCCTGTGCCTCGGCGCTTGCAGCGCGCTACCTCGCACGCGAGGACGCGGCTCATCTCGTGATGGTGGGTGCCGGCGCGCTGGCGCCGCATCTGATCCGCGCGCATCTCACCGTGCGTCCGGTCAAGCGGGTAACTTTGTGGAACCGCACGCGGGCTCGCGCCGTGTCGCTTGGCTTCGGCATTGCGGTCGCAGGGATCGAAGTCGATATTGCCGAGTCGCTCGAAGAGGCGGTGCGCGAAGCTGACATCGTGTCCTGCGCCACTCTCTCGGCGCAGCCCCTGATTCAGGGTGCGTGGCTGAAGAAGGGCGCACATCTCGACCTGGTCGGCGGGTTCACCCCGAAGATGCGCGAGGCCGACGATCAGGCGGTGAAGCGCGCGCGCATCTTCGTCGATACGCGGGCGGGGGCTGCAAAAGAGGCCGGCGACATCGTGGTCCCGCTCAAAAAGAAGATCATCGACGCGAAGGCAATCAAGGGTGATCTGTTCGACCTCACGCGGCGTAAGGCGAAGGGCCGGACATCGGCAAGCCAGATCACGCTGTTCAAGTCGGTCGGAACCGCAATTGAGGATCTGGCGGCCGCGATGCTGGTCTGGAGGTCGCTGTCGGCGTGAGGGCAGACAAAGCCAGCCTCCCGCGGTAGAACCAGCCGAGCCATGACCACCCTGATCAAAATATGCGGGCTGCGCACGCCGGAGGCGCTCGACATAGCGCTTGATGAAGGCGCCGATTTCGTCGGCTTCGTGTTTTTTCCGCCGTCGCCGCGCCATCTGTCGTTTGATCTCGCCCGCGATCTCGGTGCGCGGGTGGACGGCCGCTCGCGCAAGGTGGCCTTGACGGTGGATGCCGACGAGGCGCTGCACGCGGCGATCGTGGAGACGCTGCGGCCCGACCTGCTTCAGCTCCATGGCCATGAGACCCCCGAGCGCGTCGCCGCGCTGAAAGCCCGCTTTGGCCTGCCGGTGATGAAGGCCGTGCCGGTGGAAACGGCGGCGGACCTGGCAGCGGTCCCGGCCTATGCCGCGGTGGCGGACTGGGTGCTGTTCGACGCGCGCGCCCCCAAGGATGCCACCCGCCCTGGAGGGCTGGGCAAACCCTTCGACTGGACCCTGCTGAAAGGCCTTGATCCGGGCCTCCGCTTCATGCTTTCCGGAGGGCTTGAACCGGGCAATGTCGGGCAGGCGCTGGCGGTCACCGGTGCGCCGGCGGTCGACGTTTCGTCCGGGGTCGAACGGGCACCGGGCGTCAAGGATCCTTTGAAAATCGTGGACTTTATCCGCGCAGTGCGTGCGGCGGATGCGGCACGAACAGGAGTGGCGAGCAGCGCATGACCATTCAGCAGCCGAATTCCTTCCGGACCGGTCCCGACGAGACCGGGCATTTCGGCATGTTCGGCGGCCGCTTTGTTGCCGAGACGCTGATGCCGCTGATCCTCGATCTGGAGAAGGCCTATGCCGAAGCGAAACAGGATCCAGCCTTCCAGAAAGAGATGGATGGGTATCTGAAGCATTATGTCGGGCGGCCGAGCGCGCTTTATTTCGCTGAGCGGCTGACGAAACATTTCGGCGGCGCGAAGATTTACTTCAAGCGCGAGGAACTCAATCACACCGGCGCGCACAAGGTGAACAATGTGCTCGGCCAGATCATGCTGGCGCGCCGCATGGGCAAGACCCGCATCATCGCCGAGACCGGCGCCGGCATGCATGGCGTGGCCACCGCAACGCTGTGCGCGCGCTTCGGTCTGCCCTGCATCGTCTATATGGGCGCGGTGGACGTCGAACGGCAGAAGCCGAACGTGTTCCGCATGAAGATGCTGGGCGCGGAAGTCGTGCCGGTACAGTCCGGTTCCAAGACGCTCAAGGACGCGATGAACGAAGCCTTGCGCGACTGGGTGACGAACGTCGCCGACACATTCTACTGCATCGGCACCGTGGCGGGTCCGCATCCCTATCCGATGATGGTGCGCGACTTCCAGTGCGTGATCGGCAACGAGGTTCGTACCCAGATGATGGAAGCCGAAGGGCGCATGCCGGATTCGCTTATCGCCTGCATCGGCGGCGGCTCCAATGCCATGGGCCTGTTCCATCCATTCCTCGACGACAAGGACGTGGAGATTTACGGCGTCGAAGCCGCGGGTCACGGCATTTCGTCCGGCCTTCACGCGGCGTCGGTTTCGGGCGGGCGTCCGGGCGTGCTGCATGGCAATCGCACCTATCTCCTGATGAACGAGGACGGGCAGATCAACGAAGCACATTCGATTTCGGCCGGTCTCGATTATCCCGGCATCGGACCGGAGCATGCCTGGCTCGCCGACATGGGTCGTGTGACCTTCATGTCGGCCACTGACGACGAGGCGGTGGAGGCATTGCAGCTCTGCTCGAAGCTCGAAGGCATCATTCCCGCGCTCGAGACCGCACATGCGCTCGCCAAGGTGAAGGACATCGCACCGAAGAAGTCGGCCGATCATCTGATGGTGGTCAATATCTCCGGCCGCGGCGACAAGGATCTCGCCAGCGTTGCCGAATATCTCGGGACGAAAATCTGATGACCACGCGCATTGATCGCCGCTTCGCGGAGCTGAAGCGCGAAGGCCGTGCCGGCCTCGTCACCTTCCTGATGGCGGGCGATCCGGATTACGACACCTCGCTTGCGATCATCTCTGCGCTGCCGAAAGCGGGCGCAGACGTGATCGAGATCGGCATGCCGTTTACCGATCCGATGGCCGACGGTCCTTCGATCCAGGCCGCGGGACTGCGTGCCTTGAAGGGCGGGCAGACTCTGGCAAAGACGCTGCAGCTGGTCCGCGAATTTCGCAAGAGCGATGCGGATACGCCGATCGTGCTGATGGGTTACTACAATCCGATCTACATTTACGGCGTCGATCGCCTTCTCACGGATGCGATCGCTGCGGGCGTGGACGGTCTCATCGTCGTGGACCTGCCGCCCGAAGAGGACTCGGAGCTATGCGTTCCTGCGCTCAGGGCCGGGCTTAATTTCATCCGTCTCGCGACGCCGACGACCGACGACAAGCGTCTGCCGGCCGTGCTCGCGAATACTTCGGGATTTGTCTATTACGTCTCGATCACGGGCATCACCGGCTCGGCAACGCCGAATGCCACCCGCGTTACCGACGCGGTTGCCCGTATCAAGCGCCATACAAAGCTTCCGGTCGCGGTCGGCTTCGGCGTCAAGACCGCGCAGAATGCGCGCGAGATTGCGCAGGGGGCCGACGCCGTCGTGGTCGGCTCTGCATTGATCGACAAGCTGTGCGACAGCCTCGACGCGGACGGCCATGCGACGGCGGACACAGTCAGGGCGGTTACATCGCTTGTCTCGGAACTCGCCGACGGCGTGCGCTCGGTGCGCCGGGTGGCGGCTGAATAGGGAACATGGTGGTGTCATGGCCGGGCTTGACCCGGCAACCCGCCTGCTCATTTATGCTCCTGAGGATGGATGCCGGGGCGAACCCGGGCATGACCAAGGTATCTGATGAACTGGATTTCAAATGTTGTCCGGCCGAAAATCCGCTCGTTTCTGAAGCGGGAGACGCCGGAAAATCTCTGGATCAAGTGTCCGGAAACGGGGCAGCTCGTCTTCTTCAAGGACGTTGAGGCGAACCAGTTCGTCATTCCCGGCTCGAACTATCACATGCGCATGGGCGCGACCGCGCGCCTGAAATCCATGTTCGACGGCGAGACCTGGCTCGATGTCGGCGTACCGGAGGTGCCGATCGACCCGCTGAAATTCCGTGATCAGCGCCGCTACGCCGACCGTCTCAAGGACGCGCGCACCAAGACCGGCATGAACGATGCGATCAAGCTCGGCTTCGGCCGGCTCGAAGGCATACCGGTCGTGATCGGCGTGCAGGACTTCGACTTCATGGGCGGCTCGCTCGGCATGGCGGCGGGCGAAGCGATCATCAAGGGGCTGGAAACCGCGGTGGAACGCGGGACGCCCTTCATCCTCTTTGCCGCGTCCGGCGGCGCGCGCATGCAGGAAGGCATCCTGTCGCTGATGCAGATGCCGCGCACCACGGTCGCGGTCGAGATGCTGCGCGAGGCGAAGAAGCCCTACATTGTCGTGTTGACCAATCCCACGACGGGCGGCGTTACGGCGTCCTACGCGATGCTGGGCGATGTGCATATTGCCGAGCCGGGTGCGCTTATAGGATTTGCCGGACCGCGCGTGATCGAGCAGACCATCCGCGAGAAATTGCCGCCGGGCTTTCAGCGCGCCGAATATCTGAAGGAGCACGGCATGGTGGACATGGTCGTGCACCGCCACGAGATGCGTGCGACTTTGGCGCGTCTCTGCAGGCTCCTGACCAAGGCATCCCCGAATATGGGACGCGCCGCGTTACCTGCGGCCGGCGGCGCAGCGGCATCGGCCTGAGCGTTGCTTCATACGGCTCAGCCCGACGGTAAGCGGCCGATTTTGAGCCGCTCTGCTTTCGCGCGCGCGGACGGAATGTGCTAGCCATCGTTCCATGTCCGCTCTCGACGATACACTGACGCGCCTTCTGGCGCTGCATCCGAAACTGATCGACCTGTCGCTCGATCGGATGTGGCGTCTGCTGGAGCGGCTCGACCACCCCGAGCGCAAGCTGCCGCCGGTCATTCACGTCGCCGGCACTAACGGCAAGGGATCCACGGTTGCCTTCATGCGCTCCATCCTGGAGAGCGCGGGGCATCTTGTGCACGTTTATACCTCGCCGCATCTCGTGCACTTCAACGAGCGCTTCCGGCTCGCGGCCGAAGGCGCCGGCAAGCTTGTCGGTGACGACGAATTGCGCGCCACGGTGGAGGAATGCGAGCGCGCCAATGCCGGCGAGCCGATCACCGTGTTCGAAATCACAACGGCTGCAGGCCTTCTGCTGTTCTCGCGGCATCCGGCGGATGTGCTGCTGCTGGAGGTCGGCCTCGGCGGGCGGCTCGACGCGACCAATGTTATCGATGCGCCGCTGCTCAGCGTCATTACGCCGGTCTCGCTCGATCATGCCGACTATCTCGGTGACAGCATCGAAAGTGTTGCTGCGGAAAAGGCCGGCATTCTCAAGCGCGGCGTGCGCGCGGTGATCGGACCGCAAATTCCCGAGGCCATGGCCGTGATCGAAGCGACCGCGCAGCGGGTGCGGGCACCGCTTCGCGTTGCGGGCGAGCACTGGAACGCGAGCGAGGAGCATCGCCGCCTGGTCTATCAGGACGACGACGGGCTGCTCGACTTGCCCGCACCCAAACTGATCGGCCGACATCAATTCGTGAATGCTGGTGTAGCGGTTGCGGCGTTGCGCGCATCGGGACTGAAAATTCCGCCCGCGGCCTATGAGAGCGGTCTCGTCAAGGCCGATTGGCCGGCGCGCATGCAGCGCCTGAACCACGGTCGTCTCGTCGCGCTTGCGCCGGACGGTAGCGAGATCTGGCTCGATGGCGGCCACAATCCGGATGGCGGCCGCGCTGTATCGGTTGCGCTCGCCGATCTTGAGGAGCGCGCGCCGAAGCCGCTGATCATGATCGCCGGCATGCTCGGCACCAAGGATTTTGAAGGATATCTCCGCAACTTCAGCGGTCTGGCGCGGCGGCTCTACGCGATTCCAGTGCCGGGCGCAGACCGCAGCCTGCTCCCCGGCATGATTGCCGACGCGGCAAATCGGCTTGGCATTCCGTCCGAGAGTGCGAGCGATGTGGAAGCGGCACTGGCTGAGGCGAAGACGCTCGCGCTCGAGGTGCCGCCGCGCATCCTGATCGGCGGATCGCTGTATCTTGCGGGCGATGTGCTGAGACGGAATGGCACGCCGCCGGAATGAGGCAACGCCGGAAATAGCAAAGCGGCCGACCTCGCGGCCGGCCGCTCTGACGGAAACTCGTTCGGCGATCAGACCGCCGCGTTGATCCACTGTTCGAGCTTCGCCTTCGGTGCTGCGCCGACCTGGCGCGAGGCCAGCTCGCCGTTCTTGAAAATCATCAGGGTTGGGATCGACATAATGCCGTATTTCGACGCCACTGCGGGATTCTCGTCGACATTCAGCTTCACGATCTTGACCTTATCGCCCAGCGCAGTCTGGATTTCGTCCAGCGCCGGAGCGATCATGCGGCAGGGTCCGCACCATTCCGCCCAGAAATCGACCACCACAGGGCCGCTGGCCTTCAAGACTTCCGCCTCGAACGTCGCGTCCGATACCTTTCCAACGGCCATGTCACACCTTTCGAATCGTAGGGATGGCGTTCAGTTTCAGCCGCGAACCTATGAACCCCCTCCCGCCGGGTCAACCCTGCGTTAAGCTATGGCGAGGGTTGCAAGTTCTGCATCCAGCACCTCTTGCGGAATCGCCATCAGCGCCGCGTTTTCGGTCCAGATCAGGGCCGCCCGCACCGTCCGGCCGGGATAGATCCGCTGCAGCAGCGCCCGGTACAGCGCAAGCTGCCGGCGATAGGCTTGCGGCACCTCATCGAGAGCGGCCGGCGCGGGGCGGTTGGTTTTGAAATCCGCGATCAGAACCTCATCTTGGGTCACCGCGAGCCGGTCGATCTGGCCTGTCACGGAATAGGGCGGGAGGCCGGCGCGCGGCAATACCCCGACAAGAGGGACCTCGGCACGGCTGCCCGTGGCAAAGAGCGGAGCGAATTGCGGATCGCTGAGGATGGCAAGGGTCTGCGCCGCCAGCTCGGCGCACATGTCCGGCGATATCGTGCGGCGATTGCGGCTAAGGAAATCGTCCGCCGCCGCGGCGCGCCGTTCTGCCGGCAGATCGGGCAGCGACTGGATCAGGCGATGCAGCAGGCGGCCACGTTCCAGCGCCTGCTCGCGTTCGAGTTCGCTTTTTCCTTTGACCCATGCAGTATCGTCCGCGTTCGACGGCGTGATGGATATTGTCCGGGGCGTTTCGGCCGGCATCCTGTTTTCGATCCAGCCTGGAAGCGGCGCTTCTGTTCGCGCGCGCGCATTATCGGTCCCCGAGGGAAAATCCAGCACATCCTTACGCAGGCGCCAGATGTGTCCGTCGCCGTCTTCCGACGGCAATTCGATCATGGGCGCAGTCTTGGATTGAACCAGGGCGTCCTCGATCAGCCGGTACCAGCACTGGTCCGGGATGATAGCCTCCTCGTCCTTGTTGAGCCGCGATGCTGCTCCGCACACCACAAGGCGCTGCTCGGCTCGGGTCATTGCGACATAGAGAAGGCGTTTGTATTCGGCAATGCTTTGGTTTCGCACCGCCTGGCGCGCGGTCGCGACGGGCGGCGGATCGGTATCCTGCGATCTTGTCCAGACCAGTCCGTTGCCGCCCGCCAATGGAATGTCCAATAACTTTGGGGGCTTGTAGCCTTCCGGCCGCGTCGTCGTATCGGCGAGGATCACAGTATGGGCTTCAAGCCCCTTCGCGCCGTGCACCGTCATCACACGGACCTCGTCGCGGGTGATCTCCATATCGCGCTTCACCTCGGCATTGGCGGCGCGCAGCCAGGCGACAAAGCCTTGCAGCGACGGCGTTTCGCGCCGCTCATAGGCCAGCGCGAGATTGAGAAACTCGTCGAGCGCATCGTTCGCCTCGGGCCCAAGCCGCGCAAGAAAGCGCCTGCGTCCGCCGCCCGCACCGAGAAGCCGAGCGTAGAAGGTGAAAGGACTTTCGCGCAAAGCCGCATCGGTCAGTTCCTTGAGCCGTTCGGCAGCCTCGGGGAATCTGTCGGCCTTCCCAAGCAGCGCCGCACGGAGCGATTTGTGTCCGCGATCATGGGCGATGACGAACAGGTCGTCCTCGCTCAGGCCGAACAGCGGACTTTTCAGCACGCATGCGAGCGCGAGATCGTCTTCGGGCAGCAGCAGCGCGTCGGCCAGCGCGATCAGGTCCATCACCGCGATGTGGTCGAGCAGCACCATGCGGTCGGCGCCGGCCACCTGGATGCGGGCCGCCTTGAGCTGGCGAATGATCGCCTCGAACAAGGGGCCGCGCTGGCGCACCAGAATGAGGACGTCGCCGGGCCGCGTGCCCTTGTCCTGCCAGAGCTTCACATGCGTTGCGATTTTCTTCGCGAGCCGCACCTGCGGGCTTTGTTCGTTGGTCCGGTCGAACGGCGCGTCCCAGCCTTCCAGGTCATTCTTGTCGTTGGGCAGGACCAGCGGCCAGATATCGACATGCCCCGGCAGCTTTCCTGGCAGCGGCTGGTGAACGGTCTTTTCCGGATCGGACGACAGGCCCTCATAGGCGATCTTCTGGCTGAAAACGATATCGACCGCTTGCAGCACCATTTCGCCCGAGCGGAACGAGGTGCGCAGCTTGACATCGCGCCATTGCAGTTGCGCGGCTTCGAAATCGTGCTTGAAGTCTTTCTGCATCTGGCCGAATTTTTCCGGCGCCGCACCCTGGAAGGAAAAGATCGATTGCTTGTCGTCGCCGACCGCGAACAGCGTGCGTTTCGCGGAACGTGCTCCGGCGCCTGCGGTGAATTCGGAGACCAAGGTACGGATGATCTCCCATTGTTTCGGGCTCGTATCCTGTGCTTCGTCGAGCAGGAGATGGTTGATTCCGAGGTCGAGCTTGTAGAGCACCCAGGCGGCTGAGGTCCGGTTGAACAGCGCCAGCGTACGGTCGATCAGATCGTCGTAGTCGAGCAGGCCGCGCCGCGCCTTTTCGTTCCGGTAACGAACGATCACTTCATGCGCGACGGTGATCAGCGCGCGGCTGCGGTCACGGCATTCCACCGCGCGCAGCGTTTCGAGAAGATTGCCGATCCGGTTCTTCTCGCGGTCGAGGAGGTCCGCAATTTCCGGATTCGCCTGTCGGATCGTGTTTGTCACGACATCCTTGCGGCAGGAGCGTTTGGCAAGGCCGACCTGAGAACCGGTGCAGAAGATCGACACATAGGCGTCGAGGCGTCCCGGTCCGGCGGACTGCGCAGCGCGCCGGAACCGCTCGCTTTGGTCCTTGTCTGTCTTTTTTCCGGTTGCAAGAACAGCTGCGATATCAGGCCACAGCGCCGGATCGATTCCGCCAGCCAGGATGTCTGTCTCGATCTGCGCCGCGCTCTCGTCCGCGCCAACGCCGAGCGCCGCAGACAGTTCCGCAATCGCTTCCGCTACCGAGCCTGCGCGCGCCACCCATTGTTCGATCGTATCGCGCCGGCTGACTGCTTCGGTGATGAGTTCGCGAAAGGTCTGATCGGCCGCAGCCTTGATCGCATCCGCCAGCGCCTTGCCGATGGCCGAGTCCGGCTGCGCCGCACCTTCCAGCATCACGTCGAGCGTGAGCTTGTCGAGCATCTGCGCTTGTGTTGCGTCATCCAGCACCTCGAACCCCGCACCGGCATCGGCCTCGAACGGAAACTGATGCAGCAGGCTGGTGCAGAACGCATGGATGGTCTGAACCTTGAGGCCGCCCGGGGTTTCAAGCGCGAGCGCAAACAGCCGCCGCGCGCGTGCGCGAAGTGTTTCGTCCGGCTTGAAACCGATATCGCGGATCGCCTCGTCAAGTCCGGCATCGTCGAGCGCGGTCCATGCCGCCAGCGTATCGAACACGCGCGTCGCCATGGTCGCAGCCGCGGCCTTGGTGAAGGTGATACAAAGAATCTTTGCGGGGTCTTCGCCGCGCAGCAACAGCTTGATGACGCGCTGCGTCAGCACGTGAGTCTTGCCCGAGCCCGCGTTGGCCGACGCCCAGGCCGACACCGCGGGGTCGGATGCCTCGAATTGCGGCTTCACCACATGGTCGGGCAGCCTGGACTTGGTGGCGTTGCGCGTCGTCATGACGGGATATCCGGATCGACTTCACCGCCGGTCGCCGACCATTCGCGCACCCGCGCGAGATGGTCGTAGTCGCCATAGGTGCGGCCGACCCACATCGGCCGCCAGAACGAGAGATAGGGCGTTTCGCGTATCGAGAATTTTGTGACCAGATCCTGAAGCTTTTGCAGCGCGCGATCGGCCGCTTGATCGAGCGTCATTGATTTGAATTTCCGGGCTTCATTTTCTCCGCCGGGGTCGCCTCCGCTGAGTCGAAGGTAAAGAAGTTCCGAAACCGACCTCCCGGCGGGTACGTTCTCGAACGTGCCGTGCCGCAGGATTGTGGCCTGCAATGTAAGCTGGGGCGCAAGACCGCTCTCCACCTGACCGGGCGTGGGTGGCCTCCCCGTCTTGTAATCGAGTATGGCAAAAGTCCCGTCGCGCCGCTGCTCAATCCGGTCGGCACGCGCGGTGAGCATGAAGTCCGGCGTCACCTGCAATGTGCCATCGACCTCGGCAAAAACCCGTTGCACGTTGCCACGGCGTTCTTTCTCCCAATCGATGAACCAGCGCGCGATCCGTTCGAAGCGCGGCCACCAGAACGCCTTGGCTTCAGGGAAATCGTCGAGCTGGGCGAACGCTGCGCGCCCGATAGCCATCAGCTCGGCGAACGGATCGGCCGGCAGGCCGTCCGCAAACCTGGCGGTGAAATCGCCAATCGCCTTGTGAATGACGGTGCCGCGATCGCGCGCGCCGGGCGGCTTATCGACCGGATCGAGCGCTTGCAGTTTCAGAATATGCTTGGCGTAGATCGTGTAAGGGTCGCGCAGCCAATGCTCGATGTCGGTAACCGGCAGCCGCTTGGGCCGCGCCGCCACCGGCGGCTTCGGCTCCGGCCGGCGCGCGGCGCTGACTTCGGCCGGCCGGTCGAGCGCGCGCGCCCAGTCGAGATAGGTCGCACCGCGCTCCTTCACCTTTGTCCAAGCCTCGGTGCCTGCGACGGCAGCAAGCCGCTGCACAAAACGCGATGCAACCGTCGGCGCGCCCTCGCGTTTGCCGGAAAGCGACAGGATCACTTCAGGGGCGCCGAATGCCTGCGCGAAGTCATGCGCCGACAGGCCGATGCGGCGTTCCGGCAGATCGAGCCCCAATTGCTGCCGCATCGGCCGGCTGAGCCAGGGATCGCTGCGCGGCTCCGGCGGCCATACGCCTTCGACCAGCCCGGCGAGGACAACGCGATCCGCCTGCTGCAGGCGCGCTTCGAGCGGTCCGTAGATCCGCACCCGCGCGCCGGGTGCGCCGGGTCTGCGCACCACGCGCTCTGCGGCGATGGCGTGGAACAGATCGGCATAGTCGTGCGGTTCGACGACGAAGTCTGCCGCTTGACCGCTTTCGGCGATGCTTTGGAACGTTTCCTTCAGGGCCGCACCTTCCCGGCCCGAGAACGCAACTGCTTCCCCCTTGTGATCGAGCGACAATGCGGCAACGACCTCATGGTGCCGCGCCGCAAGCTCCCGCAACGGCAATTTTGAAATCTGGGCCAGCGGTGCCAGAGCGGGCTGCAGCTTTGCGATCAGCCCGGCGGCGCGATCGAGCTCGTGGTCGGACAGCCAGCGGCGCGGATCGCGCCCGTGCAATGTGTCGCGTTCGGCGCGCAGACTCAGGAGCGCATGGGCGAGCCCTTCGGCGCCGGCACGCGGCCTTGGGCCTCGCAGGATCGCGCGTTCCATTACTGCGATTGCGGGACGGTGTGCGGAGTCGTGCGCACCGAGCCGGCAAAGCGGGTGTTTCAGCAGCGCCAGCAACGTCACCGGCTCGCAGCCTTTCAGGGCGGTTTCGGCAGCCAGCCGCGCGAAGATACCGGCCGGCGTATCGGACAACGGATCGCCGCCGGAATCGTCGACCGGAACCGCCCATCGTTCGAGTGCGGCGATCACGCGCCGCGCCAGCGCGCGATCGGGTGCAATCAGCGCGGCGGTGCAATCGCCGTCGTCGTTCATGGCTTCGCGCAGGGCGAGCGCCACGGCCACCGCTTCTTCTTCAGCGGTTGCCGCTTCGATCAGCGTCAGGCTGGCCAAAGCGCTTTGCTTCTGCGCTTCGAAGCCGTTCTCTCTTAGCGTGTCGCGCCAGCGGTCGGTCGTTTCGGCCGGACGCATCGCTTCCGAGGCGAGGCGTTCGCGACCATGTGCGGCGGGCTGGGCAAGCTGCTCCACCTGATCGCGCGTCACGCCGAGTGCGGCGAGAAAGCCCTGCATCGCGAATTGTGGATGGCCCGGCGCCGGATTGATGCCGTTTCCGCCGCCGATCGATTGCCATGCCTCGTCGTCGAGCTCGGTATCGAGGCCCGGCAGGACTACGGCGCCATTCGGCAGGTTGGCGATGGTGGCAAGCAGCTTCGCGGTGGATGGCATCGAGGCGGTGGAGCCTGCAGCAATCACGGGACCCTTGTGGTCGCGCTTCAACCGCACGGTTTCGGCCTCGATCAATTTGTCGCGGCGCGCGGCGGCATCCATCAGGTTCTGTTCGTCCAGCAGCGCCGGCCAGTTGTCGCGGACGATCTTGAGGAAATCGAGCGTGCGCCTGAAATACTCATCCATGTTTTCAGGGACGAGCGTCTCAAGCGCAGACCAGGCCACGCCGCGGGTGATCATGTCGTCCTGCAGGCGTGCAAGCTCGCCGGCCATGGCGAAAGCGGCCGCAGGCGAACTTGCAATCAGCAACGTCTCACCGGTCCTCTTCTGATGAGCGGCCCATGCCATGATCAGCCGCGTGAGCCAGGCCTTGCGCTCGAACGGTCCCATCGCGGCCCGTAGAGCCATACGCTCGGCCGCGAGCGGGCCGCCGGCAAATTCCGCGAAGACGATTTCGTCCTCGTCGATATCGCCGATCGGGACGAGGCGCGGCAACAAAGTTGCCTCGCCGCCAAGCGCAGCAAGGAAGACATCTTGCGCCAGCCGGCAGGCGCGCCGGGTCGGCAGGTAGAGCGTCGCTTGCGCCAGCTCCATCGGGTCGCGCGCGTGCGGAAAGCCCTCTACCAGCCGGCCCGCCAGCAACGCCTCGATCAGTGCCGGCAGGAACGGAACCGACGAAGGGATCGTGAACAATCGGGGTGTGCGCGCGGACATGGCAGCTCAGTCATAGCGCAACCGGCGCGGGCCGTGCGACAGCAATTCCGAGCTTATCCTGAACTGTTTGCGAAGCGCGCGTCTCTATGCCGCGCTCTGCAAAATCGCACGTTCGGCCAGTGCAATGGCGTCCGGCGTGCCGACATGCATCCAGATGCCGTCAAGCCGCAGGCCAAACAGCCGCTCCGCTTCGGCGGCCCGGTTGAACAGGCGGTTCAACGAGAACGGACCTTGCGGCGCATCCTTGAACAAAGCCGGCGAAAAGATCGCGGCGCCCGCATAGACGAAGGGCACTACTTCGCGCTCGGCCCGCGGCCGCAACCGCCCGTCGGGGGCCATCGCAAAATCGCCGCGTCCTGCATAGCCGATGCTGGTCGCCGAGGGTGCCAGCAGCAAGAGCGCGTCCATCTTCGCCGGATCGAACGCGGTGGCGAGCCGCTGCAGATTGCTGCGCGTACCGTCCAGCCAGATGCTGTCGGAATTGATCAGGAAGAACGGCGCGTTGCCAAGGAGCGGCAGTGCCTTCACCACACCGCCGCCGGTATCGAGCAGCTTGTCGCGTTCGTCGGAAATCACGATCCGCGGGCTCTTACGCCCGGCGACATGGGCCTCGATCTGGTCCGCAAGATAATGGACGTTGACGACGGCGGTCGCGACGCCGGCTTCGGCGAGCTTGTCGAGCACATAATCGAGCAGCGCGCGGCCCGACACCTCCACCAGCGGCTTCGGCCGTGTGTCGGTCAGCGGGCGCATGCGTTCCCCGTATCCGGCTGCCAGCACCATCGCCGTCTGCGGAACGCCTTGCGCCATGCGAATCAATCCCTCGTCGGTCTTAGTCTCGGTGCCGATCTATCATGGCCCGTCGAAGGCGGGCACATTGTCTTTGTACCAGGTGGAGAGGTCCCCGAGCACCGGGTGGGCGAGGGCGCGCTGCAGATAGCGCCATACGCGGGGCATATGACGGAGATATTGCGGCTTGCCGTCGCGCCGGTCGAGCCGCGCGAAGATGCCAAGGATCTTGGTAGCGCGCTGCGCGGCCATGATCGCATAGATCGCCGCGAAGTCCGCAGGATCGAAGCTGGTATCGGTCGCCTGGCGCCGTACGACATAGCGGGCGAACAACTCCTGCTCCAGCGCCGCCGGGACATCGACCCGTGCATCCTGCAAAAGCGAGGCGACGTCATAGCCGGTCGGTCCGATCACGGCATCCTGGAAATCGAGCAGGCCGACGCGGCGGTAGCCGTCGCGGTCGGGCAGCCAGATCAGGTTCGGCGAATGGAAGTCGCGCAGCACCCAGGTCTGCTGCCCGTCGAGCGCAGGCTTGAGCGCCGAGAGCCACAGGTGCCGGAATGTCTCGCGCTCACGATCGTCTACGGCAAGACCGCGATGCGGGATGTACCAGTCGAGCAGCAATTCGGCCTCGATCAGGAATGCGCCCTTGTCGTAGCCGGGGAGCGCATAGGTCGTGCCGTCGGGAAGCGGCAGCAGGGCATCGACTTGCTTGGTGTGAAGCGCCGCAAGCAGATCGACGGCTTCTCCGTAACGCGACGCGATCGGCGCCGGCGGCGAACCGGCGACGAACGGGTCGGCGCCGAAATCCTCCAGCAGGAGAAAGCCATGGTCGAGATCGGCGGCGTAGATTTCAGGGGCCGAGAACCCCAGCGCGCGCAAACCGTCCGCCATTGCAACGAAGGGGCGCACGTCCTCCGCGAGATGGGCGATCGCGCTGTACGGCTTGCCATCGCGTACCGGCGGTCCGTCCGGCCGGCGCGGCGCATTCATCAGGATCGCCGGCGTGCCGTCGCGAATAATGCGTTCGTATAGGCGGGTCGAGGCGTCGCCCTGCATGCGCTGCCGCTCCGCAAGGGCGTATCCATTCCGGTGAAGAAAGCTGCGCAGCGCCTCGATGCGGGCGACGCGTTGCGCCATCCTGCCATGCCCGGTGACGACCGCGTCGCGATACGCATGGCCCTTTGACGGCGACAGCGTGAACGCAATGTCGATGCGATCGGCCGGCAGCCGGGTGCCGGCACGGTCCGGCCACTCCATCAGCACGACGCCGGTCGCAGCGATTTCGTCGAGGCCGAGTTCGGAGAGTTCGTCCGGATCCGTCAGCCGGTAGAGATCGGCATGGGCGAGCGTGAGCCGCGGCAGGTCGTAGACCTGCATCAGCGTGAAGGTTGGGCTCGGCACCGCGACCTCCGAATCGCCGGCGAGATGGCGGATCACGGCGCGCGCGAAGGCGGTCTTGCCGGCACCGAGGTCGCCCGACAGCGTGACCGTGTCGCCGGGTTCGAGCGCATTGGCGATTTCGACAGCGAAACGCTGCGTCGCCTCTTCATTCTCCAGAGCGACGGAAAAACGCGCGATAGGGGCCGTCATGATCGGGATATCAGGCCGCCGCAATCTGCTGTGCGGGCGGCTTGGTCGGGAACGTGCAGATCACTGTGGTTCCTTGCCCGACCTTTGAGTCGATGTCTACCGAGCCGCCATGCAGTTGTACGAACGAGCGCACGATGGCAAGGCCAAGTCCGGCACCGCGATGCTGCGAGCCCTGCGGGTGGCTCTCGAATCGCTCGAAGATGCGGTCGGCCATTTCGGGCGGGATGCCAGGACCCTGATCGGTGACGGAGAACACGATCGCGCCGGCCCGGCGTTCGGCGCGCAGGCGGATGGTCCCGCGCTCGGGCGAGAATCCCACAGCATTGGACAGAAGATTGTAGAGCACCTGCCGTACTCTGCGCTCGTCGGCCGAGAATGTGCCGATGTCCGCCGGATCGGACTCAATTTCGAGCGAAATATGCTGGTTGATAAGGCGGTCGCGAACCCCTTCGGCCGCAGCTTCCATGGTCTTTCGGATGTCGACCGGCCCCAGATTCAGCGTCATGGCGCCGGCATCGATCGTTGCGAGATCGAGAATATCGTTGATGAGAGCAAGCAGCGCGTTGGTCGAGACCGTGATGTAGCCGAGATATTCCGACTGCCGGTCGGTTAGCGGGCCGGTCGCCGGATCGCTGAGGAAATGCGCAAAGCCGATGATGTTGGTGAGCGGCGAGCGCAGCTCGTACGAAACATGGTGGAGAAAATCGATCTTGATCTTGTCCGCCGTCTCCAGCGCCTCATTGCGTTCGCGCAGCGCACGCTCGACATTCACGGTATCGGTCACGTCCTGGAACGTGACCAGCGTCGCACCGTCCGGCAAGGGTAGAGTGGCAACATCCACGACACTGCCGTCGCGCCGTTCAAGGCGGCCCATGACCGGATCGCGCTGGCCGATTGCGGTGACGGCGGTGCGGAGCGACCGCAGGGTCTGGTCCTCGGGCTGCAACGGCGCGCACCACGCGATGACGGCTTCGATATGCGGACGCTCGGCCAGCGCCTGTTCCGGCAGCTTCCACATCTGCTGGAAGGCCGGGTTGTACAGCCGCAAACGGCCGTCGCTCGCGAACACCGCGACCGCTTCTGCGAGATTGTCGAGCGTCTCACCTTGTACACGGATCAACGCGTCATAGCGCCGTTCCAGGTCCAGCCGTTCGGTCACGTCGTCGAACAGATATGTGACGCCGCCTTCGGTATTCGGCGTCGTCACTATGCGAAGCGTTCTGCCGGTCGGCAGATGCCAGAGGTCTTCGCGGGATTCGAGGGTGCGGTAGGCTTCGTGGAGCTGGTTCTTCCAAGTGCGGAAGTCCTGCTGTTCCGGAAGCTTGCGAGCAGCCCGCAGCCGGTCGAGGATCGCTGAATCGGTCGGGCCATGATCGAGGAAGGACGCATCGAGGTCCCAGAGTGCCCGATAGGCCTCGTTGTAGAAGCGCAACGTATGGTCGGCACCGAAGATCGCGACCCCGGTGGCCAGCTGATCGAGCGTCCGGCGATGGGCCTCGACCATGCGGGCCATTTCGGCGCGGACCGATTCCACTTCCGTTGCGTCGATGCCCACTGCGGCGCTGCCGGCCCGCGTCGGCACTTCGACGACATCGAAAATGCGGCGCGCGCCAGCCACGACTGCCGGCACCCGTCCGCGATAGGGAGTTCCGCCCTCGCGCATGCGCGCCGCTTCGTCGCGGGCGGATTTGTCGAGCAATTCAAGATTTCGCTCCACCGCCTCCGTCGGATCGCGGGCTTCCACCGCGTTCGCATAGGCGGCATTGACGAAATCCAGCCGTCCCTCATGGTCGCGCGCCCAGACCGGAAACGGCAGCGCGTCGACCAGTGAGCGCAAGGCCATCATGTCGCCGACAAGACGGTCATGGCGCATCGCGAGCGCGACGAGTTCGCCCTTGATGCCGCTGACATCGCGCAGCCGCATCACCGCGCGACCGCCGATCGCCCGGCCTTCGGCCTCGATCGATTTTCCTCCAAGGGTCACCAGCGTCATCGCAAAAGGCTCGCCACTAACGCGCAGCTTTTCGACAGACGCTTCGATGAGTTGAGCCTGATCGGACGGCAACCATGACCCAAAGGCCAGGACGCGCTGAGGCATGGTTGCCTGAGTGACGATCGTCACGTCACCGACAATATCAGGGATATCGTCTCCCGCGGCCCAGGCTACGACGATTTGCGGCTCGGACTGGAGGAGAGCGTTGACGCGATCGACTTCCGCGGTCAGCGCGTTGATTTCGCGGCGCGACTCCGCATCCAAACTGGCCGCGCGCTGACGCAAACGGACCAGCATGATTGCTGTCACGACGGCAAACAGAACGACACCGAGAATCACCGCCAGAGCCGCCAGTTCATGCCCCTGAAGGCCGGCCAATGCATTGAGGTAGGAATCGGCGGACATCGCGTCCCGGACACCGGAAACGGCACCGGCTTGTACCGGCCACAACGCGCCAAACGCGAGAAGCCATCCGCATCGCAGCGGATCTGCGCTGCGGACGCCGCCGGTCAACCGATTCATTCCCGCATACCCATTGCCCCCAATACCGGATCACGCCGGGAGAAGCCCGGGCGAGCCGGTATCGCCATGGACGCTAACGAGCGGACCGCGGCTGCGGACCGAATCGTTTGACTTTACTCCCAAGGGGAGTCGCGCGTTAAGAGTCCAGACCGTGAACGGGGATGCGGATCAGTCGTCAGGCGGTCTTTTCGGCCTTGCTGACGAGTTCGTTCAGATGGATCGTGGATAGGGCTTCGGCGAAGGCGCGCTCGGCCTGCACGAGGGCTGGCAGCACCACTTCACCGATGATCGGAGAGCCGGGCATGTGCGCCTCATTCTGATCGTCAACCGTGCCTGCTGCGCGCAAAATTTCATTGGCGGTGATGCTGTCCGGACCCCGCCCGAGCTCATAGCCGCCGCGTGGCCCCCTGACCCCCCGTAGAATTCCCTCGTGCACCAAGGCCTGCAACACCGGTTCAAGATGTCGAGGGGGTAATCCATGTCGCGACGCAAGCGCTTTCGCCGAAACGGGGCGCGTTTGCGAGTTAAGGGCTACATCGATTACCGCTGCGATCGCTAAGATACCTTTTCGGGACAGCAACGGCATTCCAAATCACTCATCGTGGTTCTCTCTTATGCCGCATTACGTAAGTGTGTCTAGGGCTTTGCGGATGTAATCGACAATTTTCACGCAGTAGAAGTGCTAGTGCCAGTCGACCCGAATCCAGCACTCCCACGCTCTGTTTTGTCCAATATATCGACATCTTTGATTGAAGCTTTTGCTACTTTAGCAATTAAAAGTTGAGCGATTCGCATGCCGCGCTCAATTCTGAAACATTCAGAACCGTGATTGATCAGTAATACTGAGACTTCTCCGCGATAGTCAGCGTCTATGGTTCCCGGTGAGTTCAGCACGGTAATGCCATGTTTGGCGGCAAGACCCGAGCGCGGCCGCACCTGCCCTTCGGTGCCGGGCGGCAACGCAAGCGCGATACCGGTTGGAATCATGGCGTAACGGCCGGGCGAGATCGTCACCGGCTCGCCGGCTGGAACGGCCGCCACCAGATCGAGCCCCGCTGCCGCGGCGCTCTGATAGGCGGGCAGGGGCAAGTCGGCGCCATGCGGGAGCCGCATGACCTGAACTTCGATCGTATCCACTGTCAGGTTCCGTTCAATGCGGTGGCGATTCTGCCGACCAGATGACGGGCCACCTCGTCCTTGGATTGCGAAGGCCAGGATTCGACGCCGCCGGCGGTCACGAGATGGACGGTATTCCGGTCCCCGCCCATTACACCGGTCTGCGGCGAGACATCGTTGGCAACGATCCAATCGCAGCCTTTGCTCTTCAGTTTGGCCTTGGCGTGGTCAATGACGCTTTCAGTTTCGGCAGCGAATCCGACCACAAGATTTGGCCGCCCTGTCTTGAGCTTTGCCACCGTTGCGAGGATGTCCGGATTCTCGGTGAGCGCGAACGAGGGCGCGCCGGATTTCGACTTCTTGATCTTCTGCGCTTGCGGCGACGCGATGCCCCAGTCGGCGACGGCGGCGGCGAAGATCGCGGCATCGGCGGGCAGTTCGGCCTGAACCGCCTGCAGCATCTCGCGTGCGGTGGTCACATGGATGGTTCTGACGCCGCGCGGATCGGGGATCTGCACCGGACCGGAGACCAGGACGACCTCGGCGCCTGCCTCGGCCGCCGCGGCGGCGATCGCGTGGCCCTGCTTTCCGGACGAGCGATTGGCGATGTACCGGATCGGGTCGATAGGCTCATGCGTGGGACCGGACGTGATGAGCACGCGCTTGCCGGCGAGTGAGGTATCGCCCCTGCTTGCGAACACTTGCGCCGCAGCCTCGACGATCTCAAACGGCTCGGCCATCCGTCCAACACCAGCTTCTCCGCTCTCGGCCATTTCGCCGGCATTCGGACCGGTAAAGGTCACGCCGTCGCTTCGCAATTGTGCGATATTGCGGTGGGTCGCGGGGTTTTGCCACATCATCGGATTCATGGCGGGCGCGATCAGGATCGGCTTGTCGGTCGCCAGCAGCACGGCGGAGGCAAGATCGTCTGCGTGCCCGCCGGCCATTTTGGCGATCAGATCGGCGGTCGCGGGTGCAACAATGACGAGGTCGGTGTCGCGCGCCAGCCGGATATGGCCGACATCGAACTCGCTCTGCGGATCAAACAAATCGGTAAAGGCGCGTTCACCGCACAGGGCGCCTACCGCAAGCGGTGTGATGAATTGATGGCCCGCCTTGGTCAGGATGCAGCGAACCTTGACGCCGCGCTCGCGCAGCCGCCGGATCAGGTCGAGCGACTTGTAGGCGGCGATGCCGCCGCCGATCACCAGAAGGATGCGTTTGCCGGTCAGCATGTCACGCGCCCCAGGGGTTAATCACATCGACGCCGCATTTCACAAAATCCTCAATATTACGAGTTGCGATGGCCATGCGTTTGTCGCGAGCGATAGCGGCAATCTGCGCGTCGAGCGGGTTGATCGGTCGGCCAATACGGCGCCTCACGCTGATGATGTCGGCATAGTGCCGAACGGAACGGGAATCGAAGGTGAGTATGCGGTCCGCAAAACTCTGTTCAAAAGTCTCGATTGCGAGTGATGTCAGCTCCGATCTCCGTCTGCCAGCCGGTAAAACGGCGATGCCTGCAAGAATCTCGGCTTCCGTGATTGTGGTTACGAACAAGTTCGCGCGCGGGGTTCTCTTGAACCAATCATGAACGGTTGGATCGGGCGCGCCCTTCATCACCTCGGAAACGACATTGGTATCAAGTACGATCATTCGTCGAAGCTTGGAAGCGGCCGTGCCGGTCCACGCGGGGGAAGGTCGAGCTTGTCGATCTTGAACTTGGCGAAGCGACGATGAATCTCGGTGCCGAGATCGATTTCCTCTCTTGCCTCGTGTGACAAGGCCGCGTCGAGGATTCTGCGCACTTCTTCTTCCATCGAGCGACCATTGCTGGCGGCCCGCAGCCGAAGCTTTTTTTTCAGGCGCTCGTCGAGATTCCGGACCGTCAGGCTCGCCATCGCGATCCTCCATGTGAACAGACAAACTATATATAGCAACACGGTGATTGCATTGCAATCAGTGCAATCATTTGATCAGATAGACAATATAAGTAAGCAGCGCCGCTATCACCCAGAGTGCGATTGCGGTTCCGCGGCTGCGCCGCGCCTCGGCGCGGCCGATATCGGCGACGGTTTCGGGCGCCAGCACCAGGCCATTGCGGGTCACGGCATCGACCTGATCGAGGATCGCCGCACCGCGCGCGAGCAGACCCGGCACCTGGCCAAAGAAGCGGCCCAGTGCCATGACGTTTTCGGCGGCGCCTTCGATGCGGCCGGCCGGTCCAAGGTTGCGTTCGATCCATTCGCGCACGACCGGTTCTGCAGTGGACCACATGTCGAGCTTCGGGTCGAGCGAGCGCGCAACGCCCTCCACCACCACCATGGTCTTCTGCAGCAGCAGCAATTCCGGCCGCGTGCGCATGTCGAACAGGCTGGTCACCTCGAACAGCAGCGTCAAAAGCTTCGCCATGGAAATTTCGTCGGCGGCGCGATTGTGGATCGGTTCGCCGATGGCGCGGATCGCCTGCGCGAAATCCTCGACGGAATGATAGGACGGCACATAGCCGGCCTCGAAATGCACCTCGGCGACGCGGTGGTAATTGCGCGTGATGAACCCGTAGAGGATTTCGGCGAGGAAGCGCCGTTCCTTTGGACCAAGCCGGCCCATGATGCCGAAATCGACCGCCACAAGCCGCCCGTTATCGTCGACGAACAGATTGCCCGGATGCATGTCGGCGTGGAAAAAGCCGTCGCGCAGGGCATGCCGCAGGAAGCTCTGGATCACGATCCGCGCGAGATCCTTCAGGTCGAAGCCCTTGGCTTCGAGCGCTGCATGGTTCGACAGGTGGGTCCCGTCGATCCATTCCAGCGTCAGCACGTCCTTCGTGGTGCGGTCCCAGTCGACGTCCGGCACGCGAAAGCCTGGATCGCCGTTGGTGTTCTCCGCCATTTCCGACAGCGCGGCAGCCTCCAGCCGCAGGTCCATCTCCAGCGCCATGGAGCGCCGCAGCGTCGCCACGGTCTCGACCAGTCTCAGTCTGCGGGCTTCGTCTGAGAATTCCTCGGCGTTTCGCGCCGCGAATGCGAACGCATCCTGATCGATCGCAAAACGCCGGGCGATTCCGGGCCGCAGAACTTTCACCGCAACCTGGCGCAAGCCATCGGCCGTCGCGACCTCCGCGCGATGCACCTGGGCGATTGAGGCGGCAGCCACTGACGGGCCGAATGACGCAAAGGTCTCGCCAATCGGCCGGCCGAAAGCCTGTTCGATAATGGCGACGGCCTGCTGCTGCGGAAACGGCGGCATGCGGTCCTGCAGGCTTTCGAGGTCGCGCGCGATTGCGACGCCGACCACGTCAGGTCTCGTTGCAAGGAATTGGCCAAGCTTCACGTAGGTCGGGCCGAGCCGGGTCAGCGCCGCGGCAAGGCGGCCGGCCTGGCTGTTGCCGTTGGGGCGTGCGATCAGCCGCGAGACACGCAGTGCCATCCGCGCCGGCAATGGCACGAGCGTCGGATCGACATCACGGAACACCCCCTCGCGTGCCAGCACATAGCCGGCGCGAGCGAGCCGCAGCGAGTTGGTGATGGCGGAGATCATGCGTGAGAATGCGTATGGCGGGTCCGGGTCACAGCCGCCAGCCGGAATGGAGCGCAACGATACCGCCGGACATCGGCGTATAGGAGACGCGTGCGAATCCGGCGTCGCGGATCATCGCGGCGAAAGCCTGCGGCTTCGGAAATTTGCGGATCGATTCCACGAGATAGCGATACGACTCGGCATCGCCCGCGACCGCGCGGCCCAGCGCCGGGATCACATTGAAGGAGTAGAAGTCATACAGCGTTTCAAGCGCAGGCACATCGACCGACGAGAACTCGAGACAGAGGAAATGCCCGCCCGGCCGTAGCACCCGATAGGCTTCGCGGAGTGCCGCATCGATCCGCGGTACGTTGCGGATGCCGAACGCGATCGTATAGGCGTCGAACGTCCGGTCGGGCAGCGGCAGTGCCTCGGCGTTGCCCTCGACGAAGGTCACGGCATAGTCGAGACCGCGCTTTTCGGCACGCTCGCGTCCGACGGCCAGCATCTCTGCATTGATGTCGAGGATCGTCGCATGGGTGCCCGCGCCGCCGGCCTCGATCACGCGGAAGGCGATATCGCCGGTGCCGCCGGCAACATCGAGCAGGCGAAAGCCCCGGCCGCTCTTGGGGGGATTGACGGCTGTGACCAGCGCATCTTTCCAGACCCGGTGCAAACCGCCCGACATCAGGTCATTCATCAGGTCATAGCGGCGCGCGACAGAGTGGAAGACTTCGTCCACCAGCCCCTGCTTCTCGTCGAGCGGCACACGCCGGAAGCCGAAATCGGCCTCGTTTGCGGAGTTTTCGGTCATTTTCACACGTTTTCGGGTCGCGCGGGCCGGACGATAGCCCAGCCGGCCGGGCCGCGCTACAAATCGACGCCCCTCGGGTTAACAGAGGCTCGCCGGGCGGCGGAGTACCCGATGACCATTGCCTTCGACCGCGTTGTCCCGATTTTTCGCATGTTTTCCGTCGAGAAGGCCCGCGAATTCTACCACGACTTCCTTGGTTTCAAGCTCGACTGGGACTATCGGTTCGGGCCGGATTTTCCGCTCTACATGCAGATATCCCGCGACGGATTTGTCCTTCATCTGAGCGAACATCACGGCGATGGCACGCCCGGTTCGGTTGCCTATGTCTACATGACCGGGGTTGAAGCGTTGCACCGTGAACTCAGCGAGAAGCGTTATAAATACAATCGTCCGAGTTTGCAGAGGCAGGATTGGGGGATGATCGAACTGTCCGTCACCGACCCGTTCAACAACCGCATCACTTTCGGCGAACCCGCCGCGCAGAAAGACTGACCCTGCAATGCCCGAACTTCCCGAAGTCGAGACCGTCCGCCGCGGGCTTGCGCCGGTCATGGAAGGCGCCCGCTTCGACAAGGTCGAAGCGCGGCGCGGCGATCTGCGCTGGCCGCTGCCGAAGGACTTCATCAAGCGCCTCGAAGGCCAGACCGTCACCGGGCTTGGCCGGCGCGCAAAATACATCCTTGCCGATCTATCGTCCGGCGAGGTGCTTTTGATGCATCTCGGCATGTCGGGCTCGTTCCGGGTCGCGAAGGCTGGCGATCAAAGCCAGCCCGGCAGCTTCCATCACGAGCGCTCGAAACTCGCCGCGCACGATCACATCGTCTTCCATATGTCGAATGGCGGTGTCGCGACCTTCAATGATCCGCGGCGTTTTGGCTGCATGAAGCTCGTTGCGCGCGACCGGCTCGATGACGAGCCGCTGCTGCGCGCACTCGGGCCTGAGCCGCTTGGCAATGCATTCGATGCCACCATGCTCGCATCGGCCTGCGCCGGAAAGCAGACCAGCCTGAAGGCGGCCCTGCTTGATCAGCGCGTGGTGGCCGGTCTCGGCAATATCTATGTTTGCGAGGCGTTGCATCGTTCGCATCTTTCGCCGAAACGCAAGGCGTCAACGATCGCCGATCGCACGGGCGCGCCAAACGAGCGGGCGGCTGTGCTGGTCGATTCGATCCGCACCGTACTCAACGATGCGATCAAGGCGGGCGGTTCATCGCTGCGCGATCATCGCCAGACCGATGGCGGACTCGGCTATTTCCAGCATTCGTTCCGGGTCTACGACCGCGAAGGCGAGCCTTGCCCGACGCCCGGCTGCAACGGTACGGTCCGCCGCTTTGTGCAGAATGGCCGTTCGACGTTTTATTGTCCGGTCTGTCAGAAATGAAGCGGCGGATCAGCAGCGCACGCGGACCCACCGGCCGGATGCGGTCTGGGCGTCGCAGTATCGCGGGGTGGTCGCCGCGCCGATGATGGCGCCAGACGCCGCGCCGATTGCACCGCCGGCAACCGCAGCCCCCGCGGTGCCGCCGGCCAGTCCGCCGATCAAGGCACCAGTCGCGCCGCCAAGAAGCGCGCCGCTCGCGGCACGCCGCTCCTGATAGGTCTGACATCCGGTCAAGACGAGTGCCAGGCCGGCTATAACGACGAGGTTACGCATCTGCAGAACTCCCCCAAGGCTTCGGCCGGTAACCAGTAACGGCCATGACCGCAGAAGCGCGACCCTGACCGACGATTGCGGCAATCTCAAAGCGCCGGGTGTAAGACGTTGCCGGTTTCCGGCTGTTTGCAAAAGGCTATCGCGCGAATTTCGGCAGGCAGCGAAACGCCGCGCAAAATTGCGCGGCGTTTCAATTTGCGGATCGCGCGCAATCAGTTTTCGTGCCGCATCAGCACTGCGCGTGTCGCATGATCGGGGCCGAACTCGTCGATGTTCTCGACCTCGAGCAATTTGGCAAGCCGGCTGCGTGCACGGTTCACCCGGCTCTTGATCGTGCCGACGGCGCATTCGCAAATGTCTGCCGCCTCCTCGTAGGAGAAGCCCGAGGCGCCGACCAGGATCAGGGCTTCGCGCTGCTCGGCCGGCAATTGGGCCAGCGCTTCGCGGAATTCCTGAAACTCGACCCGCCCCATCTGGTCCGGATGGGATTTGAGGGTTTCGGCAAGGCTGCCATCCGCATCTTCGATTTCGCGGCGGCGCTTGCGGTATTCCGAACGGAACAGATTGCGAAGGATCGTAAACAGCCATGCCGGCATGTTGGTGCCAGGCTGAAACGACTGGATATTCGCAAGCGCCCGCAGGATGGTCTCCTGCACGAGGTCGTCAGCCCGATCCACGTTGCCTGACAGGGAAATGGCGAACGCACGCAGGCTGGGGATCGCTGCGAGGATCTGGTCTCTCAGAGCCGGATCGACACTCATTCCGATTTCCCTTCTTCAGGGGTTCTGTCCAGCTGCTTCAGAAGCTCGGCAAAGCGATCCGGTACGCCTTCCTGAACGACATCGTCGTAGATGGCTCGCAATTGTTGACCGATCTTGGCCTGGATTTCCCGGTTAAGACCGGATGCGTTTTTCTGGTTCATGCCGTCCGGCTGCATTGAAGGTGAACTGCCTGGTTTCCGTGTTCTCATTTCGTCCTCGCCGGCGTGACGTCGAGCCGGTCCCCGTACGGGTTCAGAATGCCCTATCGCTCAGAAGGTTCCGCGCGCGGGAACTTTTTTTGATACGAAGCGTTGGGGCCCGATTGTTGTCATGCCCCAACGGGAGGGATTTAAGTGTCCGCTTCGCAAGCCATCGCACCCTATCTGCCGTTCCTGCGCCGTTATGCGCGCGCCCTGACGGGCAGCCAATCGTCCGGCGACGCCTATGTGGCCGCCGCTCTTGAAGCGCTGATCGAGGACACCTCGGTCCTCGATACGTCATCGTCCCCGCGCGTTGCGCTCTACAGGCTGTTCAGCAAGATCTGGAATTCGGTGGTCGTCAATGCGAAGACTGCGCCGGAGGTTGCCGCGCTGCCGGCCGAGCAGCGGCTCGGCCAGATTACGCCGCGTCCGCGCCAGGCCTTTCTGCTGGTCGCGCTCGAAGGCTTTTCCGAAGCCGATGCTGCGACGATCCTTGATGTGGATATTCCCACGTTGCGCCAATTGGTCGAGGAATCCGGCCGGGAGCTCGCAGCCGAGATCGCGACCGATGTGATGATCATCGAGGACGAACCGTTTATTGCAATGGATCTGGAAGGGCTGGTCGAGAGCCTCGGCCATCGCGTTCTGGGCGTGGCTCGTACCCATTCAGAAGCGATTACCCTTGCGAAAGCGAAGCGTCCTGGTCTGATCCTTGCGGATATCCAGCTTGCCGACGGCTCGTCCGGCCTAGACGCTGTGAACGAACTGCTCCGTTCGTTCGAGGTGCCGGTCATTTTCATCACAGCCTACCCGGAGCGTTTCCTCACCGGCGAACGCCCGGAGCCGGCCTTCCTGATCGCCAAGCCGTTCCAGCCGGCCACAGTCTCCGCCGTCATCAGCCAGGCGCTGTTCTTCGAGCGCAATGCGCGCCGGCGCGAACGCCGAGCGAGTTGAACATCCTTTGCGGTATCAAAAGCGGCCGGCAATGTCCCGGCCGCTTTTTTTGGCGGGACTACTTGCCGCTATCCGTCTCGTCCGCAGGCTTGCGGGAGCCCATCGAAAAGCCCAGCATGAGAGCTTCGAGCACCATGGCGATGCGTTGATCGCGCGATAACGCCGCGAGATCCGGGTCGCTCGCAGGCGACTGCCTTGACGCCGGCCGCAGGAGCCGCGGCGCGAAAAAGCCTGCCACGGCGGCGGCAAGCAGTATCGCCGCAACGATCAATCGGGCATTGATTGGTCCCAGAACCGCTTCAAGCGCCATCAGGAGGGCTGACGCGGCGTACACAAGTGCAGCGATAGCCGAAACCGCGCTGACCGCGAGTGAAATCGCATAACGACGGACCGATGCGATCGGCCGCTCCAGGCTTTCGGCGACGAAGTCCGAGATCGCCATGCGTCGTTACTCCGGCCGCCGGGCCAGTCCCGCAATGAATCCGATCCCCGCTGCGATCGCCAGAGTAAGCAGCGGTCTCTTGTCGATTTCGCGAACGAACCGGTTGACCGCAGCGCTGCCGAATTTGGCGACCTCATCGCTCGCCGACGCAATGCCGGCCTGGGCCTGTTCGGTCGCGCGCCCGGTCAGGCCGGACAGCGCGTTAAGCACGATATCGTTCGCACTTTGAGCTGCGTGCGAGGCACCTTGTTTGGTCAGATTGTTGAGACGTGCGATACGCTCGTCGAGCGAGGCAATCATGTCCGCGACCTCCGCGCGCATCGCCGCGATGTCGCCTGCAACGGCGTCCCCCATCGCATGGTTCGTTTGCCGCCGCCGGCGTGGCGCCGATTTGCGCGGCGATTTTGCCGCGCCGGTCTGCGATCGTGCCATCTCCACCAATCTCCTGGTCTGGTGTGGAATCTGTGTCCGCCAACGCCCTGGAACTCGCGTGGTTCCGGCCGGCCATTTGCAATCGCGCTCGTTCGAAACCAGCCGGCGTGTTTTGAGACAACAAAAAAACGTGGCCCGCACGAAGCCGGCCACGCCTTGAAACGAACCGACCGAGCACGAGGGGGAGGGGATGACGGCCGGCTGAACGATCAATGCTTATCCCTGCCGAATGGTTCCGCACGCCGTCGAGCGAAATCCCGGAATTCTCAGAAATCGCAAGTGAGACGGTAAGCGCCTGAAACGCGGGATGTTTTTGCGCGTTGGAAGGCTGAGCAAGGGGCGTGGAGCGATGCGATAAGGCGATGCCGATAACTGGCGGATATGGATAGGGTTGTGGCGAAGAACATGGGGGGAGCGAGCGACGTCGGCGCCGGAGAGACCAGCGCGATACCGGCCGGTCCGGATGCCTCAGGCCTGAGGCAGCCTTCGCGCCCTGCCCAGCCTTATGAATGTGTCCTTCGCAGCTCCAACATAACGGTGTTCACCCAAGATGCGCAGCTGCGCTACACATCGGTTAGCAAGTCTCTGTTCGGACTCGCGGTTGACGCCATACACGGCAGAACTGATAGCGAACTCTTGCCTCAGGGACAGGCCGATGCCATTGCGGCATTAAAACATGAGGTTTTAAAACAAGGACAACCGCGCAACGCGGAATTGCGAATTGAGACCGGAGGCAAAGCGCGCTGGTACGATTTTCATATCGAGCCGATGCGCGATGTCGCAGGACGCCCAATCGGACTGACAGGCGCTGCGATCGACATTACCGAACGCAAGGAGGGCGAGGCGCATCTTCGGCTTCTGATGCGCGAGCTGACCCACCGCTCCAAGAACTTGCTGGCGGTCATCCAAGCGATGGCGCGCCAGACCGCGCGTCACACCGAAAGTATCGAACAGTTTCTCGAACGGTTCAGCGCACGGCTGCAGGCATTGTCGCGCTCGCATGACCTGCTTGTACAGGAAAGCTGGCATGGCGCTTCGCTGCGGGACCTCGTTTGCTCGCAACTTGCCCATTATCTCGAGCGGGAGCCCGGACAGCTCTCGATAGAGGGCCCCGACATACGCCTGAAGCCCGAGGCCGCACAGAGTCTCGGTCTCGCTTTGCATGAGCTGGCGGCGAACGCAGCCAGGCATGGCGCGCTGTCGCTTGCCAGCGGCCGTGTGGAGGTGAGCTGGCATCAGGTTGCCGCCGACGACAGCATCGAGCTGGTCTGGCGAGAGTCCGGAGGACCGAAGGTTGACGTGCCGGAACGGCGCGGATTCGGCAGTATGGTGATCGAACATAATCTGTCGCGCGCCCTCGACGCCGAGGTAAGCCTCGATTTCGCCGAGGCCGGGCTGACATGCCGGGTGTCGATGCCCAAGGATCAGATTGCGGCCCGGACGGCGTAACGGAACGTCACGCCTCGTGCGACGTTGATGAGCGGAGTGGCTGCGGGCAGCCATGGTCGTGGCCCGGCCGCCGCCTGAAAACGATCGATTCGGAGATGATCAGATGTTGCGCAAGACCGCTTGCGCCGCCGTGGGCATCACACTCGCCTGCGCGGCGGGAGTTTCCCTTTCGCTTCTGGCCCAATCGCAGAATCCGTCCGATCTCGATTTGCGGTGGTTACATACATCGTCGGCCAAGGAGGATCGACTTCCATTCGATCAGACAAACGATAGAACCAGTGTGGTTCTGACATTCGACCTGCCGGCGGAGGCGATGTCGATCGTGACCAGGGAATCGACCTCGGGGATCTCGGAAAGCGCGGTCCGCACGCCGCGGCCGGAGTCAGTGCGCAGTGCTCCGGCCGTTCGTGAGGTGCCTGAGGAGAAGATCAAGAAGGATCGCCTGCCGGTGGGTTGCGAGCCAGCTTTCAGTCCGGTCACGACGCCTGCTTTCGCCCATATTGGCGTGCGTTGCGACTCCTGACGATGAGGTGACGCTACCAATCATCGCGTGCGAGAAACGAAAAAGGGCCGGACAATCCGGCCCTTTTAAGTCCTGGCGACTGAGCTGCGATCAGATCCGTCCCATCAAAAGCAGAATCAGGACCACCACGAGCACAACACCGACGATACCGGACGGACCGTAGCCCCAGCTGCGGCTATAGCCCCAATTTGGAATCGCGCCGATCAGGATTAGAATGAGAACGATGACAAGAATAGTGCCAAGCGTCATAGCCAAGCTCCGCTGTTGAATGAAATGGCGTGCCGCGAACACGCTATTCCGGTTTGAAGCGCCCGCGGCGATAGTCATCGCGGCGCCCGTGAAGACGTCAGCGATCAAACGCCGCAGGTTCCAGTCGGTTCCGGCATCGACGCGATGCTTTGCCCCGGTGCATATGGAACCCGCTCAACCCGGGACACGTTCATTCCGATACGCTGCACCTGCGATCTGAAGGGACGAGCCTTGCTCCGCTGCGATAAAATCGCTCCGAACTCTGACCGGTGTCCTTCGTGATGCGCGCTATCACCATTCTTCCCGGTGTTGCCGGTTCGCTCCGGCTCGATGACATTGCGGAGCCGCCGCTGTCCGACGGCAGCATTCTTGTCCGCACCCGGGCTCTCGGCATCTGCGGCACCGATCATGAAATTCTCAATGGTTTATACGGCTCCGCTCCCGCGGGCGCAGAGCGGCTGGTGCTGGGCCATGAATCGCTTGGCATCGTTCAGGAAGCGCCGGACGGGTGCGGCTTTGCCGCCGGCCAACCGGTCGTCGGCATTGTCCGCCGCCCGGATCCACTGCCGTGTCCGTCCTGCGCGGCGGGCGAATGGGACATGTGCCGCAACGGCGGCTATACCGAACGCGGCATTAAGGAGCGGCACGGTTTTGGCTCCGAGCGTTTCCGGATCGAGCCCGGCTTCGCGGTGGCCGTCGATCCCGCTTTGGGGCTTGCCGGTGTATTGATGGAGCCAGCCAGCATCGTTGCCAAGGCGTGGGATCATGTCGAACGTATAGGGCGGCGGTCACAGGCCTGGTCACCCGGCAATCTGCTCGTCACCGGTGCCGGCCCGATCGGTCTGCTGGCCGCGTTGATGGGACGGCAGCGCGGACTCGAGTTGCACGTTCTCGATCGTCACAAAGAGGGACCGAAACCCGCGCTGATCCGCGACCTCGGCGGGACGCATCATGTGGAGGCGCGGTCCCTGTGCGATCTGCGGTTCGACATCGTTATGGAGTGCACCGCGGCACCTGCGCTGATTGTCGAAGCGATGGCGCGCTGCGCGCCATCCGGAATTGTCTGCCTTCTCGGCGTATCGGCCACCGGGCTGAAATCCGAATTCGATATCGGTGGCTTCAACCGCAAGCTCGTGCTCGGCAATGAGGTCGTATTCGGCGCGGTGAATGCCAATCGGTCACACTACCGGCAGGCGGGAGAAGCCCTCGCGCGCGCCGATCGCACATGGCTCGACCGCTTGATTACACGCCGCGTTCCGCTGTCGCGCTGGCGCGACGCCTTTACGCCGACACCTGACGATATTAAAGTTGTTCTGGAATTTTCAGAATAGCCGAGTTGCTTGTGTATGCTCCGCGTCCGCGAACGCCGCTAGACGAAGCCGAGCCAGAGCAGACCAAGCGCCACGCCGACCATGGCCACACTCACGACCAGAACGACCCGCACCGGACGATCGAGGTAGCCCTGACGTGCTTCGACCGGGGTCAGTTCTTCCCTTTCTTGCTTGCGTCGCCAGATCATCGATACCGAGCTCCTTGCAATCGCCTGCGCGGCAGGCACAATTGGCAACGCTTCGCCTGCCCCCCGGTTCCTGACCGATGCCGCCACATTGACGCCCGAAACTGCTATGGTCCTCTGCGCAATTGGGGCCAGCAGGAGCTAGAGGAGATTGCATGACTTCGTCCCTGATCGTTCTCATCGTCATTGTTGCGCTCGTCTTCTGGGGCATCTCGATTTACAACGGGCTGGTCGCGATGCGTCAGCGCGTCAATCAGGCCTTTGCCGATGTCGATGTGCAGCTCAAGCAGCGCCACGACCTCATTCCCAATCTCGTCGAAACCGTGAAGGGCTACGCGACGCACGAACGCGAGACGCTCGACGCCGTCATCAAGGCACGCAACGCGGCGATTGCTGCGCAGGGGCCGGCCGCCCAGGGCGCTGCGGAGAATGTGCTGAGCGGCGCGCTGCGCCAGCTCTTCGCGCTCGCCGAGGCTTATCCGGACCTAAAGGCCAACACCAATTTCCAGCAGCTTCAGACCGATTTGGCCGATATCGAGAACAAGATCGCCGCGGCCCGCCGCTTCTTCAACAATGCGGTGCAGGAATACAATACCGGGATCGAAAGCTTTCCGGCTGTGCTGGTCGCCGGATCGCTCGGCTTCCACAAGCGCGAATTCTTCGATCTTGGCGAGAGCCGGCCGCAACTCGAACAGGCTCCGCAGGTCAAGTTCTGAGCGCGGTGTCGTGGCACCATGCGGCGGCTTAATGCCGCCGCGGCGGGGCATTGAATCATGGCGGCCTACGGCCTCTACACGCATATCCGGAGCAATCGCCGCCGCTCGATCGCATTGCTGGTCGGGCTGTTCTTCCTCGTCTTTCTGATGACTTTCGCCGGCGCCCTGATCGCGGAGGCGTTTATCGACGGCCGTGCTTCATTCGATGAGGTTGTTGCGCGCGCCTGGCGCGATTTGCTTCAGTCGGCGCCGTTTGTCGCGATCGGCACGGCTGTCTGGATTTTGATCGCGTACCGTTTCCATCAAAACATGATCGACGCGCTGACCGGCGGACACGAGGTCACGCGGCGTGAGCAGCCGCGGCTTTACAATCTTCTGGAAAATCTCTGCATCTCGCGCGGCATTCCCATGCCAAAGCTGAAGATTATCGACAGTCCGGCGCTGAACGCCTTCGCCAGCGGTCTCAACCAGAAGCAATATTCTATCTCGGTAACAAGCGGTCTCGTTGAGCGGCTGAACGATGCCGAGCTCGAAGCCGTGCTGGCACACGAATTGACCCATATCCGCAATGGCGACGTGCGCATGATGGTGATTGCCGTCATCATCGCCGGCGTGATTTCGTTCGCCGCCGAGATTTTCTTTCGGATCATGTTTCGCGGCGGCATGCGGATGGGCGGCGGCAGCTCGTCGGGCAGCAGCGACCGCAAGGGCGGCGCGGGCGCAGCGATCCTGCTTGCGGTGGTGCTGATCGCGGTTGCCTGGTTTCTGTCACTCGTGATCCGGTTCGCGCTGTCGCGCTCGCGCGAATTCCTCGCCGATGCCGGTGCCGTCGAACTGACGAAAAATCCCGACGCCATGATCATGGCGCTGCGCAAGATCGAGAATCGCGGCGAACTTCCGGGGGTCACATCGGCGGTGATGGAGATGTGCGTCGACAACCCGCGCTCGGGTTTTGAGGACATGTTCGCGACCCATCCTTCGATCGATAGCCGCGTCGATGCGCTGGTGCGCATGGCGGGCGGCCGCGATCCCGGACCGATCGCGGCTTTGCCCGAGCCTGCGGACAGCGGGCAGGCCGCGGAGGACAATTCGCGCGGCTCGACAGAGGGGGCAGAGGGTCCGTGGAGCGATCCGCAGCCAACGTCAAATGCCGGGGCCGGGCCGTGGAGCCCGCCGCGCGGATAAGGCGGTATGATCAGAACCGGTATATGCCCGTGTGCGGGTCGCGCCGCAGCGTCGGATGCTGAGCGCGTTCCGCCCGGCTTGCGGCGGGGGCAAGGCGGGCCTCGTCAAGTTCTTCCTTGACGCGCCCGAATTCGCGCTTGGCGAGCTTTGCAATCGCGAGGCCAGCAACGACACCGGCCGCCCACATCACCAGTCGAGGAACGATCGGGATCATTTTGGCCCCCTTTCGAAATTCGCGTTACAAGCCGTAACGGGCCCAGATTGCCCGCTGTTCTGCCGCCGATAGAAGATCGGCGGCCAATCCTTCACCGTCCGCAAACACCGGACCGAAGCGCAAAGGCGTCGGCGTGCCCATCCCGAGCAACCGGCGTCCGAACCAGCCGCGCTCGGCGATCAGCGGCAGATGCACCTTGTCGCCGAACCGTGAGCGCAGGAGCGAACGGACCTCGCCAATGCCATCGACCAGACCGAGCCGATGAGCTTCCTCACCGACCCAGTATTCCCCCGAAAACAAGGCCGATTCGGGGCTTGTGAGCCTGGCGCCGCGACGCTCCTTCACGAGCTCAATAAAGCCTTCGTGAATGTCCTCCTGGATCGCCTTGATGTGGGCGACATCGGCCGGGTTCTCGGGAAGGAACGGATCGAGGATCGCCTTGCGGTCGCCTGCGGTGTAGATGCGCCGCTCGACGCCGAGCTTCTCCATCGCCTTGTTGAAGCCGAAGGTTGCGCCGACCACGCCGATCGAACCGACGATCGAGAACGGATCGCAATAAATCTCGTCACCGGCGCAGGCGATCATGTAGCCGCCGGACGCGCCCGCATCCTCGATAAACACAATCACCGGAAGCTTCTTCTCTTCGGCCAGTTGCCGTATCCGGCGAAAGATCAGGTGAGACTGAACCGGCGAGCCGCCCGGCGAATTGATCAGGATCGCGACAGCCTTGGCCCGGCGCATCGCAAAGGCGCGATCAAGCAGTCGCGACACGCCGGCAAGGGTGATGCCCGGCCGCAGCGGCGACGAAAAGCCGATGACACCAGTGAGTCTGACCACCGGAACCACCGGCGTATCGCGGCGCAGCCGTGCGGGAAGAAGGGATTCAAAAAATTTGCGGACCTGTTCGCCGGAAATCTCTGCCATCGAAATTCCACCTCAACTTCTTTTGAACGGCGGTTTGTGTGCGCGCTTACACAACATTAACGGAAACGCAGTGTGAATGGGTCCTTGGGAACGGGCCGGCAATTTACGGATTGATCCGGCCATGGTGCGGGACACAAGGCCATGAAAATCTATATGTTGATCCTCCTGCTCGGTGCGATCGCGACATTTGCTCACATGTCGACACTGTCGCAGTCTCCTAAGTCCGAGCGGTTAGGTTAGGCTGCATTTTGCTGCGCTGTCGGCAACGCGGCGCCGTGGCGCAGGATCGCCTCCGCTTCCGCGCTAGGCCGTGACGCTTCGTCGTTCAAAATCAGGGGGGACAGCGTTCGCGGAGGCGCAGTACCGCCTTTCACGCCAACCGCAATCACCCGGATCGCGGTACGCTCCGGTGCCGGAACCACCGGCAACATCGAGACCGTGCCAAAGCCGGCTGTCTCCAACGCTTGCCGCAACTGGGCGAGCCGTTCCGCCCGCCAGATCAGCGTGACCGCGCCCCCGTCGCGCAACGCGGTGCGCGCGTTGTTGATCCAGCGCGGCAAGAGGTCCGGGCCGGCAGCGTGCGCGAGCCGGCGTCCCGCATCGGCCGATGGCTGAAGACGGCTGTCATTGAAGGGCGGATTCATGAGAATGTGGTCGAACGGTCCCGCACGAAGCGGCGTTGTGACGTCCTGAACCACGGCGCGGGCGCTGTTGGAAAAGCTGTTGCGGTGGATATTTTGCTGCGCCAGCGCGCAGAGGGCGGGGTCGATTTCAAACAGCGTGACGTCGATGCCAGGCACCCTTGCGAGCAGCGCAAGGCTCGCCGCTCCGACCCCCGCGCCGAATTCGGCGACGCGATCCCCGGTTCGCGCAGGGACGGCTGCCGCGAGCAGGATGGCATCGTGACCGAAGCGGTGGCCGCGTTTGGGCTGCAAAAGGCGCAGACGGCCATTCAGGATGCCGTCATCGGTGGTTTCGGCGGCGGGCGCATTGGGCGTGGTCATGATTTTTGCGGACGCAACTCCTGACCCAGACCGGCGTCGGTGAGGAGCTGGCGCGCCTCGTGTTCGGAGGCGTCGTCGACCAGAATCCTGCGCGGCAGCATGCCGATCGATCCCTCCAGCACACTCATGTTCTGGTCGAGGACGAGATAGGGGATATGGGCGCCGGCGAAAAGCGCCTCGATGGCACTGATCAGCACCGGGTCGTTGGTACGAACGATTTCACGCAAAGGTTCGATCCTGCCGATCCTGAACCGGTTGCCGCGGGTCGTCCACGCAATCCGGGGCCGCAAACGCGATTGCCCTGCTTCCGCATTGGCCGGAAATAGAGTATCGCGGCAAAGCAGCGCACTTGCCTGCCTCATATAGCGTTTCTATTCTGGTTTTGTCTGGTCCGGGAGTGCCTCGTTTGGCTGTCGTTATCCCCTTTGAATCGCAGCCACAGGCTTCGATCAACCGGCTCGTCGAGCTGGTCGCCCCGGATATGGAGCGCGTGAACGCGGCGATCCTGGCGCGGACCGGCTCACAGGTCACCATGATACCAGAGGTTGCAAACCACCTGATCAATTCGGGCGGCAAGCGGTTGCGTCCGATGCTCACACTCGCAATGGCGCAGCTCTCAGGGTATGACGGCGACGGCCATATCAAGCTCGCGGCGGCGGTCGAATTCATGCACACCGCGACGCTGCTGCATGACGACGTCGTCGACGAGAGCGAGATGCGGCGCGGCAAGCTCGCGGCCCGCATGCTCTGGGGTAACGAAGCGAGCGTGCTGGTCGGCGATTTCCTGCTTGGCCAGGCGTTCCGGATGATGGTGGACGTCGGCAATCTGCGCGCACTCGATATCCTGTCTCAGGCCGCCACCGTGATTGCCGAGGGCGAGGTGATGCAACTCGCCGCCGCCAAGAACACTGCGACCACCGAGGACGAATATCTCGCAGTCATCCGCGGCAAGACCGCGGAATTGTTCGCGGCGGCCTGCGAGGTCGGGCCGGTGCTGGCCGGCCGCGCCAAGGCCGATCTCGCCGCCTGCCGGTCCTACGGAATGAATCTCGGCATCGCCTTTCAACTGGTGGACGATGCCCTCGATTACGGTGGCAAGTCCGCCAAGCTCGGCAAGAATGTCGGCGACGACTTCCGTGAAGGCAAGATCACGCTGCCGGTGGTGCTGTCGTTCCGCCGCGGCACTGCCGAGGAGCGTTCGTTCTGGACCCGGTGTCTGGAGCAGGGAGCTGCGACCGACGCCGATCTCGATCGGGCGATCACCCTAATGGGCAAGCATCGCGCGCTGGAGGACACGATCGGACGCGCGCAGCATTATGGTGCTATGGCGATCGATGCGCTGGCGCTGTTTCCGCCATCACCGATGAAAGCGGCGCTGGAGGAGGCCGTCGCCTTTTGCCTCGCGCGGGCCTATTGACCGACTTTGCGTTCGATCGCTCCCAATTCGGTCGCCTGCACCCACCAGTCCGGCTGGGCCTGAGCAAGCTGCGCTGCGGCCTGCTTTGCCTCTTCCATAGAAGCGAACAATCCGAAACACGTCCCGCCCGAGCCGCTCATGCGCGCAAGCCGGCATGTCGCGATTTGGCGCAGCGCGGCCAGTGTTTCGCCGACCGCAGGAAACAGCGACAGCGCTGGGGCCTCTAGGTCGTTCGCGGAGGCCGCCAGCGCGTCAAGCAAATCCTCAACATTCGGCCGTCCGGCCTCGGCGCAGCGTGACGCGGGATCGTCCCCCGCCGCCGGAACTGTACCCGCTCTTGCAGCAGCCAGCGCGCCGAAGACGTTCGCCGTCGGCACCGGGACGCCGGGATTGACCAGCACGGCGGGCAGGGCGGGCAGCCGCAGCGGCGGCGACAGCACGTCGCCAATCCCGCGCATGATCCTTGGGCGAGGATCGAGACAGACCGGAACATCGGCGCCGCTCGCGCGCGCGGCACCCATCACGCGGCGATCCTCCACCGGAAGATCGTTGAGCCCTGCGAGCAGGCGCAGTGCCGCCGCAGCGTCGGACGAGCCACCGCCTAGTCCGGCGGCAACCGGAATCCGCTTTGTCAGGTGAAATTGCCCGGTGCGAAGACCTGCGATTTGCGCCTGCAGGGCGCGCGTCGCCTTGAGAACGAGATTGTCGCCGGCCGGTCCGGCGTTAATCGCAGTCGGCCCGTCGACCTCAAGACCGAGCGGTGCATCCGGGTCGAGCCGCAACGCATCGCCCGCATCGGCGAACACCACGAGGCTTTCGAGATCGTGATAACCGTCCGGCCGCTTGCGCAGAATGCGCAGCGTGAGATTGATCTTGGCCGGAGCGAATTCGACTCGCTCCGTCGAGCCTGCCGTCACGTCAACCGCCGTTACCCTGTTTGGTCTTCTGTTCCGCGGTTGCGCCGGGCCCCTCATCCGGAAGCCCGTTCTTCAGCTTCTCCTGGATCTTTGCCAGCTCTTCCGGCTCCGGCTTGAGCGCCGCAGCATGCGACCATTGAAAGCGTGCCTCCAGTTCGCGACCGACCTTCCAGTACGCATCACCGAGATGATCGTTGATCGTTGGATCCTCGGGACGGATCTCGACCGCGCGCTCGAGGTGCTTCACGGCCTCTTCATAATTTCCGATCCGGTAATAGGCCCAGCCGAGCGAGTCGACGATATAGCCGTCGTCCGGCTTCTGCTCGACCGCGCGGCGGATCATCTTCATGCCTTCGTCGAGATTGATGCCCTGATCGATCCAGGAATAGCCGAGATAATTCAGCACATCGGCGCGATCGGGATAAAGCTCCAGCGACTTCTTGAAGTCGGCTTCCGCCGCCGGCCAGTTCTTGTTGCGCTCGTGACAGATGCCGCGGGAATAGAAAACGTTCCAGTTTCCGCGCGTCGGCTTCTCGAGCTGATCGATCACCCGCGTATAGGTCTTGGCACAATCAGCGTATTGCTTGCGGGACCGTTCGATATGGCCAAGCATCATAATGGCTTCCATATCGGCAGGGTTTTCCTCGATCAGCTTGCGCAGGTGCTCCTTGGCTTCTTCCGTCTTTTCGAGCGAGTCGAGATTGGCGGCGAGCTGGATTTCAGAATTGCGGTGCAGCGGCGAGTCAGCCGGAACACGCCGGTACATATCGATGGCAAGCTGCGGTTTCTTCATCGACTCGTAAAGATCGGCGAGCGACAGCAGCGCCAGCGGATGACGCGGTTCGAGGTAAAGCGCGAGCTGGAGATAGGCGAGCCCGAGTTCTTCGCCGCCGCGGCGGCCGACGACGGCGCCAATGCCGTACAGCACTTCGGCGGCGCCCGCTTCGGGGCTCTGAACCAGCGGCGGAATCTTCTGCCCCGCATTGACCTGCTTGATGGCCTGAGTGATGAGCGGATGGCGCGGCAAGGCCTTGTCGAACGTACCGAGCACCTCCAAGGCCTCATCTTTGGTGCCGTGGCGCGACAGGAAACTGCTATAGGCTTCGACAACGCGAAGATTGGTGCCGTCCAGCTTATGGACCTTCTCGAAGCGCTTCGCTGCTTCCTTCTTGCGATTCGCGATATCGAGGATCAGGCCGGCATGCTGATCCTTGAAGATATTGTACCAGTCGGGGCCCTGCAGCCGGTCGATGGTTTCGATCGCCGCCTTGGAGTCCTTCGCGCCATATTGCGACCAGGCGATCAGCAAGGCAGCGGTGAGGTCGGTGACCGGTCCGCGCACCGATTGCGCGATATTTTGCCGCGCCGTTTGCCACTGCTTCTGCTTGATTGCGCGGATGCCGAGCACGAGGCGGGCATCGCGGTCGTTCTTGTTGATCTGGATGATGCGCTCCGCGAGGCGGAAGGTCTCCTCCATATCGCCCTCGGTCAGCGCCGCGCCGAAGGCGCGTTGCAGCAGGTCAGGGTTCTTCGGATCGGACCGAAGTGCGGCGCGGAAATAGGCCGAGGCGGCGGCCGCGTCGCGCTGCTGAATCGCATGCCGTGCGGCGAGATAGTTTCCGGAGGCCGAGACCCGCGACGTGTCAGGTTTGGTCGGCGACTGCGCGGCCAGCAGACCGGGCAACATAAGGATACCGAAGGCGGTGACCGATACGGCCACAGGCTTGATCAGGGTCGACAGGTTCACGTCGAAAATCTCCATCGTGGGACCCGCGAAGCGGTCCCGCCGGCTCAGATCGAGGATGGCCTTTTTGGGCTTTTGCCGCAAGGACAGCCGTAGTCGCCCCGCCCGTGAGGCTGTAGGCCGCAATAGGGCTTTATCGTGACATTCACTCGCCGGGCGCGTCACATATTGGGATAGTTCGGCCCTCCGGCACCCTCCGGCGGAACCCAGGTGATGTTCTGGTTGGGATCCTTGATGTCGCAGGTTTTGCAGTGAACGCAGTTTTGCGCGTTGATGACAAATTTCAGCTCCGCACCTTCGCCAATCCACTCATACACGCCGGCCGGGCAATAGCGGGTCGAGGGGCCCGCAAACACATCGTGCTCCGACGACTTCTGCAGCGCCATGTTCGCTACCTTGAGATGCGGCGGCTGATTCTCCTCATGGTTGGTGTTGGACAGGAACACCGAGGACAGCCGGTCGAAGGTTAATTTGCCGTCCGGCTTCGGATAGGCGATCGGCGTGCAGTCGCGTGCCGGTTTCAGGCATTGCCAGTCAGGCTTGCCGTGCTTCTGGGTGCCGAACAGCGAAAAGCCGAACGTGTTGGTCCACATGTCGAGGCCGCCGAGCGCAATGCCAACGATGGTGCCGAATTTCGACCAGAGCGGCTTCACATTGCGAACCGGCCACAAATCCTTGCCGACCGGTGAGGTCCGCCACGCCGCCTCGTAGCCGGTCAGTTCGTCGTTGGAGCGGCCAGCCGACAGCGCCTGCGCGACCTGCTCGGCGGCCAGCATGCCGGAGGTGATGGCGTTATGCGACCCCTTGATGCGCGGCACGTTGACGAAGCCTGCGGCGCAACCGATCAGCGCACCCCCTGGGAATACGAGCTTCGGCACCGACTGGTAGCCGCCTTCGGTAATGGCGCGCGACCCATAGGCGAGGCGCTTGCCGCCCTCGAACACGCCGCGCACGGCCGGATGAGTCTTGAAGCGCTGGAATTCCTCAAAAGGCGAAAGATACGGGTTCTCGTAGTTGAGATGCACCACGAACCCGACCGAGACGAGATTCTCGTCGTAATGATAGAGGAACGAGCCGCCTCCGGTCCTGTTATCGAGCGGCCAGCCGAAGGAATGCTGGACCAGACCCGGCTTGTGCTTTGCCGGATCGATCTGCCACAGCTCTTTCAGACCTATGCCGAATTTCGGCGGTTCGCGGTCGGCGGCAAGGCCGAATGTCGCGATCAGAATTTTGCTGAGCGAGCCGCGCGCACCTTCGGAGAACAGGGTATATTTGCCGAGCAATTCCATCCCGCGCGTGAAGGCGTCAGTCGGCTCGCCCTCCTTGCCGATACCCATATCGCCGGTGGCGATCCCGCGCACCTCGCCGTGCTCGCCATAGATCAGTTCGGCGGCGGCGAAGCCCGGATAGATTTCGACCCCCAGCGCTTCGGCTTTCGCGGCCAGAAATTTCGTGACCAGCCCGAGCGAACCGATGAAGCAGCCGTGATTGCTCATCAAGGGCGGCGCCATGAACAATGGCACCTTCACCGCGCCGGATTGGGTCATCCAGTAGAAGCGGTCGTCCGTGACTTCAGTCTTGAGCGGACGATCCGGGTCCTCGCGCCAGTCGGGGAGGAGGCTGTCCAGTCCCGAGGGGTCGATCACGGCGCCGGAGAGAATATGGGCGCCGACCTCCGAGCCCTTCTCCACCACCACCACGCTGATATCGGGCGAAATCTGTTTCAGCCGGATCGCGGCGGCAAGCCCCGCCGGACCCGCGCCGACGATGACGACATCGAATTCCATACTTTCGCGGGGCGGCAGCTCGGACATTAGACTTCCTCTGATCGGGGATTTTTGTTTTTCCATGTTTGGAGCCGACCGACAATCGGTCTTAGCGCATGGCGAAACCGCAGCACCGGATTCGCGCGTCACCCAAATTTCAGCGTGCTAGACTGCCGGCATGATCCCCGCAGAGGCCAAATCCGTCCGCGATCTCCTGACCTTCTACGTCGAAGCCGGCGTGGACGTTGCGCTGGACGAGGTGCCGGCCAACCGGTTTGCCGATCCGGCGCTCCCGGCACCCGCCGGCGAAACGGTCCCGGCCCCGGCTGCGAAGCAAAAGAGCGAGCCGAGGCCCGCGGCGGCCCCTCCTGTCGCGCCCGCCGCACGGCCGCCGCTGCCGGAGGAGGCGGTCATGGCAGCGCGGGCCGCCGCGCGATCCGCCGCTTCTCTGGAAGAATTGCGCGGGATCATGAATGCCTTTGAGGGCTGCGCGCTCCGGACCACGGCCAAGCAGCTGGTTTTCGGCGACGGCAGCCCGCAGGCCCGACTCATGTTCGTTGGCGAGGCGCCGGGTTTCGAAGAGGATCAGACCGGCGTCCCGTTCGTCGGGAAATCCGGACAGCTCCTCGACAAGATGCTGGCCGCAATCGGGATCGCGCGCCCAGACGTCTTTATCGCCAATATCGTGCCCTGGCGGCCGCCGGGCAACCGCGATCCCTCGATCCACGAGACCCAGATTTGCCTGCCCTTCATCCAGCGCCAGATCGAACTGGTCGCGCCGGATGTGCTGGTCTGTCTCGGCAAGCCGTCGACCGCGACACTGCTCGGGGTCACCGACGGCATCCGCCGGACACGCGGCCGCTGGTTCACCTACAAGACAGAGACGCGGGAAATCCGCGCCATGCCGACCTATCATCCGGCCTATCTGTTGCGCACGCCGATCGAGAAGCGGCTGGCCTGGCGCGATTTCCTCGCGATCAAGAAGGCGCTCGGGAGCTGACCGCCACGCCCGCAGGACCTGCGGGCGTGGCGGTGAGGGTGCCTAGCCTCCCGGCACTAGGATCAGTTTGATCGCAAAAATGACGGCCAGTGCGCCGACCGCAATCGTGACGTCCTGTAGCTTTCCGGCGATGAGCTTGATCAGCGCGTAGGTGATGAAGCCTAAACCGATGCCGGTCGCGATCGAATAGGTGAGCGGCATCGTTATCGCGGCGATCACGGCCGGAGCGGACTCAGTGATGTCCTCCCAGTTCATGTTGGCCATCAGGCTTGCCATGACGCAGGCCACGAACAGCAGGGCGGCCGCGGAGGCATAGGCCGGAATCAGGCCCGCGAGCGGGGAGAAAAACAGCGCGAACAGGAACAGGATGCCGACGAACACCGCCGTCAATCCCGTCCGGCCGCCCGCCTCGACGCCGGCTGCGCTCTCGATATAGCTCGTCGTGGTCGAGGTGCCGATCGAGGCGCCGAACATGGCCGCAAAGCTGTCGGAAATCAGCGCCTGCTTCATGCGTGGCACATTGCCATCCTTGTCGACAAAGCCCGCCTTTTCCGTCACCGCGATCAGAGTGCCCGCATTGTCGAAGACGTCGATCATCAGGATCGAGAACACGACAATCAGGAACGACAGTTCGAAGGTCCGGGAGAAGTCGAGCGCGAGGAAGGTTGGCGCGATCGACGGCGGCATCGACACGATACCCCTGAATTCGGACAGCCCGAGCGGAAGGCCGATGAGGCCCACGACCAAAATGCCGATCAGCGTCGCGCCATGAATCTTGCGGGCATGCAGCGCCACAATCAGGATGAAGCCGAACAGGCAGAGGAGCGGACCCGCAACGTTGAGATGGCCGAGCGTCACAAGCGTCGCTGGATGGTCGACGATGATCTTGGCATTCTCCAGCGCGATGATGCCGAGAAACAGACCCACACCCGCACCGATCGCATATTTCAGGTTACGCGGGATCTGGTTGATGATGTATTCGCGCAGTCCTGTGACCGACAGGATGAAGAACAGGACGCCTGACAGGAACACCGCACCGAGCGCCTGCTGCCATGTATATTTGTAGGTCAGCACGACCGTAAACGCGAAGAAGGCATTGAGCCCCATGCCTGGTGCGAGGGCGATCGGGTAATTGGCGTAGAGCCCCATCACGATGCTGCACACCGCAGCCGCAATGCAGGTAGCGACGAAGACCGCGCCCTGGTCCATCCCGGCTTTCGCAAGAATGCTCGGATTGACGAATATGATGTAGGCCATTGTGAGGAATGTGGTCAGACCGGCGAGTGCCTCGGTCTTGACGTTGGTGCCGTTCGCGGTCAGTCCGAAATAATTGTCAAGGAAGCCGCCCGATTTCGCGGCGGGCGTGTTGTCCGTGGCCATGTGTCTCCCCCTGCATGCCCCGTCTCAATCGGCAGATTAGCGTGTCCCCCGCGCGCGTCCTGCCCGATTGTGACGTTGTCCACCGCAACGCAAGCCAGACTCGTGCCAAGCCGAATGTGCATGGCGGCTTTGCCGCAGGTGTTTGGACTTGGAATTGTTGCACGAAGCGCATTTATTGTCCGGTAATTGCCTGGCAAACTGGCAGACCGGCCGCCCCGAAGCGGCCGGGGTAGAGCTGACGAGGAAACGCCCTCCAGAAGCGGACCACGGAGCAGCCTATGGATCTCGATCCCGTTCTCCTCGCCCGGATCCAGTTCGCCTTTACCGTCACATTCCACATCATATTCCCGAGCTTCACGATCGGGCTGTCCGCCTATATCGCCACCCTCGGCGCCCTGTGGCTGTATACGGGGCAGGAGCGCTACCACCGCATCATGCGGTTCTGGACCAAGATTTTCGCGGTCTCGTTCGCGATGGGTGTCGTGTCCGGGATCGTGCTGAGCTACCAGTTCGGCACCAACTGGAGCCGGTTTTCGGTGGTAGCCGGCAATGTGGTCGGCCCGCTGATCGGTTATGAGGTGCTGACCGCCTTCTTCCTTGAAGCGACCTTCCTCGGAATTCTTCTGTTCGGCTTCAACCGGGTGCCGCGGGGTCTCTATGTGCTGTCGGCGGCGATCGTTGCCATCGGCACTGCGATTTCGGCCTTCTGGATTCTTTCCGCCAACAGCTGGATGCAGACGCCAACCGGCCACGAGATGCGTGACGGCATCGCCTATCCGGTCGATTGGCTGACGATCGTCTTCAACCCGAGTTTCCCGTACCGCTTCGCGCATGTGCTGAATGCGGCCTATCTCACGACCGGATTTGTGGTGCTTGCGGTCGGGGCCCGCTATCTCCTGCAGGGCAAGCATGTCGAGGACGCGCGCACGATGATGCGGATGGGGCTGTGGCTAATGGCGATCCTTGCCCCGCTGCAATTGTTCATCGGCGACCAGCACGGGCTCAATACCCTGGAGCATCAGCCGATCAAGATCGCGGCGATCGAGGCGCATTGGGACGGATCCAAGCCCGGCGCGCTTGTGCTGTTCGCCTGGCCCGACGAAAAGGCCGAGAAAAATCTCTACGAGATAGCCATTCCGTTCGGCGCGTCGCTGATTCTCCGGCACGATCCCTACGGACTGTTCCCCGGCCTGAAGAGCGTGCCGCCGCAGGATCGTCCGCCGGTGCCCAACGTGTTCTTCGGCTTCCGGATCATGGTCGGCATTGGCCTCTACATGATCGCGGCGGCCTTGTTCGGATGTTTCCTGTGGTGGCGCGGCACATTATGGGAGACGCGCTGGTATCTGCGCCTCACCTCGTGGATGTGGTGGAGCGGATTCGTGGCCGTCATCGCCGGATGGGTGGTGACGGAGAGCGGACGGCAGCCCTGGCTGGTTCACGGTATTCTGCGCACGGCGGATGCAATATCGCCGGTTCCGGCGTCGAGCCTGCTCGGCACGCTGGTTTTGTTCGTGTTCTGCTACGGCATCGTGTTCTCGATGGGCATCTATTACATCAACCGGCTCATCAACAAGGGGCCGGAGGGCCGTGCCATCGAACCGCCGGACGCCTTGCCCAGCCGCCCGCTCAGCGCAGCCGAAGGTGCTGCGCGCGAAGCCATCGCGAAGGGGAGTTAGAGCGCCATGGAATGGTATCTCCCTGTCATCTGGGCCGGCCTGATCGGCACAGCCGTCGCGATGTACGTGATCCTCGACGGCTTCGATCTCGGCATCGGCATTCTGTTTCCGTTCGCACGCAACGAGAGCCAGCGCGACCAGATGATGCGCTCGATCGCGCCGTTCTGGGACGGCAACGAGACATGGCTCGTGCTCGGCGGCGGCGGACTCTGGGTCGCATTCCCGATGGCCTACGCGATCATCATGCCGGCGATGTATCTGCCGGTTATCGTGATGCTGCTGGCTTTGGTATTTCGCGGTGTTGCGTTCGAGTTCCGGCATGTGTCGAACAGCAAGGTGTGGTGGAATTTCGCCTTCACCTTCGGGTCGCTGCTTGCGGCCTTCTCGCAAGGCGTCATTCTCGGCGGGCTGATCCAGGGCATTAAGGTCGAGAACGGCCAGTTCGCCGGCGGCCATTTCGACTGGGCGACGCCGTTCGCGCTTCTCTGCGGGCTCGGCCTTGCGGCCGGCTATGCGCTGCTCGGCGCCACCTTCCTGATCATGAAGACGGAGGGCGAGGTGGCCGAGCGCGCGCGCCGTCAGGCGAAGATGCTGCTGCTGATCGTGCTCGGCTTCATGGCGCTGGTGTCGCTCTACACGCCCTATGCGTTCGAGCGCATCGCCAACCGCTGGTTCTCGCTGCCGAACTTCTACTATTTGTGGCCGGTGCCGCTTGTCACCGCGCTCGTCGCCTATCTGCTCTGGCGATGGATCGGCAAGGAGCGCGATTCGCTGCCCTTCATCGCGACCATCGTGCTGTTCCTGCTCGGCTATCTCGGCCTCGTGATTTCGAGCTATCCGTATCTCGTGCCGCCGTCACTCACGGTGTGGGATACCGCCGCCGCACCCGCGAGCCAGATCTTCATGCTGATCGGCACGGTGTTTCTGCTGCCGATCATCCTGGGCTACATCGTCTTCGTGTACTGGCTGTTTCGCGGCAAGGTGAGAGAAGGCGAGGCGTATCATTGATCATTGTGCCGCCGGGCTCGCCGTCTGCGGCCGTACCACGCCCCAGCCGATGCGCAGAACCGGTGCGCGGCCGGGAATGGCGCGGTCGAAGGCGCGCGGCACTTCCGGCACGATGTCGGGGAATTGTGCCTTGACCTCGGGCGGCGGCGTGCCGGCGCTGTCGGTAGCGCGCCACACGACAACCGCGCCGTTCTGCAGCGCATCCTGTTTTGCCGCGAGTTGCGGCCTGCCGCTTTCGGGTGCGTGATAAATCCGCGGACGGCTTCTGGATGCCGCCGAGATCAGCGCCGCCAGTCTTGGATCGCCGGCCACCACCTCGAGCTTGCGTCCGGTGCGCCGCTCGAAATTGTCGGTGAAAAACGTCGCGATCTCATCCGCAGGTTGCGCGGTCCGCAGATCCACCGCGAACAGCGCCGGCAGCAGCAGGACACCGGCCGCCATCAGCGCGGGCGGCACCAGCAACAGACTGAGCCAGGCGATGCTCAGGATCCGCTGATGGTGCAGCATGATGATCTCACCGGCCGCGGCGACGATCGCAAGACCGGACAACACGAGCAGCGGTGGAATGCCGGACAGGTCCGACTTGCCGGAAATCACCGCAAAGGCGGTGACTACGATCAGCGGCGCGAGCGCGAACGTGAAAATGAAACTGCGCGCATACGGATCGACGACAGGACCGACCACGGCGGCCGCTTCGATCCGCTTCGTGCGCGCGAGATTGCTGGCCAGCACCACCAGGATGCCGGCACCGGCATGCGCGACCGCGACGAGCAGCAGCAGACGCAGCCAGGCGATGATGTTCTGGTCGATCGCCTCGAAGCTGCGAAGCCGGGCGAGGTTGGGCGTCATCCCGAAGCCGTATTGCCGGATCAGGACGATGCTCGGCAGCATCATACAGAGAACGGTGATGGCGGCCATGCCGGTTGCGGGATTCATCGCCGTGACGCGGGCGCGCGGGTTGATCAGCGCGAATGCAACAACAACGGCAAACAGCAGCAGAGCAAGGTGCGACGTCAGCACCATCAGCCAGAAATCGAAGGCGAGCGCGAACCAGTACAGCATCCGGTTTTCGCCTGTGGCGCGCCATAGATGCAGGATGGCGAAGGCCCAGAGCGGCATCATCAGGATATCTGGCCCAAAATCCGGAGAGCCGATGGTGAACACCGAAATGCCGGTCATCAGCAGCGTCGCGAGCACCGCGTGGCGGTCGCCGACCGTCGCACGGCCAAGCTGGAACACCGCCCAATAGGTCGCAACGATGCAGAGCTGCGACAGCACATACACGCCGATCATGTGCCCGCCGGCGGCGCGGAGCGCGATCTCGGCCAGCCAATGCGCCAGCGGCGGACCGAGCTCGGAGCCGAATTTCAGCTCATGACCGACCGCGATGACCTCGGCGAGGTCGCCTGGCGGCGCCGAATAGAACAGCGACGGCACCGCGATCCAGATCACGGCTTGCGTGATCGCGGCCAGCCAGAAGATCAGCACCGGCCGGGTGCGCAGGAACTCGATGGGAAGGGAAACTGTGAGCATGAACGCCGCAGGGATAAGGCCGACTCCAGGTGGAGCCGGGCCGGGCGTCAGAGATAAGCCTGCCAATGTCAGAGAGGCAACCCGAGAGGGGAATCGTCGGTCGCGGGCGGTGCCTTGAGACCGTCGGCCACGGCAACCGGCGAAAAGCTGCGGCGGTGATGGATCGTGGGTCCCAGCCGCTGCAGTGCTGCGAAATGCTCCGGCACCGAATAGCCCATATGCCGCTCGAAACCGTAGCCCGGATGGGCGGCGCCGATCTGCATCATCAGCCGGTCGCGCGTCACCTTGGCGACGATCGAAGCGGCGGCAATCGAAAGCACCAGCGCGTCGCCCGAGATGACCGGCTCGCAATCGCACGGCACCTTGATGCGGTCGCGGCCATCGACATAGACGAGCTTGGGCCGGCAGGGCAGGGCGGCGACGGCTTGCGCCAGCGCCCAGAGCGAGGCCTGCAGGATGTTGTCGCGATCGATCCGCGCAGGCGAGGCGAAGGCGACACCGACCTCGGCAGTCGCGCAGATGCGGGCGTAGAGCTTTTCGCGTTCCTCGAAGGTCAGCTTCTTGGAATCGTTGAGCCCGCGCGGGATCCGGTCCGGATCCAGCACCACCGCGGCGGCAACGACCGGCCCGGCGAGCGGTCCGCGCCCGGCCTCGTCGCAGCCGGCGACCGGCCAGATGCCGCGCTTGTAGGCCCGCCGCTCGCGCCGGAAGGTCGGGCGGACGATGTCTTCTTTCAGCGGCAGGCGCGCGAGCGCTACTTTCCGATTCGGGGCCGGGCTCATGGCCGGCATGCTGAGCGCGTCCGGCGGAAAATCGCAATTGCTAATCGGGGAGGTCCGGTCGTCCGTCGGCTGACAGTGGAAACTGGGGATTGTAGGCGACTTCCCAGATATGGCCGTCCGGATCGGCAAAGTGGCCGTGATAGCCGCCCCAGTCGGCTTTTTTCGCTGGCGCAAGTTCCCTGGCGCCGGCGCCGAGCGCGAGGGTCATCACCGCATCGACCTCGGCTTCGCTCGCGCAATTCCATGCGAGCGATATTCCGCGGAAGTCTGACGGCTTGGTGTCGGCTGCAAGACCGGCATCGCGCGCAAGCCCGCTCACGGCGTAGAGCGAGAGCGCCAGCGTTCCAGCATCAAAGAACGCGATCTCGCTCTCCGGCGCGGCTTTCATCTTTCGCTTGAACCCCAGCGCTTCATAGAAGCGCGCCGCGCGCGGAACATCGCTGACGCCAAGGGTGATCAGGCTGACATGGGCGTGCGGCATTGGTTTTTAAAACAAGCTCAGCTGCTCGCTGCCCTTCACCGGCTTCTGGAAGTGCTCGGTGGTGAGTTTCGCCCGCACCCGGTTCAGCCCGAGCCGTTCGCAGGCGGCCTCGAAGCGCCGGCCGATCAGCCAGGCATAAGGGCCGTCGCCGGTCTGCCGCTTGCCCCAGGTCGAGTCGTAATCCTTGCCCCCGCGCATTTCGCGCACGAGCTTCATCACGTGGCGGAAGCGATCGGGATAGTTCGCCATCAGCCATTCCTTGAACAGGTCGCGCACTTCCAGCGGCAACCGCAGCATCACATAGCCTGCGCTTTTCACGCCTGCGTGCGCGACCGCATCGAGAATGCGTTCGATCTCCGCATCGTTGATGGCGGGAATGACGGGCGCGATCATCGCCGCGGTCGGAATGCCGGCCTCCGACAATTGCCGCAGCGCCTCCAGCCGCTTCGCCGGCGTCGAGGCGCGCGGCTCCATGGTACGCGCGAGCTTGCCGTCCAGCGTCGTCACCGAGATCGCGACCTTGGCGAGATTGCGCTTCGCCATCCGCGACAGGATGTCGATGTCCCGCGTGACCAGCGCCGATTTCGTCACGATCCCGACCGGATGGCCGGCGCGCTCCAGCACCTCAAGAATGCGGCGCATGATCTGATACTGCTTCTCAATCGGCTGGTACGGGTCGGTGTTGGTACCGATCGCGATGGTGCGCGGGCTGTAGCTCGGGGACGCGAGTTCGCGCTCCAGCAGCAAAGGCGCGTCCGGCTTCATGAACAGCTTGGATTCGAAATCGAGACCCGGCGACAGCCCGAGATAGGCGTGGGTCGGCCGCGCGAAGCAATAGACGCAGCCATGCTCGCAGCCGCGATAGGGATTGATCGAGCGGTCAAACGAGATGTCCGGCGACTCGTTGCGGGTGATGATCTTGCGGGTCGCATCGACCTGCACCTGCGTCTTGAACGGCGGCAAGTCGTCGAGGCTCTGCCAGCCGTCGTCGAAGGCGATGCGGGCCAGCGGCTCATAACGGCCGGACGCATTGGAAAGAGTCCCGCGGCCGCGCCGGCGTTGTCTGTCGACGCCTGCGCCAAGGAGCCCGGACTGGTCGGAAGCGCCTTCCGGGGGCTTCCTTGCAAAGTCACCCGCAGGCGCGGAGGGCACATGCGCCGGCGGGTGTCTCAGGGCTGCGGTTGGACGTGCCATACCGAATATCTAGGGCGCAGAAACGAACAAAACAAGAACATTTTGGAAGTTGATCGGCATGGCTGAATGTCGTGGCATCGGCTATTCACAGCCCCATGATCTGGCCCGGCTGAAACATTCGTCTCGCCAATGGACCGGCAAAAATTTGGTTCCATGCTGAGCGTCATCATTCCCACCCACGAATCGGAACGTATCCTGGTACGGACGCTGGCCTGTCTGGTGTCTGGCGCGACCGCCGGTCTGATTCGCGAGGTGATCCTGGCCGACGGCGGTTCAACAGATGAGACCGCCGAAGTTGGCGACGTCGCAGGCTGCCGGTTTCTATCGCTGCCGGGTCCGCTTGGGCCGCGGCTCGATCGGGCGGCAGACCTCGCGCGCAGCGACTGGCTGATGTTTGTGCCGGCGGGCGCGGTGATCGAGTCGGGCTGGGTGGCGGACGTGCAGCAATTCGTCGAGCGCGCGCCTTCCGGAATTGCCGCCAGCTTTGCTGCGGCCGCGCGCCCGCATGGTCAGCAGTCCCTGCTCGGCGCCATGATCGCGTTGTGGCGCGCGCGGCGCACGACTCTGTCGCCCGGACGCGGGCTTTTGATCGGCAAGACGTTTTTGCGCGAACTCGGCGGCTACGGCGACCGGCCGGATCCGCAGTCCGATCTGCTTCAAAGGATCGGCAAGCGCCGCCTCGCCACATTGCGCAGCAATCTCATCCGGGAACCGTGATCCCCCGATACTTGACTGCGTCAAATAATTAGTTGACGCTGTCAATCATCCGGATGATGTCCATGGCGCTTGCTCCAGATCCCGCTTTCGAGGCTCGAGTCGGCGCGGTCCGGCGGTTCTCGCGCTTCTATACGCGCCGTATCGGCCTGCTCGACGAAGGTCTGTTGCAAAGCCCGTTTTCGCTCACTCAGGCGCGCGTCCTCTACGAACTCGCTCACCAGCGCGAAGCCACCGCGACCGCCGTTGCCGCGGCGCTCAGCATCGATCACGGTTATCTCAGCCGAATTCTGCGCGCGTTCGAGGAGCGCGATCTCATCGTCCGTCGGCGCGACAAGACCGATGGCCGCCAGATCGTGCTGTCGCTCACCACCAAGGGGCACAAGGCATTTGCAGCACTCGACCAGCGGTCGCAGCGCGAAACCGGCCGCCTGATCGCGCATCTCAACGACGTCGAGCAGGCCCGTGTTGTCGCGGCTATGGACACCATAGAACGATTAATCGATCGTCAGCCGTCGCCCCGGCGCCATTACACGTTGCGGCCGCACCGACCGGGCGACATGGGCTGGGTGGTTGAGCGTCATGGCGTGCTCTACAGCGCCGAATACGGATGGGGCAGCCATATCGAGGCGATCACCGCGGAGATCGTCGGGGCTTTTCTGAAAAATTTCGATCCGGCGCGCGAACATTGCTGGATCGCCGAAATCGACGGCGAACGTGTCGGCTGCGCCTTTCTGGTCAAAGACAGCGAAGACGTTGCGCGGCTGCGGCTGGTTCTGGTCGAGCCGCACGCCCGCGGTCTCGGACTTGGCCGCGATCTCGTGCGGCGAAGCATCGCCTTCGCGCGCAAGGCCGGCTACCACAAGGTCACACTCTGGACCCACAGCGTGCTGACGGCGGCACGCGCGATCTATCAGAAAGAAGGCTTCCAGCTTACCCGGCAATGGGTCCATGAGGATTTCGGCAAGCCCGAGCCGAGTGAAAGCTGGGAGCTTGAGCTATAGCGTTCGGTGCTCAGGCCGAGAACGGCTCGGGCTGAGGCGTTGCCGTGATCGTCGGCGTCTTCGCCGCCGGCTTGCTGTCGGAATCGGCCGGCAATTGCAGCACGGTCGCCGTCAATCCCTCGCGCAGCATCGTCACAAGGACCAATTCGCCGTTTGGGAATTCCAGCGCATCGTGATGCGTATTCGGCCGGTTGATATCGATCTGCCGGAAGCGCGCGACCCGTTGCGGGATCGTCGCATAGCCGAAGCGCGGCGGGATCAGTCCGAAGCCTCGCGAGTACGAGACATCCTCGTTGAACGCGATTTCGGTACCGGGCCGCAGACAGACCGCGACATCCGGCTCGCCGATGGCCGCAAAGCCACCGGTGATGGAGTTGTCGAAACGGGTACTGACAATCCTGTCGCCGACTTTGGCCGGGCGTGAGGCCACATGGTGCAGACTATAGTCGCACATGGAAGACATCCTTCTTGCTGCGAACAGCCAATACGGTTGTCCTTCTATGCCAATGCTGCTCCACCACCGCGGCAATGATGTGGTCGTGGAAGCCGCATTATTTATCATCACCGGTTGTTGAAGCCGGTTCCGTCTGCTGACACCGGTAATCCGCATCCTGAACCCGGATATCTGGGTTCACAAAATTTTGCGCGCGGCCCGTTATCGATTTGCGGCGCGGCTACGCGTGCCCCCTTCCATTCGGCAGCATTTATCGCCAATCAACCGGGCGGGGACTGAAACCAGGACATTTTGCATGAATATCGATCTGAGCGGAAAGCACGCGGTTGTAACCGGTTCGACCGGGGGTATCGGCTTTGCGATCGCCAAGGGGCTTGCGGCGTCGGGCGCCTCTGTTGTCATCAATGGCCGTGCGGACGCGCGTGTGAAGCAGGCGGTCGAGACGCTGAAGAAACAGCTACCGCAGGCGCGCGTGGAAGGGGTCGCGGCCGATCTTGCGACCGCGGATGGCGCAAATGCCTTCGTGAAGCGCGTGCCGCAGGCCGATATTCTCGTCAACAATCTCGGAATCTTCGAGCCGAAGAATTTCGAGGACATTCCTGACGAGGACTGGCTCCGGTTCTTCGAGACTAATGTGATGAGCGGTATCCGCATGTCGCGCGCCTATATTCCCGGCATGAAGGCGAAAGACTGGGGCCGCATCGTGTTCATCTCCTCCGAATCGGGCCTCAACATCCCGCTCGAGATGATCCATTACGGCATGACCAAGACTGCGCAGATTGCGGTTGCGCGCGGCCTTGCGGAATCGCTTGCGGGCACCGGCGTCACCGTCAATTCCGTGCTGCCCGGACCGACGCGCTCCGAGGGCGTGATCGATTTCTTCGGCAAGATGGCGAAGGAGCAGGGCGTCTCGCATGAGCAGATGGAGAAGGACTTCATCGCACAGCATCGCCCGACCTCGATCATTCGAAGGCTCGCTTCGGTCGACGAGGTCGCGAATATGGTGGTCTATGCCTGTTCGAAGGAGGCGTCGGCGACGACCGGCGCAGCGCTGCGTGTCGAAGGCGGGCTGCTGCGGCATATCGGGTGATCCGTGGTGCCGCCCGGTTGCCACGATCTCGTGTCCCGGACGCGGTGCAGCGTGAAACGGTGCACCGCAGAGCCGGGACACCAAAATTAATCTTGCAACCGTACTACCGTGGGACCCGGTTCTGCAGCGCGGCACTTCGAACCGCGCTGCGCCCGGGACTCAAGGCGGATGCAAAGGCTCTGAGCGCCCCCGAATGACAAAGAGTTACACCGTCGCCGCAGCTACACGGTCGCGCCCTGTGCCTTCGGGCGGCGAAGATGCTCGTCGAGCCGCGGCATGATCTCGACGAAATTGCAGGGCCGGTAGCGGTAATCCAACTGATGCACGAGGATGCCGTCCCACGCATCCTTGCAGGCTCCCGGCGATCCGGGCAGGCAGAAAATGTAGGTTGCGCCCGCCACGCCCGCGGTGGCGCGGGTCTGGATCGCCGATGTGCCGATCTTGGCGTGGCTGATCATCAGAAAAAGGGTCGCGAACCCGTCCATCCGCTTTTCAAACAGCGGCTCGATTGCCTCAGGTGTCACGTCGCGGCCGGTGAAGCCGGTGCCGCCGGTCGAGATCACGACATCGACGCCCGGATCGGCGATCCAGGCTTTCACCTGAGTGCGGATCTTCTCGACGTCATCGGTGACGATGGCGCGTGCGGCCAGCCTGTGGCCGGCCGCTTGGAGCCGCTCCACCAGCGTCGCGCCAGATTTGTCGTCGGCCATCTCGCGGGTGTCGGAAACCGTCAGGACCGCGATGTTGAGCGGGATGAATTTCTTGGATTCGTCGATACCGGGCATGTCTCACTCTCGTGTCCCGGACGCGGCGCAGCGCGATAGCGGTGCGCCGCAAAGCCGGGACCCAATCTGTTAAGGGTGAGTCCCGGTTCTGCAGCGCGTCATGAGATGCCGCGCTGCGCCCGGGACGCAAGTCATAGATTCGCCGTCCGGAACGTGTCGCAGTCCGAGACCCGGCCGCTTTCCAGCCCGCGCTTGAACCAGCGCACGCGCTGCTCTGCGGAGCCGTGGGTGAAGGAGTCAGGCACGACGCGACCGGTGGCCTGCTTCTGCAGCCGGTCGTCGCCGATTGCCGACGCGATTCCGATCGCGCCTTCGATATCGCCCGGATCGATGAAGTCCTTTTTGCGGCGCGCGTGATTCGCCCAGACGCCGCCAAGACAATCGGCCTGTAGCTCGACGCGCACCTGAATGTTGTTGGCCTGTGCCTTGCTGCCCGCGGCTTGCTGCATCTGCTGGGCGCGTGGCAGGATGCCGAGCAGGTTCTGTACGTGATGCCCGACCTCGTGGGCGATCACATAAGCCTGCGCAAACTCGCATTGCTTGCCTTTGCAGGCGCGGAATTTCTGCTCCATCTCGCGAAAGAACGCGGTGTCGAGAAAAATGCGCCGGTCCGGCGGGCAATAGAACGGTCCCATCGCCGATTGCGCCATGCCGCAGGCCCCTCCCGGCGTCATGCCTGAATAGAGACGCAACCGCGGAGGACGATAGGTCTGGCCGTTGGCACGGAAAATGTCGGACCAGACATCTTCGGTCGAGCCGACCACGGCCGCGACGAAATCGCCCTGATAATCGGACGGCGCGCCCTTCCTGGCTGGCGGTGCCTGGCGCTGGGTCTGCTGATGGCTGGGCCCGGTAAAGACCTCGGCGCCGCCGATCAGGATGCGGGGGTCGATGCCGAGAAACCAGCCGATCAGACCAAGGATGATGATCGTGCCGATACCAAGCCCGCCGCCGCCGCCCGGGATCGGAAAGCCGCCGCCGCCGCTATAGCCGCCTTCGCCGCGCACATCCTCGATGTTGTCGCTGCGGCGGAAATCCTCCCAACGCATCCCGTCCCTCCTCACATCGGCGCAGTGTCGCCGATCGCATGACCGCCGTCCACGCCTCAGAACGCAGAACACGCTCACATGTTTCGTTACCAAATGGTTGTTGAAGACGGTAACCGCTAGCCTCTCAAAGTCATTGCAACTTAAGGGGTTTTTTAACCTTGCGCAGCCAGTATCCGCGCAGTCGGTTGTAGGTCCCGCGTCACCGACCGCGTCGCCTGGGTCAGAGTTCTGAGTCATGGTAGAGTCGCGTCGCGGGGCGTCCGGTCGGACGCCCCGTCTGACTCCAGAGAAGAGTGAAGGCCCGCGTGTGCTGGTGGGCGACTGCGTCGAGCAATTGGCGACGCTGCCGGCCGAGTGCGTCGACCTCGTCTTCGCCGATCCGCCGTATAACTTGCAGCTGCAGAGCGATCTGAAGCGTCCCGACGATTCCAAGGTGGATGCCGTCACCGATGACTGGGACAAATTCGCCTCATTCAAGGAATACGACGACTTCACGCGCGCCTGGCTCACCGCCTGCCGGCGCGTCATGAAGCCATCTGCGACATTGTGGGTGATCGGCTCCTACCACAACATTTTCCGCGTGGGCGCGATCCTGCAGGATCTCGGCTTCTGGATTCTGAACGATGTGGTGTGGCGCAAGTCGAATCCGATGCCGAATTTTCGCGGCCGCAGATTTACCAATGCGCACGAGACCATGATCTGGGCCGCGCGCGATCCCGGCGGCAAGGGCTACACATTCAATTATGAGGCGCTGAAGGCCGGCAACGATGATGTGCAGATGCGCTCGGACTGGACGCTGCCGCTCTGCACCGGCGACGAGCGATTGAAGCGCGGCGACGGCAAGAAGCTGCATCCGACCCAGAAGCCGGAGGCGTTGCTCGCGCGGGTGATTCTCGCCGCCTCCCGGCCGGACGATCTGGTGGTCGATCCGTTTACCGGCACCGGCACGACGGGTGCCGTAGCGACCAAGCTCGGCCGGCGCTTCATCGGTGTGGAGCGCGATCCGGATTACGCCGAGGCCGCGATGAAGCGGATTGCCGCGGTCGAGCCGCTGCAAGCGCCGTCGATCGCCCCGTTCATGACCGCGCGGGAGGCACCACGGGTGCCGTTCAGCGCATTGATCGAACGCGGGCTGATCGAGCCGGGCACCAAGCTCGTGGACTCAAAGAAGCGCCACAAGGCGCTGGTGCGGGCCGATGGCGCGGTGATGCTCGGTGAGAAGGTCGGTTCGATCCATCGCATTGGTGCGCTGGCGCAAGGCCTGGAAGCCTGCAACGGCTGGACCTTCTGGCATGTTGAGAAAAAGGGGCAACTCACCCCGATCGACGATCTGCGCGCCAAGGTGCGCGCGGAAATGGATCTTTAGCCCGCTTTCGCCAGCGGCTTGGCCGGTTCGTTGATTGCGTCCCGCGGCCGGCGGCCTTCCAGCACATCGGTGATGTTATCGACTGCGCGCAACTCGATCGCCTGCCGCACCTGCATTACTGCCGAGCCAAGATGCGGCGTGAATAATGTTCGCGGATGGGTGCGCAGCCGTTCGTCGAACGACTTCGGCCGGTCTGGCACGGCCCAGTCCTCCATTTCGAAGACATCCGCCGCATAACCGCCGAGCTTTCCGGTTTCGAGCGCGGCGAGGACCGCACTTTCATCAACGACAGAGCCGCGTCCGACATTGACCATCAGTGCACCGGACTTAATTCGCGACAGCGCGTCTTTCCCGATCAGATGCCGTGAGGCTGAGGTGAGCGGCGCACACACAATAACGTAATCGGAGATTTCCAGCGCTCGATGCAACGTGACCCTGATCACTCCCGGCGGCGTTTTGGCTGACGGATCGACGCCCAGCAGACGGCAGCCGAAGCCCGACAGCCGCTGCGCCACCGCGCGCCCAACGCGGCCCATGCCGATAATGGCGACGGTTGATGCGTCGAGGCCGGTTCCATAGAGGATTGGGCGCCACCCGTCGAACTCTCCGCTCCGCACCAATATATCGCCGTCGCGAATGTTGCGGGCGAGCCCTATGGCAAGCCCAACAGCAAGCTCGGCGGTCGGTTCCGTCAGAAGATCAGGTACGATGGTGACGAAAACGCCGGCTTGAGTGCAGGCATCGAGATCGAAATTGTCGTAGCCCTTCAGCGCGCATGCGACAATACGCAGCCGCTTACACGCGGTCAGGAACGGCGCGTCTATGCAGTCCGACATGAAGGCGAGGATTGCGTCCGCCTGCTCTGCGCGCCGCATGACTTCGTTGCGCGACCATGGCATGCGCGTCTCGTTGGCATCCACGTCGCCAAGCAGGGCAAGCTGCTGCAACGTCGTCTGATGCACCCAGTTGGTGACGAGGATGCGCGGCTGTGTCTTCATTTCAACGCCTTGCGCAGCCGTGCGCCGATGCCGTCAACGAGCATCACGCAGAGCAGGATGGTGATCAGGATCGCCGAGACCTGATCGTAGCGGATGATGCGGAGTGCCGCGATCAGCTCGAAGCCGATGCCGCCGGCGCCGACGATGCCGAGCACCGCGGAGGCGCGGAAATGATATTCCCAGCGATAGATGGTGATGTCGGCGAGCTGCGGCAGCACCTGGGGCATCACGGCATGGGTGATGACCTGAAACGGACTGGCGCCGGCGGCGCGCGCGGCTTCCAGCGGCCGCGAATCCACATGCTCGATCGCCTCCGCATAAAACTTGCCCACCATGCCGACCGAATGCAACGCCAGCGCCAGCACACCGGGCAGAGCGCCGAATCCGACGGCGGCGACGAAGATGATACCCATGATGATTTCAGGCACCGAACGGAGCGCGGCGAGCACGATGCGCGCGGCCTGATACACCAGCGCATTGGGTGAGGTATTTGGTGCCGCGAACAATGCCAGCGGCAGCGATATGGCAACCGCCAGAGCGGTGCCGGCCACCGACATCGCAAGCGTATCGATCAGCGGTTTGACCCAATTCTGCCAGCGCGAAAAGTCCGGCGGCACCATTTCGCTGAACAATTGCCCGAGCGCGGGCAGACCTTCCATCAGCCGCTGTGCGTCGAAGAATCCGGTGATCCAGAGCGAGGCGATGCAGGCGATCACAATGACAGCGACGAGACCGGCATGCCGCAAACTGGCATGCCGGTCCTCGGCGAGGATCGCGTCGTGGCGGGAAGCGACGTCCGACATCAGCTCATCTTGCCGAGGTCGAGGTCGAGGATTTTCGCGGTCTCGCGCAGGATGTCGTAGGCCTTGTCGTCGGTGGCGGCGAAGCCTTCGACGCGGAACGACTTCAGCACCGCAGGATCCTTGACCTCAAGGAACGCTTTCTGAATCGCCGCTTTAAGTTCCGGTTTCAAGTAGCCTTGCATGGTCATCGGATAGTTCGGAATGGGATCCGACAAGTCGAGCTGGACCAGCTTGGAATCGTCGATGGCCTTGCGCGCGACCAGTGTGCGATAGATTTGCTCTGACAAGGCGCCTGCGGGAATCTGCCCGGTCTGGACGGCGCGCGCGACTGCGTCATGCGTGCCGAGATGAACGACTTTATAGTCCTTGTTGCCTTCGAGTTTGTACTTCTTGAGCAGGTGCGCGCGTGGAGCGAGATGGCTCGACGTTGACGCCTGGTCGCCAAAGCCGAACGGCCTGCCGCGGATGTCCTCGACCGACTTGACCGGGCCGCCCGCGGTGGCGATCAGGATCGACTGGTAGGTGGGCTTGCCCTTCTCGACACCAACGGCGAATGCTTCGATTTCCGGCGCCTTGGATTTGGCAAGCACATAGGAGAACCCGCCGAAATATCCAACTTCGATTCGACCGAAGCGCATCGCCTCGATCATCGAGGAGTAATCGGTGGTCACGACGATCTCGACATCCTTGCCAAGGGTCTTTTCGAGATAGGCCTTGAGCGGCTGCGCGTTCTGAATGAGCGTCGAGGCGTTCTCGTCCGGCAGCAGGGCGACACGGAGTTTCTTCGGGTCCGCGTCCTTGGCGTAACCTACAACAGGCGCGAGCGACAGCGTGGCGGCGGTTCCATAAAGGAAGAGGCGGCGGTTGATCATCCGTAGGTTCCTGTCTTGAGTGGACTGGCTTCAGTATCCTCGTCGTCGTCGTCGGCAGGTGCGCTGCCGTAGATTTTCGCGACTTCGCCTGTGCCAAGCCGGCTGGCCGGGCCGTCGAACACCACAGTGCCCTCCGCAAGGGCCACGATCCTGTCGGAATAGCGGCGCGCGAAGTCGAGCTGATGCAGGCTGACGATCGCCGTGATGCCGTCCGACTTGCAGATGTCACGCAGCAGCGAAAGCACGCGGTCGGCTGCCGCCGGATCGAGGCTCGCCACCGGTTCGTCGGCCAGGATCAGCGTAGGCTTCTGCACCAACGCGCGCGCGATGCCGACGCGCTGTTGCTGGCCGCCGGACAATTGATCGGCGCGCCGCAGCGCATAATCGATAAGTCCGACGCGCTCGATTGCCTCGAGCGCCATCATCTTTTCGGAGCGCGATGGCGGCAGCAGCGTGCGCAGGCCGGAATGGTAACCGAGTCGTCCAGTCAGCACGTTTTGCAGGACGCTGCAGCGGCCAATCAACTGATGTTGCTGGAAAATCATGCCGGTCCGGCGGCGATGCGCCTGAAGATTCCGTCGCGTCGACAGGCTTCCGATATCCTCAACCGCGACGCGGCCGCCTGTCGGGGTTACCAGACCGTTCAGGGCGCGCAGCAGAGTCGACTTTCCCGCTCCCGATGCGCCAAGGAGGACCGTGAAGGCTCCTGGCTCAAACCGGAGCGAGCATGGCTTTAACGCGCGCGTACCGTTCGGATAGGAGACTTCCAGGTTGTTGGTTCGGATCATGTCGGCCCGGAAATGTGCTGCGATGCAAGATCGCTTCCGGTCCTAGGGTCCGCGTGTGAAGGTTGGGCGACAGAACGATAACCGTTCGCTGACGTCCACATAATTCGGTCCGCACGTTTGCCGCGCGTTCCCGGAAAGGTCGTAAGCGTAACGTCAATTCGCGTGGAGGTGGCTTCCGGAGCGGACCTTAATCGCGTCTGCCCGCCCGCCGCTCCACATTGCCGCTGCGCTCCGGCACGCCGAACTCCTTGCGGCAGATATCGGCAAGGATCGCGATGCCCTCTCTTATTTCCGTCTCGGTCGGGCTCGCGAAACACAACCGCATCCGGCTCCGTGAGTGCGCGGCATCCGTCGACCATTCCGGGCCGGGATTGATCGCAACGCCGGCTTTGAGGGCGGACTCATACAGCTTCATCGTATCGACCTGATCCGGCAGCTTGACCCACAGGAAGATGCCGCCCGGCGGATCGTCGAACTCGGCGGCAATGCCGAACTGCTCGTCGAGCGCGTCCATCAGCGTCTCGAGTTTCCGGCGCAGGCCGCGGCGCAAGTCGGGTACGTGCGATGCGAAATGCGGCGCGCAATATTCGGCCAGCACCATCTGCTCGAGCGCGCCCGAACCTGCATCGACCTTAAGCGCGATCATCCGCGACAGGATCGGCCACGGCGCGACGATGAAGCCGACGCGCAGGGCCGGCGCGATCGACTTTGAGAACGAGCCGATATGAATGACGTTGCCGGACATGCTCATCGCGTAGAGCGCGGGCGGACGCTCGCCGCTCCAGATCAGGTCCGAATAGCAATCGTCTTCGAACACCGGCACGCCATGTTTTTCGGATAGCGCCAGCAGCGCGGTGCGGCGCTCCACCGGCATGATTGTCCCGGTCGGGTTTTGAACCGTCGGGATGGTGTAGATGTATTTCGGCCGGACGCCCTTCGCGGTCAGCGCGACGAGCGTCTCCTCCAGCGCGTCGATCCGCAGGCCGTCCTTGTCGACCGGCACGCCGGCCGCATTGACGCCCGCGCGGGCATAGCGGTTCAGCATGCCCTGATAGGTGTCGCGCTCTACGATCACCGTGTCGCCCGGCGCCAGCAGCGCGCCGTTGATCAGGTCAAAGGCCTGAAGCGATCCGGAGACAAGGAGTATATCGTCGGCCGTGCAGTCGATGCCCGCATCGCGCTGAAGCTTGGAGGCGAGAAAATCCCGCAGCGGCTTGTAGCCCTGCGGGCCGTGGGCAACGCCGTAATAGGCGAGGCTCCGTCCTTCACGCCGCAGCACCGCATCGGCCGCCTCGCGCAGACCATCGACCGGCACCTGCGCCGGATCGTTGTTGCCGCCGGTGAAATTGTATTTCGGCGACCCCGTCCACCGCGCGGCGGGCGGGGGCGATCCGGGCGGCAACAGCGGCGTGAAGTCGAAGGCGGCCATCGGCCTATTTCGCCGCCGTCACCATGATCTCGACGGTGAATTGCGGCGCCGCGAGACGCGCCTGCACGGTCGCGCGCGCCGGCGTATTGCCGGGCGACACCCAGGCGTCCCACACCGCATTCATCTCGGCGAAGGTGTCCATGTTGGCGAGCCAGATATTGGCGGTCAGAAGCTTCGACTTGTCGGTGCCCGCCTTCGCCAGATAGCTATCGATGGTGGCGAGGATTTCCTTGGTCTGCTCGGTGACGCTCTTGCCGGCGCTGTTCTGCGCAACGATTCCCGCGAGATAGACCGTATCGCCGTGGATGACGATCTGGCTCATCCGCGGCCCGACTTCGTGACGTTCGACTTTCATGAGACTCCCCGTGGTTCGTATCGCACTGCGGTAAATCCGGCCGCGATCATGCGTCTTCCTGCGGCAGCCGACCTTAAATTGCAACAGATCAAAGGCGAGCAGATGACGCTTTGTTAAAAGGCCTTGCAGCCTTGCTCCGGGGACATGTGTCGAAAGACAGCGAATGCTGATAGGTTGCGGCGTGAATCAATGGCGAGGAGGCGGCAATGCCTGTAGCGGCTTTTTCAGTTGACCCTGAGACCCTGCGCAAATTCAAGCTCTGGTTCAAAATCTACGGCGTGATCCTGATCCTGCTCGGCGCCGTATCCATCATCCTGCCCGGGATCGCCACGCTTGCAACCACCATTACGGTCGGCTGGCTGCTGATTGCGGGCGGCATTTTCGGGCTGATTTCAGTCTTTCAGTCTGGTTCAGGCTCGCCCGGTTTCTGGTGGAATCTCCTGACCGCGATCGTATGTCTGCTGGCTGGCGGCGTGGTCCTTTGGAATCCGATTGCGAGCGTCCTGACGCTCACGATCATCCTTGCCGCCTATCTGCTGGCGACCGGCATCGTTAAGGCTTTCACGGCTTTCCATTATCGCAACGCGATCCCGAAGGCCTGGGGCTGGATGCTGTTCTCGGCGCTGGTCGACATTGCGCTTGGCGCGATCATCGTGGCGGGGCTGCCCGGAAGCGCGATCTGGGTGCTAGGCCTGCTTGTCGGCATCAATCTCCTGTTCACCGGCATCGCGCTGATCACAGCCGCAATCTATTGCGAGAGCGCCAACACGCCGCCTGAACCCTCGGCCGCCGCGAAGGCGTAAGCATTCCGGCCGGCGCCACCCGGCGCGGCGCACCGTCACGCCGGGAACTTGAAGCGCCGTACTGTCCTTATTGATCTCGAAACTTGGTCCGGAAGGCCGGACCATTGAGAGGAGTCGCGACGATGGGCTGGTTTTCCGACGATATCGAGACGATGGAGCATCTGTTCGTCCATTCGTTGCAGGACATCTATTACGCCGAGCAGCAGATCGAGAAAGCATTGCCGGACATGATCCGGAAGGCGACCGATGCCGAGCTGAGACGCGCCTTCCAGGCGCATCTGCGTCAGACCAAGGCGCAGATCAAGCGGCTCGACCGTGTCTTCAAGAAGCTCAAGCGCACCCCGCAGGCGCACCGGTGCCCGGCGATCGACGGCATTCTGGATGAGGCGAGCGAGATCGCGGGCGATGTCGCCGACAGCATCGTACTCAACGCCGCGCTGATTGCGGCGGCGCAGGCGGTGGAGCATTACGAGATCACACGTTACGGCACGCTGAGCTCATGGGCGAAGCTGCTCGGCCACACCGAGGCGGCGAAACTGCTGTTCGCCAATCTCAAGGAAGAGAAGGCGGCTGACAAGAAGCTCAACGATATCGCCAAGCGCAAGATCAACAAAAAGGCGCTGGCGCGTCAGCCGAAGCCGCTGACCGTCGAGGAGAAACTTGAAGAGGCATTGATCGGCATTCCGGCGATCGGATAGCAAGCCGCAAGGGGGCGTGTCGCATGACGGCAAAAGGCATTGTGTTAATGGCGGCGATCGCGTCGGCTGCCGCGGTCGCGTTGCCGCACCATGCGGACGCCCAGCGGCGCACGCGGCCCGAAACCAAATGGTGCCTGCGCGGCCCGACCGGCGGACAGGCGTGTCTCTACAACACGCTGGAGCAATGCCGGAAAGCCGCTCACGGGACCGGCGGCGTGTGCCGGCGCAATCCGCGTTACGGGCGTTGAGCCGCGCGTGTCATTTGTCGTCGCGCTCCAGCGCCGCGCTCAGTACGCGGGCCAGTGCCGCTTGATCGTACGGCTTCCGGATCGTGGGGGCGGCGAAGGATTGCGGCACCATGATATTGTCGCCATAGCCGGTCGCGAACACGAACGGGATATTGCGCCGCGCCAGCTCTTCCGCAACCGGCAGCGATGTCTCGGTCCCGAGATTGACATCCAGCACGGCGGCGTCCGGCGTGAAATGCGCCAGCTTGCGCAGCGCCTCGGCCGACGAAGCCGCGGTCTCGATCGCGCTCGCCCCCTTGCCCGCCAGCATCATCTCTGCATCCATCGCGATCACCAGCTGATCTTCGACCAGAAGAATCTTCAGCCCGTCGAGCGTGCTGTCAGCGAGGTCCGCGCGATCGGCTGGCCGGGCGGCTGTCTCGGCTTTCGCGACATGGGTGATATATTTGCCAGGGATCAGGAAACGTGCAGTGACGCCGCGCGGATCGAACGCGATATCGCTCTCTCCGCCAAGATCGTAAGGCACACTGCGATTGATCAGGATTGAGCCAAAACCGTGCGCACGGGGCGGCGTAACGGGCGGTCCGTCGGTTTCCTGCCACACGATTTCACAGCCGCCTTCGCCGGTCCGGTGCCATCGGACGCTGAGCTTTCCGCTGTTCCGCGACAAGGCTCCATATTTGGCGGCATTGGTCGCCAGTTCATGAAGAACCAGCGCCATCACCGAAAAGGCACGCGAGTCCAGCCCAACGGGCGGGCCATCGAGGACTATATTCGTGCCGTGATGCAGATAGGGCGACAGTTCGGCGTCGAGAAGATCGCGGAGCGCGCCGCCGCCGCCGCTGCGGATGATCTGGTCATGCGCATGCGAGAGCGCCTGGATACGCCCCTGCAGCGACGCGATGTAGTCCTGCAGATCGCGGCCGTCGTCGACCGGATGCGACACCAGCGACTTGATCAGCGACAGGATGTTCTTGACCCGGTGATTGAGCTCCTCGTTCAGCATGCGCTGGCGCAGATCGGCCTTGCGGCGTTCTTCCGATAGCAATTCGCTGTGACGCATCAGCACCTCAAGAAGCGCGGTCCGCGTCGCCTCGGCGATATCGAGATCGGCCTGGGTCCAGGGATGCGACTGCCGCTCCACCGTCTGCTTCCAGATCGCGAAGCTCTTGCGCGGCGTCAGACGGTCGCCGAGCGGACCGGTCTGGTATTCCTTTTCCGGCTTGCCGGCCCAGTCGATGGTCTGGATCACTTCCTTGCGGAACAGGAACAGATAATCGCGGGGGGTATGCGACAGCGGAATCGCAAGAACGCCCGATGCCTCGGCCGTGTAGTCCGACGCCTTCGGAAAATTCTCCGACAGCGCATGGGTGGCCCAGACCTCACCCTCGGACACCGAGTTTACGAAACGTGCCAAGGCCGGGATCGCGTCATCCGGCGGGACTGAGCCGCTGGCGGTCCAGCGCCCGTTCATCCAAAGCCCAACGCCATCGCACGGCATCAGTCCGCCGAAATCGGAAATGCTGTCGCGCAGAAAGCGTGCCAGATCGGTGTGATGGGCGACGTTCCGCAACACGCCATCGAGCGCCCGCCGCGCATGGGTCGCGGTATCGAGACTCTGCTTGCGCAGCATGGCCTGCAGGTGAAGCGAGAAAAAGTCGCCGAACAATTCCGCCGCAACGCGGACCGGCATCGGCAGGAGGCGCGGTGCATAATGATGGCACGCGATCAAGCCCCATAGCTGGCCTGCGACGACGATCGAAATCGACATCGAGGCCGCCACCCCCATGTTGCGCAGATATTCGCAATGGATCGGCGATACGCTGCGCAGCGTTGCGAAGGAGAGGTCGAGCGGATTGCCCGAGGCGTCAATGACGGGCTCGATATCGACAAACGCGCCGCCGGCATCGGGAATCACGCGAATGGTGTTCCTCAAATAGAGTTCCCGCGCCTGGCGCGGAATATCGGAGGCCGGAAAGTGCCGTCCGATAAAGCTTTCGAGCTGCGGCGCCTTGGCTTCGCTGACCACCTGCCCGGAGCCGTCATGTGCGAACCGGTAAATCATGACGCGGTCATAACCGAGCGAACTGCGCAGATAGCGCGCCGTGCGGCTGCACAGCTCGTCCACGTTCGTCACCTGGTTCAGGCGTGCAATCAGCGCGCGCGCAACTTCCAGCGGGGAGCCGTCCACTCTGTCGCCGGCAGGCTCGAATTCGACGATTGCATTGCCCTTGAACTGATGCACGGCAACGTCGAACGTCCTGTCCTGTAACGGCAGCCGCATGGCCGGTATCAATCCCGGACGGGAGGGATCGACGGATCGCAACAAGGCGTTGCGCAGATCGTGGGTCGCGCTCTCGCCGATCAATTGATCGAGCTTACGGCCATTGAGGTCATCGAACGGCAAGGCAAGGATCTGCGCGGCGTTTAGCGAATGGCGCCTGATCACCGACAAATCGGTGTCGCACGCGAACAGGAAGCCGTGCGGCTGCACGCGGCCCGGAATATGGATCGGCTCTCTGTCGCAATTGGTGAGGTCGACCTGACCAAGCGCTGACGTGCCGCGCTCGCTGGCATTCATTTGTTGCTCCACGGAATATTTTTATATGAGCCCGGCCAATTCTGATGTGTCATTTGACACAGGAGCTGCGCATGAAAGCGCCGCCGGCTCTGCAAATCGGAGCACGAGGACGATAAATGCCGGCAGACCGGATTTTTTTGAAAATTCCATGGACGCGATCCTCGCCGACCATAACCCCGGGAGGCTGGCCGGGTTCCCGCTCCCATTTTTTCGCCACATGTGAGGCCGCTCACAGTCGCTTCGTCCCGGCGCCGTTAAGGATTGTGCGTCATTTGCAATGCTCCGGTGACGCCCATGCCATTTCGTCGGATCGGAATTCGAATGGCTGCCGTTGTGCTGGCAGGACTGCTGATCCTCAGTCTCGGCGGCCCGGTTGCATCGTCGGACATTGATCGCTTTGGCGTGGGTAACGGCCGCGGGCCGGTCGGGCAGTCCGGACGCTTCGTCGTTGCGGAGGCCTTCGCAATTGGCCACGAAATCGGCGGGCATGCCGTTCGCACCGTCGGCTTCAACTTTCAGACCTATTTCTATCCGCTGGTCGAGACGGAAGCCGTCGCGTCGCCTGCTGAATCATGGACGCTTGGACGATCGGCCGACGATGCGACGCTGATCGCAATGATCGGCGGGGAGCGCAAGGTTGCGTTCCGGTTGTCGGCTCTTCATCGTCTCATCGCCAGCGGCGGCAGTGATAAGAACGGGCAGAGCAATTTCGCTTACGCCCGCTCTCCAGTCGATGGCCGCCTGTGGGCTATTCACTGGACGCTCGATGCGGCGGACGAATGGGTAATCGGCGCGGTATTCGTTCCTCATCCGGACCTTGACTGGCCGGCGGGCGCCCGGTTTTTCGCCCCGAAGATCGGCGCCGAGGAACAACCGCCCGAACAATGCTCGCGTGCGCGGCTGGTTTGTCTCGCGAGGCCGTGATCATTCTCGCGCATGCGCGATGACCTTGCGCATCATGAATGGCTTCTCTTTATGCAGCCCTGAAGCGTTCGCATAAAGGTCTTGGCTGGCTCTGTGGGTTCGCGATCCTCGGCCCAACTAATCCCGAGTGCCCGAGAGGCGCCAGCCTCGACAAGCCGGATCGTCTTTATCAAGCCTGCGCGCTGCTCGATAGTCACCAGCTGTTTCGGCATCAATGCCACGCAATCGCTGTTTATGACGATTGATTTCATCGCAATCATGGAGTTGGTGGTGATGGCGTGGTTGGGCCAGCCAATCCCGGCAACGACAAACAGCGCTTCGAGTTGCCGGTGAAAGGCACTTTGATCGCTCGGCAGCACCCAGTCGCAATCCTTGAGCCGCCGCAGTGACGCAGATGCCTTTCCGGCAAGCGGATGGCCTGAGCGGACCACGATGCTGAATGGGTCAATCATCAGCGGTTTTTCTGCAATTCCCGGGACGGGCGCATAGACCCCGATCGGCCCCACCATCACGTCCATGGTGCCTTTCAGCAGATCGTCGACGCCTTCGCGAAACACCGTTTCCTGAACCCTGACGACCAAACGAGGCCTCTCCCGCCTCAGCTGCGCCAAGGCGCGCGGGACCAGATTTGCCGCGGCAACCGGAGTGACGCCCACGTTCAGTGGCCCCTCAAACGCCTGCCGATGAAACCCGATCTCTTCGACGGCGCGCTTCATCTGAACCTCAAGCTGTTCGGCGTGCCGCACCAGAACCCTTCCCGCATCCGTGAGTACGGCGCCGGAACGGCCGCGACGCAGGACCGCTGTCTGCAATCGGTCTTCCAGCAGGGCGATGCTGTTCGACAAGGCTGGCTGCGACATCCGAAGATCCTGGGCCGCTCCGCTGAACGTCCCGCGCCGCGCGATTGCCAGCAGATACATGAGCTGCCGATAGTCCGGTTCCATTTTTAAAACCTATGGAAATAGCAAATTTCCATATTGGACATCTATCGCGAGCTTTCGGTCAATAGCTGCAAAGCAAATAGGGGAGGACAGTTTGGGCGCTTTGCCGGACAAAATTCACCTGGTCGGAAGCATCGGTCTCGACAGCGTTCAGGACGTTTTCAGGACCGTCGGCACGGCATTCGGGAAAAGACTGAAGAGAATTCCCGATGGCGAACCGGGACCACGGCGCTTGTGGGTCAGCTTTCAGTATCCCCTGCTGCGATCCAGTCCGTTCCTGCGGCCCGATCCAAGTGGCGCGCTCCGGAAGACGTCCGGGTTTCCGCTTCTGTGTCTGGCGGAGGGCGTGCAGCCGTCCGAAATCCGGTTCGGTGAACTGGGCTACGCGCGTGAAGCGCGCGCCTCGTACGAAGACTTCTGCAATGCGCGCGACAAGGGGCAGATTCCGGCCGGCGTTCGCTTCCAGGTATGCCTCCCGACCCCGATGGGCGTGATCTACGCGTTCTGCACGGCGCGGGACATCACTGCAATCGAGGCCGCTTATGAGGCCGCATTCATTCGTGAGGTCGAGGAGATCTGCCGCCGCATTCCGCGCCGCGATTTGTGCATCCAGTGGGACTTCTGCCACGAGATGATCCTCTGGGACGGGCAGCCGCAGGACATGTTTCCGCGCGTGAACGCCTCGCCGTCCGAGATCGTTGCACGGATTGTGCGCATCTGCGCGCCGATCCCCGGCGATGTCGAACTGGGCTTTCATCTCTGCTACGGCGATTTCGGCGCGAAGCATTTCATCGAGCCGCTTGATTCGGGAAAAATGGTGGAGGTGATGAATGCCTTCGCCGCGGCGATCCCGCGCCCGATCGCATACTTCCACCTACCGGTTCCGATCGCGAGGATCGACGACGCCTTCTATCGGCCGCTCAAAGACCTGCATCTGAACGACAGCACCGAGGTCTATCTCGGCGTTGTCCACGGCAAGGATGGGCCGGAGGGAACGCGCAGGCGCATCGATATCGCGCGCAAATACATTGACGATTTCGGCATCGCGACCGAGTGCGGCATGGCGCGTGCGCGTACCGAAAGCGTCATCAGGACCTTGCTCGACGTTCACATCGCGAGTTCGCAGGAGCCTGCGGGGTAGAACGCGCGTCAAATCGACAAAACAAAATCAAAAAGATCCTCGGGAGGTAAACATGCTGCGACTGATATTGGCGCTCCTTTGCGCGATCATGACCTTTGTCGGAGCGCAGGCTCAGGAATGGCCGACTCGACCGGTCAAGATCATCGTGTCCCAGGCGGCAGGATCGACCCCCGACATTATTTGTCGCATCCTTGCCGACCGGCTTTCGGCGGCGCTTGGCCAGCAATTCTTCGTCGAAAACCGTCCAGGCGCCGCAAACGCCATAGGCGCGCAAGCCGCCGCCCGATCGGCGCCGGACGGATACACGTTCTTTTTCGCGACTGCGGCTGCGCTCGCAAGCAATCCGCATGCGTTCAAATCGTTGCCCTATGACCCGATCAAGGACTTCGTCCCCGTATCCATGATCGCGAAAGGGCCGTTCATGGTCCTCGCGCACCCTGAGGTCAAAGCGAATTCACTCAAGGAACTGTTTGCTGCGGCCAAGGCGGCGCCGGGTACGATCAGTATCGTCACCGAAGGGGCGCGCAACTTTACCGGCATCCTGGCGGCGTGGTTGAACAAGAAGGCGGGCGTCCAGATCGTTGAAGTGCCTTACACCACGATTACAAGCGGCATTCAGGACGCGCTGTCGGGACGCGTTCAGTTGATCGCGCTGCCCATTCCGTCTGCAGCGCCGTTGATTTCAGATGGAAAGCTGAAACCGCTGGCAGTCAGCTCGCTGAAGCCCATGCCGAAGTTCGAATCGGTTCCGCCCATTGCCGAAACCTTGCCGGGCGTTGAGCTCGTCGGCTGGTTTGCATTTGTCGCGCCGGCGAACACGCCTGAAGCCATCGTCGCGCGCATGAATCTGGAGATGTCCAGGATACTCGACGATCCGGCTGTCAGAGCGCGCCTCGCTGAACTGGGCGTCTATACAGATGGGGCGGGAACGCTGGAAAGCACTGGCCGCTTCATCAAGGAACAGTACGAGACCTGGAAGCAGGTTATCCAAGAGATCGGGCTTGAACCGCAATAGGCCGCATCGTCATTGCGATGCATGTGCGATGACCTTGCGCATGACATTTGGAAAGGCCTCGCCCTCGATCGCATCCGCCGCGATCCAGCGCATGGTCTTGGGCGCGCGCGTGCCGTTCGACACCCGCGCGCGATAGACCGAAAGCTCCAGCGGAAAATGCGTGAAGACGTGGCGCACCACGCCAGCAACCCGGTGCCAATCCGCCTTTATCGGAGCGGCATCGAGCGCCTCTGCCTCGTCGAAGCCGTGAGACCAGGCGGTGGTCGGCACCTCGGTCATCTTGGCGAGCAGACCCTTGTCCGGCCGTGTACGCACAAGCAGCGCGCCGTCGGCGCGCGTCACCACGAATGCTGCGCCGCGGCGCAGTTTGCCTTCGACCTTCGGTATCTTGCGCGGGAAGGTCTCCTGATCGCCACGCTGTCGTGCAACGCATGGCTCGCGCCATGGACACAAACTGCAGGCCGGCTTCTTCGGCGTGCAGATGGTGGCGCCGAGATCCATCATCGCTTGCGCGAAATCGCCGGCGCGAATATCCGGCGTCAGCGATGCGGCATGTGCGCGGATTTTGGGCTTCGACGCCGGCAGCGGCTCTTCGATGGCATAGAGGCGGGCAATGACGCGCTCGACATTGCCGTCGACCGGCGTCGCCTTGCGGTCGAAGGCAATGGCCGCAATGGCCGCGGCGGTATAGGCGCCGATGCCGGGGAGCGTGAGCAGGTCTGCCTCGGTCTGCGGGAAGCGGCCGCCATGACGTTCGACGACTGCGCGAGCACAGGCGTGAAGATTGCGAGCACGCGCGTAATATCCTAGTCCCGCCCAGAGCTTCAGCACTTCTTCGAGCCTTTCCGCGGCCAGATCGGCAATGGTCGGCCAGCGGGACAGGAACCGACCATAATAGGGACCGACGGCTTTGACGGTGGTCTGCTGCAGCATGATTTCGGACAGCCAGACCCGGTAAGGGTCGGGTGTCTCGCCGTTTTCCGCGCGCCAGGGGAGTTTGCGCCGGTGCCGGTCATACCAGGCGAGCAGCGTTGCCGCCTGCGCCTGCGGCCGGGCGCAATCGGCTGATTCAACGGGCTTTTTCCGCCGCTTGCGGTTTGCTAGCGTCATCGTCCCCGTGTGACAGAGGCGCCCCGTTTGAACAAGCCGCGACGAACCGCCCGTCCACTGACGGATATTGCCGGGACGCTGCTCGCCGAGTCGTTCCGCAAGCAGGGCTTCTCATCGTCGGAGCTTGTTCTGCGCTGGTCGGCGATTGTCGGCGACGATGTCGCCGCGCATGCCGAGCCGCTGAAAATCCAGTGGCAGAAAGTTCCGGACGGGCAGCCGCCGCAGCCCGGCACGCTGGTGCTGCGCGTCGACGGGCCCGCCGCCATTGAGATTCAGCACATGTCGCATCTCATTCTGGAGCGGGTGAACCGCTATTTCGGCTTTGCCGCGATCGGAAAAATCGCCATCCGGCAGGCGCCGCTGCGCCGCGCCGCGCCTCGGCCGGACCGGCGGCTCGATCCGCAAGCCATTCAATCCATTGCGGAAACGCTGCCCCGGGAGACCGACCCGGCGCTGAAGGATGCGCTGGCGCGGCTTGGCGCGGCCATCAAGGGAAAGTGAGGGCATCGGGTCGCATCCCGGCGCCGCCGCGCCATTGCCACATCCGCCGTGACAGGATAGCCAGACCCGCATTTGCCGGTTCAGCCGCAGGAGTTTCGTCCGTGCTCATCACCCGCCGCCAGTTTGTCACTGCGACCGCCGCTTTGTCGGCCATGTTTGCCCTGCCGTTCGGCAGAGACTTTGCATTTGTCGGCAATGGTCTGGCCCAGACCGTCAGCGAGGCCGAACTGATGAAGGCGGGGCCGCTCGGCGATATCGTCGTCGGCAAGCCCGACGCACCTGTCACCATCATCGAATATGCGTCGATGACCTGCAGCCACTGCGCCACCTTCCACAATACCACCTATCCGGAGATGAAGAAGAAATATATCGATACCGGGAAGGTGAAGTACATCCTGCGCGAGTTCCCGCTCGATCCGCTTGCAGCCGCAGGCTTCATGCTCGCGCGCTGCGCCGGCAACGACAAATATTCTGCCATGGTCGAGATGCTGTTTGCCAAGCAGAAGGAATGGGTGACGCAGAATCCGATTCCGCCGTTGCTCGCGCTCGCGCAACAGGCCGGCTTCACCAAGGACAGTTTCGAGTCCTGCCTCAAGGATCAGAAAATTCTGGAGGCGATCGAAAGCGTGCGCACGCACGGTGCGGAAAAGCTCGGCGTCAATTCCACGCCGACTTTCTTCATCAATGGCAAGCTGTTCCGTGGCAGCCTGACGATCGCCGAACTCGACAAGCAGCTCGAGCCGCTCTTGAAGAGCTGAGGGCTGCGGCGCGTCATATCTCCATCCGTGTAGAGTGTGTGGCTTCGGCTGGGGCGGTCTTGAGATCGCGTGCCTTCCAGAAATTGAGCGCCGTTTGCGCAGCGACGGGGGAGAGCCTCAGGAAGGAGGCTCTCGCCTCAGAAAGATCTGCGGCCGACATGGCGTGATGGCCAAATCGATTGCGAAGAATCGATTGTGTTGTCTCCCAGTTCAGAGATGCGACCTTGCACACCACAAGCAGACCATCCGGCTGGAGATTCTTCATAAGCCTTTCAATAAGCATGATCGGACAGTCGGACATCAGCGCCAACGCCGCCGTCATCTCTTCGTACTTTCTCTCCCGGGCAAACTGCGCCAGCAACGGCTCCGTCAATTGTCCGTTGTCCTTCATCGTGCGGATGCTGCGCATCGCGTCAGAGAAGTCGCGAGGACGCATCGCCTCCCAACTGACTTCATGGGCGATGCCGACGACTGTCTCCGCAATCTGACCGTGCGCTTCTGCGGGTGCGTTTGCGGCCAGACGGCGATGCACCGTTTGCGCTGCACGCGTCAGCAATTCACGAAGCAGATCGAGAGGCAGATCGAGACGCTCCCGGAGCATGTCGGCCAGCACATCGTCCTTCAGCAGGGTGCGAAGCGCGGCTTCGGAAAACCGCGCGCCGGTATTCTTTGCCAGTTGCTGCTTGACCTGGATGTCGCCTCGCTCGACGAGGATGTCGCTCACCGGTGCGGAAATCCGGGCGCGCGCTGAAATTGCGAGCAGATGTGCAGTTCCCTTCGACTTGGCGATCGCGATCAGGTCAGTGTCTGTTAACCGTTCGGACTTGGCGAGGACTGGCCCGGCAACCTCGATCCTGTCGTCGAAGGCCAGACGCCGGATCACCTGGACCGGTGAGTTCTGAATCGGTGCGAGAACGCCGCCAAGCCGGATCAGCGCCTTGAGCTCGATGCGCTCGATCAGATGCATCAGCACGTCGTCGAAGACTTCGATCTGCTCTTCGGTGAGCGAACCGGAGCTGTCGACAAACAGCTCAGTGATGCGATGCAAAATTTCGCTGCAGCGGGCCGGGTCGTGATTGCCGAGCGCCGCGTCCAATTCGTCGACTAATGGCGCAGCGATGCGCATTGCGTCGTCAAAGAACCTGCATCCAGTTCCGCATGTTGCAATTGCCGAATGTATAAAGCCTTAAGGGTTTGCCGCTAAATTTTCTGTACTTTGGGGTCCAGGACCGGACTGGAACCGGAGCTGCCTGCCGCAGCGCCGCTCGCGGGTCCTGGTGGGACGAAGACCAATGACCGTGATGGGGCGCTCGCTGATCAGCGAGCTGGACGATGCTGTCAGGCATGGCTCGAAAGACGAGCGCGTCGACGCGCTTCGGCGCATCACCGATCTTTTTCTCGTTGAAAGTGCCCGGCTCACAGAAGACCAGATTAGTATTTTCGACGAAGTCATCGGCCATTTGATGAAGCGGGTCGAAAATCGAAATCTGGCCGAACTCAGCGAACGGCTGGCACCGATCAATAATGCTCCGAACAACGTGGTCCAGAAGCTGGCCCGCCACGATGAGCTTGCAGTCGCCGGCCCCGTTCTGACATTTTCGGTGCGGCTGACAAGTGCTGACCTTATCGAAATTTCGAAATCCAAGCCGCAAGGACACTTGCGGGCGATCGCCTGCCGTACCGACCTCGGTCCGAGTGTGACGGATGCCCTGCTTGATCGTGGAAATCCTGGCGTTCGTGAGCAATTGGCTGCGAACCTGACCGCACGGTTCTCCGACGAGGGCATGTGCCAATTGATCAAGTTCGCCGAAGCTGACGACAGGCTGCCCGGAAAGCTTGGCCGCCGATCCGACATTCCGCTGCACCTTTTGCGCATGCTTCTGGAAAATGCCTCGGACCAGGCCCTGCAGGATATCGTTGCAGCGGCTCCCTCCGCTCAGCGCGCAGAAGTCATGAATCTGCTCGAGTCCATGGGCCGTGCCCCCGCACACAACGGAACCGATGAAGCTGCGGCATGGGCCCGGATTCGCAAAATGTCCGAGGACGGCGACCTCGACGAGATTTCCCTGCTGCAGTTTGCGCGGTCCAAGGAATTTGCCCATCTGATCATGGGACTGGCGCTCATGTGTGCGGTTGAATACCGGCTTTTGCAGCAGATTTGCCTCGGACTGAAAACAGAGGATCTGCTGGTTCCATGTCGCGCGGGCGGAGTGTCGTGGAATGGATTCCGGGCGATCGTGGCCGCCACGCCGTCCGGTACTGCTCTGAACGAGCCGCGGCTGGCGGAATTGAAGAAGGATTATGGACGGTTGGTGCCGTCAACCGCGCAGCGAATCCTGCAGATCCGATGCCGGCAGCTGGCGGCGGCGCAGCCAGTCTGATCGGCGCTTCGCCAAAACAATTTTAGAAATGTTTCTGTGTGTGGTTTTGCCAATGCCTTACGGAATCGGCGTAAAGGTGTATTGAAAGTTGTAAGGTCGCCTCGCGGTCGTGACGGAGAATCTTACGAGAGTCTGACCATGGTTGAGCGCAGGACGTCATTTCGAACGCAGACCAATCGCGCGGCGGTCATCTCTCTGGATTCCGGGGAGCGTATCGATTGTCTGGTGAAGGATATCTCCGTCGGCGGCGCGCAGCTGGAAATGCCGGAACGGAGGCGTCTTCCGGAGAAGTTCGCGCTGACTGTGGTAGGAAACTGGCATAAGCGGCCCTGCCGGTTGGCTTGGCGAAGGGATCGCTGGGTTGGCGTAGAATATCTTTAGCGCCTGGTCTGGTGCGGTGTCCGGCTGACGGTCCTCCACCTGCGTTCGGGCCTTGAAAACGCCTCTGCAAGCCCCAAATTTTGCCGTCAACACTGATTTTTCCGTGATTCCAGCGGCTTGGGGGAAACCCTGATTTCGGCTTGCCCTTCGAGGGTGCCGTCCTCATTCTCCGGCCACCTCGGCGGCGCCTTTGTTGATTCGCGTCCGGGGACGAACGGGGGGCGCCGAACCGGCGCCGGCAAGGGAAGAAGAAACCAGCATGAAGCTGACGCGACTGCGGCTGATCGGCTTTAAGTCTTTCGTCGAACCGACCGATTTTCTGATCGAACCCGGCCTGACCGGCGTGGTCGGGCCGAATGGCTGCGGCAAGTCGAACCTTGTCGAAGCGCTGCGCTGGGTGATGGGGGAGAACTCCTACAAGTCCATGCGCGCGACCGATATGGATCAGGTCATATTCGCCGGTTCCGGCAACAGGCCAGCGCGCAATCATGCCGAAGTGTCGATGGCGATCGACAACACGGATCGGACGGCGCCGCAGGCCTATGCCGATGTGGATATGCTGGAAGTGACGCGCAGGATCGAGCGCGAGCAGGGTTCGACCTACCGCATCAACGGTCGTGAGGTGCGCGCGCGCGACGTCCAGATCCTGTTCGCCGATGCTTCTACCGGCGCGCGCTCGCCCGCGCTCGTGCACCAGGGCCGCATCGGCGAAATCATTCAGGCAAAGCCGGAGCAGCGCCGCCGCGTGCTGGAAGAGGCTGCCGGGATCTCGGGTTTGCATGCGCGGCGTCACGAGGCGGAATTGCGGTTGCGGGCCGCCGAGCAGAATCTGCAGCGGCTTGAGGACGTCATCGGCCAGCTGGCGTCGCAGATGGAGGCGCTGAAGCGCCAGGCGCGTCAGGCGGTGCGATATCGCACGGTATCCGCACAGGTTCGCAAGCAGGAAGCGACCCTGTTCCATCTGCGCTGGCTGAACGCCAATGCCGAGGCGGCAGCAGCCGAAGAGGCGCGGAACGCCGGTGTCCGCGAAGTCGCTGCTGCAACGCTCGCACAGACCGAAGCCGCTCGCGCGCAGGAGGAGGCTGCGGCCGCACTGCCGCCGTTGCGCGAGGCCGAGGCGCGGGCGGGCGCCGCCTTGCAGCGGCTTGTGGTTGCGCGCGAAACGCTCGACCGGGAGGAAACCCGCGCCAAGGAGCGGATCGCTGAACTTGCCCAGCGGCTGGTGCAATTCAATGACGACATTGCGCGTGAGCGCCAGCTTGCCGCCGATTCCGAAAGTGCGCTGGCACGGCTGACCGAGGAGGCGGCGGGATTGCGTCGCGATCTGGAAGCAGGCGAAAGCAAGCGCGTGAATGCGAATGAGCGCGTCGCCGAAGCCGATGCGAAGCTGTCCGAATCGGAAAGGCGTTTCAGCGAGGCGACGTCGGCGCTGGCCGACCTGACAGCGCGCCGCAATACCCTTGAACAGGCGGCGCGTGAGCACACGGACCGCCTGACGCGGCTCGAACGCGACATCGCCGACGTGGTGGCCGAGTTTGCCAAAATCGACGCGGCCAATCAGGGCGGTCCGGATCTCGAGGCGCTGTTGCAGGCGGTCGAGACCGCGCAGCAGGCGGTTGCTGAGGGCGAGGCTGCGGCACTTCGCGCCGAGGCGGCCCACTCGGCTGCGCGTCAGGCGCTCGATGTCGAGCGCAAGCCGCTCGCAGAAGCCGAACGCCGGGCCGGGCGGCTTGAGACCGAGGCGCGCACGCTGCGCAAGGTGCTGCACGTCGATTCCGGGAGCCTGTGGCCGTCGGTGATCGACAATCTGACGGTGGCAAAGGGCTACGAGACCGCTCTGGGCGCGGCGCTTGGCGACGATCTGGAAGCGCCGGCCGACCCGCGTGCGCCGATGCGCTGGGCGGGTGCCGCGATCGATCCGTCAGATCCGGTGCTGCCGGAGGGCGTCGAGCCGCTAACCAATCATGTGAATGCGCCACCCGAGCTGGATCGCCGTTTGCGGCAGATCGGTCTGGTTGAGCGTGCAGAGGCTGACCGCTTCGTTCCTCTGCTCAAGCCCGGTCAGCGGCTGGTGTCCCGCGAGGGCGATCTATGGCGCTGGGACGGGTTTGCCGTTGCTGCCAACGCGCCGACCGGCGCGGCGCGCCGGCTGGCCGAGCGCAATCGCCTCGCAGAAATCGAAGCCGAGCTGGAATCGGCGCGCGCTCACGCCGAAGCCAAGCGCGAGATCGTCGCCAAGGCGGAGGCCGAAGTTGCGGCAGCGAATCATGCGGAAACCGAAGCCCGCAACCGCTGGCGCGAATTGCAGCGCGCCGCCAATGAGGCGCGCGAGCGTCATGCGGCGGCCGAGCGCGAACTCACCCATATCACGACCCGCCGCGCCGCGCTGACCGAGGCGCAGACTCGTCTCGGCGCGAACCGCGACGAGGCTGCTGCCGCCTTGGCCGAAGCGCAGCGCTCGCTTGCCGAGCTGCCGCCGACCGCCGAGCTGGAAGCCCGGCTGGAGGAGATCCGGGCAGAGATTTCCGCACGCCGCGTCTATGTCGCGGAAGTGCGGGCGGAAGCCCAGGCTCTGACGCGCGAAGCCGATCTTGCAAGGAAGCGGCTGGAGGCGATTGCGAGCGAGCAGCAATCCTGGATCGACACACAGGAGCGTACGTCGAAGCAGATTGCGGCGCTGGAGGCGCGGCTGGCCGAAGCCACCGCCGAGCGGGACAGTCTGGTCGATGCGCCACGTCTGTTCGAGGAACGGCGTATTGCGCTCCTCGACGAGGTACAGGCCGCGGAAGAGGCCAAGCGCGAGGCGAGTGACAAGCTGGCCGAGGGCGAGAACGCGGCGTCGGCCGCGAACGCCGCTGCGCGTGCCGCTCTCGAGGCGCTCAGCACGGCGCGCGAACAGCTTGGCCGCTCGGAGGAGCGGGGCGAGGGTGCGCGGCGCCGTGTCGCCGATATCGAGCACGAAATTCGCGAAATGCTGGAGGTTGAGCCGCAGGCTGTCGCGGCTCTGGCCGAGATTGCCGAGGGTGCGGCGCTGCCGGACGTGGCCGAGGTCGAGGCCGATCTCGAAAAGCTGCGCCGCGAGCGCGAGCGGCTCGGCGCGGTCAACCTGCGTGCGGAGGAGGAACTGGCCGAGGTCGAAACCCAGCATACCTCGCTCGTTACCGAACGCGACGATCTGGTCGAGGCGATCAAGCGCCTGCGTCAGGGTATCCAAAATCTCAACAAGGAAGCCCGCGAGCGGCTTCTGGCTTCGTTCGAGGTCGTCAACGGCTACTTCAAGCAGCTGTTTACGCAGCTGTTCGGCGGCGGCGAGGCCGAACTGCAGCTGATCGAAAGCGACGATCCGCTCGAGGCCGGTCTCGAAATCATGGCGAAGCCGCCCGGCAAGAAGCTGCAGTCGCTGTCGCTTTTGTCCGGCGGCGAGCAGGCGCTGACCGCAATGGCGCTGATCTTCGCGGTGTTTCGTACCAATCCGGCACCGATCTGCGTGCTGGACGAAGTGGACGCGCCGCTCGATGATCACAACGTGGAGCGCTATTGCGATCTGCTCGATGAAATGACGAAGATGACAGAGACGCGCTTCGTCATCATCACGCACAACCCGATCACCATGGCGCGCATGAACCGCCTCTATGGCGTGACCATGGCCGAGCGGGGCGTATCCCAGCTGGTGTCGGTCGACCTTGAGGCTGCGGTCGCGATTCGCGATCAGCAGGTGGCCTGACCGCGCAGCCGCCGCTGCCTCACAGCGGCGTCGCGCCGAAGCGTTCGCGCCACTGCTCGGCTTGTGCCCGGATGTCCTTGCGGTCGGCCGCGCTCATGCGGTCGAGCGACTTGTAGGGCATTGCCAGCCGGATATTGCCCGACAGGACCTTGCGGTTGCGGTCGAGAAAATCCCAGTACAGCGCGTTGAAGGGGCACGCGTCGTCGCCGATCCGCTTCTTCACGTCGTAACGGCATGAACCGCAATAGTCGCTCATCCGGTTGATATAGGCGCCCGAAGCGGCATAGGGCTTGGAGCCGACGATGCCGCCGTCGGCGAAGGTCGCCATCCCGTGGGTGTTCGGCAGTTCGACCCATTCATAGGCATCGGCATAGACCGCCATGTACCATTCGTTGATCGGATCGGGATGGACGCCGAGCAGCATGGCGAAATTGCCGGTCACCATCAGCCGCTGGATGTGGTGCGCATAAGCGTTGTCGTGCGTCGTTGCGATCACGTCACGTATGCAGGCCATATCGGTCTCGCCGGACCAGTAGAACCATGGCAGCCGGCGGTCGGCGTTCAGCGCATTGCGCTTCTTGTAATCCGGCATCCGCAGCCAGTAGACGCCGCGGACGAACTCGCGCCAGCCGAGAATCTGGCGAACGAAACCCTCCACGGCGTTCAGCGGTGCCTTGCCTGCCCGGTATTGCGCTTCTGCACGCCGGCAGACGTCCAGCGGATCGAGCAGGCCGAGATTGAGGCTGGCCGACAATACCGAATGCCACAGCCAGGGCTCGCCCTTCGCCATCGCGTCCTGATAGTCGCCGAAGCCCGGCAGGATGTCGTCCAGGAAATGAGCGAGCAGCCGCTCCGCATCCTGAGGTTCTGTCGGGTATGAAAAGCTCTCGATCGCGCCGAAGCCATCGGGGAACCAGCGTGCGACATCCTTGATTGTGCCGGCAGTGATCGCATTGGGCACAATGAAGCGCCGGGCCGGCGGCCGCGCTGTCTTCGGCAGCCGCTTGCGGTTCTCGGTGTCGAAATTCCAGCGTCCGCCGCAGGGCTCGTCGCCGTCCATCAGAAGGCCGGTGCGCTGGCGCATGTGGCGGTAGAACAGCTCCATGCGCAGCGTGGTCCTGCCGCGCGCCCAGGTCTGGAACGTACCGTGCGAACAGATGAAGCGATCGTCCTCCCGGATATCCAGCCGAAGGGACGAATGGCCTGCAAGCGTATCGAGCGCTTCCCTGAGCCGCCACTCGCCGGGCTCCGTCATCACAACGTGCTGCAGGCCCTCCGAAGCTGCTGCACGCGCAATTTCGCCTGCGATGGTATGCGTGTTGTCAGGATCGTCGAGCCGGACATAGCGAACCCGGACGCCCGTTCGCCGAAGGCGCTCGGCGAAGCTGCGCATGCCGGCAAAGACCAGCGCAATCTTCTGCCGATGATGCGGAACGTAGGTCGCCTCCTCGCGCACCTCGGCGAACAGCACCACGTCCCGGCGGGGGTCCAGATCGGTCAGGGAGGATAGCCGGCCGTCGGATATCTGGTCGCCGAGGACCGGACGCAGCGTGCCGGCAGGGGTCATGACCGGCATCATCCGGCTTTCGCCGGGGGCTCGCAACTGCGGGTGTTGACGGGCCCGGTTCCGCGCGCCATCACGGCTCCATGCCGATCCGTCTCGACAGCCGCAACGCCGATTTCGCCCAGCGTTTTGAGGAGTTCCTCGCCACCAAGCGCGAGGTCTCGGCCGACGTCGATACGGCCGTCCGCGGCATCGTCGCGGACGTTTTGGCGCGGGGCGACGAGGCGCTGATCGAGTTATCCCGCACATTCGACCGGGTGGACCTCGGCAAGCTTGGCCTGCGGGTCACCGCAGCGGAGATCGCGGATGCCGAAAAGGCCTGCGACCGGGCGGCGCTGGACGCCCTCAAGGTCGCCCGCGACCGGATCGAGGCGTTTCACATCCGTCAGAAGCCGAAGGACGACCGCTTCACCGACGCGCTCGGAGTCGAGCTTGGTCATCGCTGGACCGCAATCGAGGCGGTCGGGCTCTATGTGCCGGGGGGAACGGCGGCCTATCCGTCGTCGGTGCTGATGAATGCGGTGCCGGCCAAGGTCGCGGGCGTGCCGCGGATCGTGATGGTGGTACCGGCTCCGGACGGCGCCATCAACCCGCTGGTGCTGGCGGCCGCGAAGCTCGGCGGGGTCGACGAAATCTACCGCGTCGGCGGCGCGCAGGCAGTTGCGGCGCTTGCTTACGGCACCCAAACGATTCGACCGGTCTCGAAGATCGTCGGTCCGGGCAACGCCTATGTCGCTGCCGCCAAGCGGCAGGTGTTCGGGAAGGTCGGCATCGACATGATCGCAGGCCCGTCCGAAGTGCTGGTGCTGGCCGATGGCAGCGGCAATCCGGACTGGATCGCCGCCGATTTGCTCGCGCAGGCCGAACACGACGAGGCGGCGCAGTCGATCCTGATCACGAACGATGTGCGGCTGGCCGATGACGTGGAGGCCGCCGTCGCTGCTCAACTCAAGACATTGCCGCGCGTGCAGATCGCGGGCGCGTCCTGGCGCGACTATGGTGCAATCATCATTACCCGCGACCTCGACGAGGCGATCCCGCTGGTCGATGCGCTCGCGCCCGAGCATCTCGAATTGATTGCAGCCGATCCTGAAAGCCTGATCGGCAGGATCCGCAACGCCGGGGCAATCTTCGTCGGCGGCTATACGCCGGAAGCGATCGGCGATTATGTCGGCGGCTCGAACCATGTGCTGCCGACCGCGAGATCGGCGCGCTTCTCGTCGGGGCTCGGCGTCCTCGATTTTGTCAAGCGCACCTCGATCCTGAAATGCGGGCCGGACCAGCTTGCGGCGCTGGGGCCGGCTGCGATCGCGCTCGGCGAAGCCGAAGGTCTTGGCGCGCATGCGCGATCGGTGGCGATAAGATTGAACAGGCGATGACCGACGCTCCGCTCATATCGAAGCTTGTAGCGGTGACGCTCGACGAACAATCGATTGGGCGATCAGGACCCGACATCGAGCACGAGCGCGCGGTCGCGATCTACGATCTTATTGAAGAGAATGTGTTTCATCCGGTCGATCAGGAGGCGGGCCCTTACGCTTTGCATCTGAGCATGGCGGACAACCGGCTGGTGTTCGACATTCGCAAGCCCGACGGTTCTCCGGTGGTGGCACATCTGCTGTCGCTGACACCTTTGCGCAAGATCGTGCGCGACTATTTCATGATCTGCGACAGCTATTACGCTGCGATCCGCACCGCGACACCGGACCGGATCGAGGCAATCGACATGGGCCGGCGCGGGCTGCACGACGAAGGCTCAAAACTCCTGCAGGAGCGGCTCGCGGGCAAGGTCGACATGGACTTTGCTACTGCGCGGCGCTTGTTCACGCTGATCTGCGTCTTGCACTGGAAGGGCTGAGCGCGCGATGCCGCCGCCCGGTACCAGGCCGCAGTCGGTGCTGTTCGCCTGCGGCATGAATTCGATCCGGTCGCCGATGGCGATGGCACTGTTCCGCCATCTGTTCGGCAAGCGCATGTATACCGGCTCGGCCGGGGTGAAGCCGGGCGAGCCGGACCCGTTTGCGGCAGCGGTGATGGAGGAAATCGGCCTCGATATCTCCAAGCACAAGCCGCAGACCTTCGAACAGCTTGAAGACATGGAGGGGCTGAATTTCGATCTGATCGTGACCCTGTCGCCCGAAGCTCATCACAAAGCCCTCGATCTGACCCGGACGATCGCCGCCGATGTCGAATACTGGCCGACGCCGGACCCAAGCGACATCGGCGACACCCGCGAGCAGAAGCTTGAGGCCTACCGGACGGTCCGGGACCAATTGATGGACAAGATCCGGGCCCGGTTCGGCGGGCCGGGAAGGGCGGGGGATTGAGCCGCCGGGCTTTGCTTGTCCGGTTGTGAAACCCGCCCGATTCCGATAGGTCTTGCGGCCCATTTCGAGCGCGTCACGCGCCTCCGGCATTCGACTTAACCGCGCACCATCCCATGATCGGCCGGCCCAAACTTGTCCTCGCATCCGGTTCGCCCCGCAGGCTCACCCTGATCAACCAGGCCGGGATCGAACCCGACGCGCTGCAGCCGGCCGATGTCGACGAAATCCCCTATAAGGGCGAACTGCCGCGCGCCTGCGTCACGCGGCTCGCGCGCGCCAAGGCAGAGGCCGCACTGGAGGCCGTGCGGCTGAACGAGGAATTGCGCGGGGCCTACATCATCGCCGCCGATACCGTGGTCGCGGTCGGCCGCCGGATTCTGCCGAAGGCGGAACTTCTCGACGAGGCCGGGCAATGTCTGCGGCTCCTGTCGGGGCGCAATCACCGCGTCCACACATCAGTGTGCCTTGTGACGCCGAACGAAAGCTTCCGGCAGCGGATGGTGGAGACGCGGGTACGGTTCAAGCGACTTACCAAGGAAGATATCGAAGCCTATCTCGCCTCCGGCGAATGGCGCGGCAAGGCCGGCGGCTACGCCATCCAGGGTCTCGCCGGATCGTTCGTGGTGAAACTGGTCGGCTCTTACACCAATGTGGTGGGCCTGCCGCTCTACGAGACCCTGGCGTTGTTGCAGGGCGAGGGCTTCCCGATCCATTTCGGATGGCTGAATTCCTGAGCGCCAGCCGCAACGTATGACATGCGGTGCGGGCTTGACCCGCGCATCCACCAAGAAAAGATCCAAGTCGCAGTTCAAGAGTTTTCGGATTGATGGATTGCCGGGTCGGGCCCTCGCAATGACGGAGCACCCATGAATCTCGCGCAGTATCTTGACGTGTCGGCGCGCACCTATCCGCATCGTCCCGCGATCGGTTACGGCACTGGCATCCTGCATGATTATGCGGAGCTCGCCGGACGGGTGGCGCGGATTGCGGGTGCCCTGCGCGCGCGGTTCGGACTTGTGGAGGGCGATCGCGCCGCCATCGTCTCGGCCAACCGCCCCGAATATGTCGCGGCGCTGTATGCGATCTGGCATGCGGGACTCGTCGGCGTACCTGCTAACGCCAAGCTGCACGGCGCCGAACTGAACTACATTCTCGAACATTCCGGCGCGCGGGTCTGTTTCGCCTCGCCCGATCTCGCTACCGTGATCGAGGCGCATGCGCCGCCCTCGCTTGAGCATATCGTGGTGTTTGGCGGACGCTCGTTCGATACGCTGCTCGCCGCCGATCCGGTCCCGCTCACGCCGCGCGAGCCGCACGATCTCGCCTGGCTGTTTTATACATCGGGCACGACGGGGCGGCCGAAGGGCGCGATGCTGACGCATCGCAATCTCGCGGCGATGGCACAGGCTTATGTTGATGAAGTCGACCGCACCGCGCCGGGCGACCCGCTGTTGCATGCCGCACCGATGAGCCACGGCTCGGGCCTCTACATGATCCCCTATGTCATGCGGGCTGGCGTCAATGTCGTGCCGGAATCCGGCGGCTTCGACGCGGACGAGATCTTTGCGCTGATCGATGCCTGGCCCCGCCTTTCGATGTTTGCGGCGCCGACGATGGTGAAACGGCTGGTCGATCATCCGGGCGAGTGCCGCGCCGACAATATCCGCACCATCGTGTGGGGCGGCGCGCCGATGTATGTGGAGGATACGATCCGTGCGCTCGACCGGTTCGGGCCGCGTTTCGCGCAGATTTACGGACAGGGCGAGAGTCCGATGACCATCACGGTGCTGCCGAAGAGCGAGATCGCTGACCGCCGCCACCCGCGCTGGCGCGAACGGCTCGAATCGGCGGGCCGCGCGTTCTCCTGCATCGAGCTTGCGATCGCGAACGAGCGCGGGCTCGCCTTCCCGGACGGAGAGCCCGGCGAAATCCTCTGTCGCGGCGAGACGGTGATGGCGGGCTACTGGCAGAACGAGGAAGCGAGCGCCCAGGCGTTACGGGACGGCTTCCTGCATACCGGCGATGTCGGCGTGCTCGATGCCGAAGGCTATCTGTATCTGAAGGACCGCTCCAAGGATCTGATCATTTCCGGCGGCTCCAACATCTATCCGCGCGAGGTCGAGGAGGTGCTGTTGCGCCATCCCGGGGTCCGCGAAGTGTCGGTAATCGGCCGGCCCGACCGCGAATGGGGCGAGGTCGTGGTGGCCTATGTGGTAGGGGAGGCGGATCGCGCCGAACTCGACACGCTCTGCCTGAATGCGATTGCGCGCTTCAAGCGGCCGAAGGATTACGTGTTCGTTGATGCGCTGCCGAAGAACAATTACGGCAAGGTGCTGAAGACGGCGCTTCGGGAACGGGATTCCGCCGCCGCTGCCGAGGGGCGCGGATAGGCTTTTGGCCAAACCTGTCCGGGCAATGAGGTGCTTCCATCCTCTTCTTTTCCGCCTATCTTCGCACCATGAACAGCCCGTCGCTCGTGCCCGACAAGCCCTGCCCGATCTGCGGAAAGCCCTCCTTGCAGCAATTCCGGCCATTCTGCTCGCGGCGCTGCGGCGACGTCGATCTGAACCGCTGGATGAGCGGGGTCTATGCCATTCCGGTGCGGGAGACCGACGACGACCCGGAGCGGCCGCGGGCGCGGGACGGGGAGGCAGAGGATTGATGCGGGCCGCTTCGGCCGCCCGTGGGCGCAGGCCGGATTGTGCTTTGCAATGCTGGACATGGTCGGACCCGGCCTCTATAACGCGGCGCTCTGACCAAGGCCCCCCGTTGGGGGGACCCGGCGCCCAGGTAGCTCAGTTGGTAGAGCATGCGACTGAAAATCGCAGTGTCGGTGGTTCGATTCCGCCCCTGGGCACCACGGCCCCGTTTGCAGATGTTCGCAGGCGTCCGGAAACGCCTTGAATTTCAAGTGTTTATCGGATAATTTCGGTCGCGAGCGTCCGCGGCCAATCGCCCAAAGCCAACAATTTTGTTGGCCCATTTGTTGGCCCAGGATGAGGCCAATAGACGATGGGCCAACAAGATGCCGCTCACCGATACCGCCATTCGCAAAACCAAACCTGCGGTCCGGCTGATCAAGCTCTCGGACGGCGGCGGGCTGCAACTGCATGTTCATCCCAACGGGTCGAAGTATTGGAAGCTGGCCTACCGTTACGACGGCAAGCAGAAGAAGCTCGCGTTCGGCATCTATCCTGAGGTCTCTCTTGCCGAAGCGCGCCGGCGCCGCGAAGCGGCGAGAGCCTTGTTGCGCGACGGCACGGACCCGATGGTGCAAAAGCGGGCGGAGAAGCTCGCCCGTGCGATCGCCGCCGGCAACACCTTCGCCGCGGTCGCCGACGAGTTGCTCGCGAAGATGGCCAGGGAAGGCCGCGCCGAGACGACTCTCAAGAAAACGAAATGGCTTTTCGACTTTGCCCGCCCGCTCATCGGCAATCGGCCCATCGGCGAGATCAGCGCCGCCGAAGTGCTCGCCGTGTTGCGCAAGGTCGAAGTGCGCGGCCGGCTTGAGACTGCGCGCCGTCTCCGCAGCACCATCGGGACAGTCTTCCGCTACGCCATCGCCACCGCGCGCGCCGACAACGACCCGACCTTCGCCCTGCGCGGCGCGCTGACCACGCCGAAGGTCAAGCCGCGCGCGGCCGTAACCGATCCGAAGGCGGTCGGCGCGTTGCTTCGCTCGGTGTGGGGCTATGAGGGCCAGCCGGTGACCAAGGCCGCGCTGCAGCTAATGGCCTATCTGTTCCCGCGCCCCGGCGAATTGCGACTGGCGGAGTGGCCCGAATTCAACCTCGAAGCGGCCGTGTGGTCGATCCCGGCGCAACGCATGAAGATGCGCCGCCCGCACAAGGTGCCGTTGCCGTCGCAGGCGATCGCCATTCTGACGCAGCTTCGCGACATCACCGGCCACGGCACGTTGGTGTTTCCGAGCGTCTGGTCGCAGGCGCGGCCGATCTCCGACAACACGCTCAACGCGGCGCTGCGCCGGCTCGGCTATTCAAAGGATGACGCGACGGCGCACGGCTTCCGGGCCACGGCTTCGTCGCTTCTGAACGAGAGCGGGCTGTGGCACGCGGATGCCATCGAGCGCCAGCTTGCCCATGAGGACGGGGATGCCGTGCGCCGCGCCTATGCCCGGGCCGAGTTCTGGGACGAGCGCGTGCGCATGATGCAATGGTGGGCGGACAAGCTCGATGCGCTGCGCGAGGGCGCAACGGTGACGCCGCTGAGGGTGGCGCAGGGCTGAAGTGGCTATTGGACAGACGGCCGGCTTCCTCAGCGTGCCGCATTCGCATCTTCTCTTCTCGATCTGATCGAGGCCGGAGCGCTCCCGAAGTAATAGAGCCCGCGCAGCTTTGTCAGATCGAGTTCTGGCTAATATATATTAGAGCGAGTTGGGGTCGATTTGAATCGTCAGGGATTCCCAAATCAGGCGAAGCATGATTCATCCTTGCGGCCGGGAGGAGGCTGGCTTGGATGGCGCATGGAGAGGCTCTTCGCATTCGGGTAATCAAGGCTGTCGTTGAAGACGGCCTTTCGCGGAACGAGGCGGCGCGGATT
>JBMOOQ010000049.1:0-44308 GCA_049324435.1 Pseudomonadota bacterium
CCCAGAGGCGCACGGTCGAGGACACGTGGCGACAGATCGGAGCCCTCGTCGGCACCATCGAACCCAGCGAGTGCGGCAACTACTTCGCCAATGCCGGATATGCTTCCGTTAAAACATGAACCGCTCTCATGCCACGGCTGTTGCGCGATCCGCGCGGCAAGGCCGCCTGGTACAACGCAACGGGCGTCACGCTCTACGTCAGCGGCATGCTGATCAGCGCCTTCGCCGTCCGTGCGCTGGTGGGTGGCGCATGACCGCGGCAGCACCCCTTGGCTGGTTCGGCATTGTACGGCTTGGCCTCGTCCAGACCGCGCTCGGCGCCATTGTCGTTCTCACGACATCGACCCTGAACCGAGTGATGGTGGTGGAAATGGCGTTGCCGGCCATCGTCCCCGGTGCGCTCGTCGCCCTGCATTATGCGCTTCAGATTTTCCGTCCGCGCTTCGGCTTCGGCTCCGACAAGGGCGGGCGGCGGACGCCATGGATTGTCGGCGGCATGGCGGTCCTATGCGCCGGCGGCACGATTGCCGCGATCGCGACCGCGTTGATGGCAACGCATCCGGTCGCAGGCATCGCGCTTGCGGTCGCAGGCTTCTTTTGTATCGGTTTCGGTGTCGGCGCATCCGGCACGACACTCCTGGTGCTGCTCGCGACACGAACCGATGAGCGCCGCCGCCCGGCGGCCGCAACCATCGTCTGGGTCATGATGATCGCAGGCTTTATCGTGACCGCGGCGACGGCCGGTTCGCTGCTCGATCCGTTTTCTCCCGCGCGTCTGGTCGCGGTGGCGAGCGGCATATCGCTTTCGGCTTTCGTGCTGTCGCTCATCGCCGTCTGGGGCGTGGAGGGCGCTCCCGCGCCTGCGCGGGAAAGTGAACCGGGCGCGCGTAAGGCCTCGTTCCGCGAGGCGCTGGCCGAAGTGTGGGCCGAACCGCAGGCGCGTCGCTTCGGCATTTTCGTTTTTGTATCGATGCTTGCGTTCAGCGCGCAGGATTTGATCCTCGAACCGTTTGCGGGGATCGTGTTCGGCTATACGCCCGGCGAGTCGACGAAGCTCTCCGGCGTGCAGAACAGCGGCGTCCTCGCCGGCATGGTTCTGGTCGCGATTGCCGGAAGCGCCATTGGCGGACGGCGGCTGGGCTCGCTGCGGATGTGGACGGTCACCGGGTGCGTTTGCTCGGCGATCGCCCTGTTCGGTCTTGTGATGGCGGCTGCTGTCGGTCCGTCCTGGCCGCTGCGGGCGTCAGTCTTTCTCTTGGGCTTCTTCAACGGCGTCTATGCCGTGGCCGCCATCGGTTCGATGATGGCACTGGTTGCGAACGGCGCACCGTCGCGCGAAGGCGTCCGGATGGGGCTGTGGGGCGCGGCGCAAGCTTTCGCCTTCGGGCTCGGCGGGTTCCTCGGCGCGGCCGCATCGGACGTTGCGCGTCATTGGCTCGGATCGCCTGCGGCAGCCTACGGTACAGTATTCACGATCGAGGGACTTCTTTTCCTGGCCGCCGCCGGTCTGGCTGTGCAGCTTGGCCATAAAGCGACAATCGAAACAGATACCAATGCGATATCAGGGAGGAATGCCCATGCCTCCGCATGAGATGTTCGACGTTGCCGTCGTCGGTGGCGGACCGAGCGGCGCGACCGCCGCGAGCGTGCTTGCCCGACAGGGCCGGTCGGTGCTGCTGCTCGACCGCGCGGGCCGAATCAAGCCGTGCGGCGGAGCGATTCCGCCGCGTTTGATCCGCGACTTCGAGATACCGGATGAGTTGCTGGTTGCGAAGGTGACCTCCGCGCGCATCGTGTCGCCCAAGGACCGTCATGTCGATATGCCGATCGACGGCGGCTTCGTCGGTATGGTCGATCGCGACGTATTCGATGAATGGCTGCGGGAGCGCGCGGCAAGCCATGGTGCGGTCCGAAAAACCGGCACCTTCCATGCATTCGAGCGCGATGCCGACGGCACGGCCATTCTGCACTACCGCGCGAAAGGGAAGGACGCCGCGGTCCGCGCGCGGGCGGTGATCGGGGCGGACGGCGCGCTGTCTGCGGTGGCACGCGAGGCGATGCTCGAACTTGAAACGGTTCCCTATGTCTTCGCCTATCATGAGATCGTGCGTTCGCCACGGCAGGACAGCTGGTTTTTTGACGGCAAGCGATGCGATGTCTATTACCGCGGCGCGCTCTCGCCGGATTTCTACAGCTGGATTTTCCCCCACGGCGACACTGCGAGTATCGGCACCGGCAGCGCCTGCAAGGGCTTTTCGCTTCGCAATGCCGTCGGCGCGCTACGCGAATGCGCGGGGCTTGATGGGCTCGAAACCATCCGCCGCGAGGGCGCACCGATTCCGTTGCGCCCGTTGTCGCGCTGGGACAACGGGCGCGACATTGTGCTGGCTGGCGATGCCGCAGGCATCGTGGCGCCCGCGTCGGGGGAGGGCATCTATTACGCGATGGCAGGCGGGCAAATGTCCGCCGAAGCGGTCGGCCGCTTCCTCGACACCGGCAATCCACGCGAACTGTCGATGGCGCGCAAGCGTTTCATGAAGCAGCACGGCTCGGTGTTCCGCGTGCTCGGCATGATGCAGCGCTTCTGGTATGCGAGCGACAATCGCCGCGAACGCTTCGTCAGTATCTGCCGCGATCGCGACGTGCAGCAACTGACCTGGGACGCTTACATGAACAAGGAGCTGGTGCGCGCCAAGCCGATCGCGCATATGCGCATCTTCTTCAAGAATATCGCCCATTTGACCGGGTTGGCCCGCATCTAGAGTTGCCGTGGAGGAGTTTTTCCATAGCGGCCGCGTAGCGGATGTCATCCTTGGCGTGATGATCGCCGAAACCCTGCTCCTTTTAGCCTATCGCAAGGCGACTGGCCGCGGCCTCGCACCGCTCGACCTCTTTGCCATGGTGTTTGCCGGTGCCTGCCTGGTGCTGGCGCTTCGCGCGGTTCTCTTCGGATCGGCGTGGCCAGTCGTTGCGCTGTTTCTGGCTGCAGCGCTAATTGCGCACCTGATCGACCTGTACCGCCGCTGGTCTGGCGGGACGCCGCGTAACCCATGATGCGCGGACACCGCTGATTTTGCCGAATCACCCGCCTGAGTTCCGCCATTTGGATTGCGCAAGCGGCGTATGACATGTACGCCATCGATTATGCAGTGAATCCGGCGAACACGAGCGACCCAACCGGGTCTCCCGATCCGGGTGTGACCCGGCCCGACCTGAGAGCAAAGCGAGTATTTGATCATGACCGGCCTGTCCGATCTGCGGATCCCCTATGGCGCCTACTGGTCGACGCCGTTCTCGCGCTGGCAGATGAGCCTGTCCGACCTGCACAGCATGAAGCTTGCCGCGGTCACCGCCGCAAAGGTGGCCAAAGACAAGCAATGGCCGCTGGAAGCGATCGATCACGCAGTGCTGGGCATGACCGTGCCACAGGAAAAAAGCTTCTGGGGCGCGCCATGGGTGATGACCATGATGGGGGTGCCCTTTGTGACGGGTCCGACGGTGTCGCAAGCCTGCGCGACCTCCGCGCGTGCACTCTCGGCCGCGGCGAGCGAGATCGCCGGCGGCGACGCAACGGCGTCCCTGGTGGTGACCTGCGACCGGACATCGAATTCGCCAGTGGTTGTGCATCCCAATCCGCGCGGTCCGAGCGGCGCTCCCAGTGTAGAAAACTGGATGCTCGACAATTTCAATGACGAGCCGGTCGGGCATTTCGCGATGGTCGATACGGCCGAAAACTGCGCCCGCGATTGGCAGATTTCCACGCAGGAACAGAATGAGCTCGCCGCGCTGCGTTACGAGCAATACGGCGATGCCTTGAAGGATGACGCCGCATTCCTGCGCCGCTTCATGACGCTGCCGTTTGCGGTGCCGGATCATCGCTTCAAGAAGGACGTGACCACACTCACGGGCGACGAAGGCATCCACCCGACCACGCTCGAAGGTCTGGAGAAGCTGAAGCCGGTTCGCGACGGAGGAACGGTGACGTTCGGCGGACAGACACATCCGGCCGATGGCAATGCCGGAATGATCGTAACCGCCGCAGATCGTGTGTCAGACTTCACCCGCGAGCCCGGGATCGAAATCCGCATTCTTGGCTTTGGGCAGGCGCGGGAGAGACACGGCTATATGCCGGCGGCCCCGCTTAAGGCGGCGCGCCGTGCGCTCGATGCCGCCGACCTGACGATCGGCAAGGTCGATGTCTTCAAGTCGCACAATCCGTTCATCGTCAACGACATCGTGTTCGCACGCGAGACCGGTATCGATCCGGCCAGGATGAACAACTTCGGCTGTTCTCTCGTGTTCGGTCATCCGCAAGGGCCGACGGGCCTCCGTCTGATCATCGAGATGATCGAGGAGCTTGTGCTGCGCGGCGGCGGCAACGGCCTGTTCCACGGTTGCGCGGCTGGCGACACTGCGATGGCGGTCGTGCTGTCGGTGCGGGAGGCGCGATGAGTGGCAGGCGAAGCGCTTCGCGATGACGGGGCAGCCAGCGCCGATCTCGCCCGGTAGCCGCTCGCGTCTGCTTGTCGCCGCTGCGCTCGGTCTCACCCAAATTCTCGGCTACGGGACAACGTTCTATTTGCTGGCCGTTCTCGCCAAGCCGATTTCCGCAGAGACCGGCTGGGATCTGTCGCAGATCGCAGCGGGACTTTCGATCGGTCTTCTGATCGCAGGAATATCGGCGCCCTTTGCCGGGCGCATCCTGGACCGGTTCGGAGGCCGGCCGGTCCTCGCTTTCGGCTCCGTGTGTTTTGCAATCGGGCTGGCTGGCGTCGGTCTTTCGACGAGTGTCGTCACTTACTGCGCCGCCTGGTGCGTGGTGGGGCTTGGTATGGCGGCCGGACTTTACGATGCGACATTCTCCGCACTCGGCAGATGGTATGGCCAGGAAGCGCGGCCGCTCATAACCAGCGTGACCTTGTGGGGTGGCTTTGCCTCGACCGTGTGCTGGCCGCTGACCGCCTATCTGGTCTCGGTGTCCGGATGGCGCTCGACCTGCCTGATCTTTGCAGGAATGCATCTGCTCATCGCTCTGCCGATCCACCTGTGGCTGATGCCGGCAAATGCCGATCATGCTGCAAAACGTGATACGGCCGCACCGGTTGTTCAGCCGCCGGAACGGCGGCTTCTGTTCTGGCTGATAGCGGCAAGTCTGGTTCTGACGTCGTTGGTTGTCACGGTGATTTCGGTCCACATGATTCCCGTGTTGCAGGGAATTGGCTATTCCGCGGCCGCTGCCGTTGCGCTCGGTGCGCTGATCGGCCCCAGTCAGGTGGCGGGCCGTATCGTCGAGTTTGCGCTCGGACGCCGGCTGCATCCTTTGTGGTCGACGCTGCTTGCCGCGCTGATGATGGCGGCGGGGGCGGCACTCCTGGCCTTTAACCTGCAGTTCGCAGCCGTGGCGATCGTCGCCTATGCGATGGGAGCGGGCGTCAGCTACATCGTGCGCGGAACTCTGCCGCTGGTGATGTTCGGTTCGGAGGGCTACGCGACTCTGATGGGCAAACTTGTGATGCCGAGCCTGATTGCGCAAGCGACTGCGCCGTGGGCGGCCGCACTCGCGCTATCGCATTTCGGGCAAGCTGTCTTTTTTCCAATGATCATGGCTCTGACATTCGCCAATGTCGCGGTAGTCGCGGCCCTGCTGCGCTGGCGGTGACGCGCAATGACGCGCAATGTGGCGCAGCATGTAGAATATCTCTAGGTTGATATCTCAGATTGGAGCCATTCAAGACTGTGGCGCTCAAAGGAGTTGCTCTTGTGGTGTTTGTTCTGAAAAAAATGCCGCCGGGTTCGATCGCTTTGAAGCATTCGGGCCATGAGGCCGGGACTGAGGGAGACCAGGGACGTGAACAAACCATTGACTGCGGATGCGCCATTGCAGGCGAATGCCGGCGGTGATTTGGCCGGCCGCGCCAAGCGCCTAAAGGCCGCGACGCATGATATGCATCAGCGGCTGGACAACGCGATCATGGCGCACAATCCCTTCGAGAGCCTCGCCCGATATGCCCTGTTCGTGACGGTCCAGCACCAGTTTCATCGCGAAATCGACGCACTTTACTCAGACCCGGATCTCGACAAGTTGCTGCCCGATCTTGCGGGGCGGCGGCGTTTCGATTTGACCGGACAAGATCTGCATGATCTTGGTGCTGCGGCGCCTGCCGCGAAAGCGCCTCCAGTGTTTACAGCGGGTGCGGCCGCGGATCTGCCGACCGCACTTGGGTGGCTGTATGTAGCGGAGGGATCCAATCTCGGCGCGGCTTTCCTTCTCAAGGAGGCGAAGAAGCTCGGCCTTTCCGAAACGCACGGTGCGCGTCATCTGGCTGCGTCACCGGAAGGCCGAGGCCTGCATTGGAAGACCTTCACCGCGGCGCTCGATGCCGTAAAGCTGACCGGTCCCGAAGAAGACAGGGTAACGGAAGGCGCCCGCGCTGCCTTCATCCGCGTTCAGCATCTGGTGGACGAGATTTTCGCAAACTGACCCGCTGCCGCCAGTCAACGGGTGAGCGGCATTCGTCGCGCGCGACGTCCCTGCACCAACGCGTCCCGTTGCAGGGATGGGGCGTTAGTCCCAGCTGAGCGCGCCGCCATTCTGGTATTCGATGACGCGGGTCTCAAAGAAATTCTTCTCCTTCTTCAGGTCCATCGCCTCCGACATCCACGGGAACGGGTTCTCTGTATCGGCGAAAACCGGTGCGAGACCGAGTTGCGCACAGCGGCGGTTGGCGATGAAGTGCATATATTGCTCGCACAAGGCCGCATTCAGCCCGAGGAAGCCGCGCGGCATGGTATCTCGGCCGTAGGCCGCCTCCAGTCCGGCTGCTTCAGCGATCATGCCGCGAACCTCGTCCTGGAAAGACCTGGTCCAGAGATGCGGGTTCTCGATCTTGATCTGGTTGATGACGTCGATACCGAAATTCAGGTGAATGCTCTCGTCCCGCAGGATGTACTGATACTGCTCGGCGATGCCGACCATCTTGTTGCGGCGGCCGAGCGAAAGGATCTGCGCGAACCCGGTATAGAACCACATGCCCTCGAAGATCACGTAGAAGGCAACGAGATCGCGCAAAAAAGCCTGATCGGCATCCGGCGTCCCGGTCCGAAACTCCGGATTCTCAAGATTCTGCGTGTGCTTCAGCGCCCACGCCGCCTTGTCGGTGATCGAGGGCACCTCGCGATACATGTTGAAGAGTTCGCCCTCGTCGAGGCCGAGGCTTTCGACGATATACTGAAAGGTGTGGGTGTGTACCGCCTCCTCGAAGGCCTGACGCAGCAGATATTGCCGGCATTCCGGATTGGTCAGGTGCCTGTAGATCGCGAGCACGATGTTGTTAGCGACCAGGCTTTCGGAGGCTGCGAAGAACCCGAGATTGCGCTTGATCGCGCGCCGCTCGTCCTCGGTCAGCCCGTCGCGCGACTTCCAGAGCGCGATGTCGGCCTGCATCGAGACTTCAGTCGGCATCCAGTGGTTGTTGCAGCCGGCGAGATATTTCTCCCAGGCCCATTTGTACTTCAGCGGCAGCAGCTGGTTCACATCGGCACGGCAATTGATCATTGCCTTCTGATCGATCGAGACGCGCCCGCCATTGCGGTCGATGTCACCGAGGCCGGTTTGCGCTGCGGTTTTCGAAAACACGAAGAGCGGAGCGGGCGCTGCGGGCGTTGGTTCGTTCTCTGACCAGTCGAGCATTGTTCTTGTCCTGTTGGCTTTTGTTACTGGCAGGCTTCGCAATCTGGATCGTCGATCCGGCAGGCCGGCATGGCGATGGGCCCGGCTGCCGAGGCGGCAGTTGCCGAAACCGCGTTCAGCTTGCCGTCTGTTCCTTTGAGGGTCGATTTCTCGACATGGGTCGCCGAGCGCGAGCGCAGGTAATAGGTGGTTTTGAGACCGCGTCGCCAGGCCAGCTTGTAAAGGGCGTCGAGCTTCTTGCCGGACGGATTGGCGATATAGAGGTTGAGCGATTGCGCCTGATCGATCCATTTCTGGCGGCGCGCCGCAGCCTCGATCAGCCAGGATGAGTCGATCTCGAACGCGGTGGCATAAAGCGCCTTCAGATCGTCGGGGATGCGATCGATCTGTCCGAGGCTGCCGTCGAAATATTTCAGATCCGACACCATCACCTCGTCCCACAATCCACGCGCTTTCAGATCATGCACAAGGCTCGCATTCACCACAGTGAAGTCGCCGGACATGTTCGATTTGACGTAGAGATTTTGATAGCTCGGTTCTATCGACTGGCTGACGCCGCAGATATTTGAGATCGTCGCGGTCGGCGCGATGGCCATTGTGTTGGAGTTGCGCATGCCGGTTGTCATCATGCGCTTGCGCAAGCTCTCCCAGTCGAGCCGCGACGACCGGTCGAGGTCGAGTGCGCCACGCGCCCGCTCCAGAAGCCCGATGGAATCGATCGGCAGGATGCCCTTCGACCAGAGCGATCCCTCGAAGCTCGGATAGCGGCCGCGTTCGGCGGCAAGATCGCATGAGGCAGAGATGGCGTGGAACGAGATTGCTTCCATGCTCTCGTCGGCGAACTGCACGGCGGCGTCCGACGCATAAGGCAGCCGCATCGTCTGCAGCGCGTCCTGGAAACCCATCAACCCGAGTCCGACTGGCCGGTGCCGCAGGTTGGAGCGGCGCGCTTCCGGGATGGTGTAGAAATTGATGTCGATGACATTGTCGAGCATGCGCATCGCGGTTTTTACCGTGCGCGCGAGCTTGTCATGGTCGAGGCCGGCCGGTGTGACATGGGCTGCCAGGTTCACCGAACCGAGATTGCAGACCGCGACCTCGTCGGCCGAGGTGTTGAGCGTAATTTCGGTGCACAGATTCGAGGAATGAACGACGCCGGCATGGCTCTGCGGCGACCGGATGTTGCACGGGTCCTTGAAGGTGATCCAGGGATGGCCGGTTTCGAACAGCATGGTCAGCATGCGGCGCCACAGATCGGCTGCGCGAAGCTGCTTGAAGATCTTGATCTCGCCCTTCGCGGCTTTTGCCTCATAAGCCTCGTAGGCGGTCTTGAAGGCCGGTCCGCACAGGTCGTGCAGGTCCGGCGTCTCGTCCGGAGAGAACAACGTCCATGAGCCGTCGGCTTCGACGCGCTCCATGAAAAGGTCCGGCACCCAGTTCGCCGTATTCATGTCATGGGTGCGTCGGCGGTCGTCACCGGTATTCTTGCGCAGATCGAGAAATTCCTCGATGTCGATATGCCAGGTTTCGAGATAGGCGCAGACCGCACCCTTGCGCTTGCCGCCCTGGTTGACCGCAATTGCAGTGTCGTTTGCGACTTTCAGGAACGGCACCACACCCTGGCTTTCGCCGTTGGTGCCCTTGATATGCGCGCCGAGCCCGCGCACCTGCGTCCAGTCATTGCCGAGCCCGCCGGAATATTTGGCGAGCAACGCATTGTCCTTGATCGATTTGAAGATGCCGTCGAGGTCGTCGGCAACGGTCGTCAGGAAGCAGGACGAGAGCTGCGGCCGCAACGTCCCCGCATTGAACAACGTGGGCGTCGACGCCATGAAAGCGAAGGACGAGAGGAGGTCGTAGAATTCGATGGCGCGTGCCTCGCGATCGATTTCGCGCAATGCAAGTCCCATCGCGACCCGCATGAAAAAGGCCTGCGGCAGTTCGAAACGCGTGCCGCGCACATGCAGGAAATAGCGATCGTAGAGCGTCTGGAGTCCGAGATAATCGAATTGCAGGTCGCGTTCCGGTTTCAGCGCCGCAGCAAGGCGGTCAAGGTCGAAGCGGCCAAGCTCGGGATCGAGCAGTTCGCTGGCGATGCCGGTCTTGACGTAAAGATGGAAATATTCGGCATAGGCCGAGCCCATCTCGGCCTGCGTCGCCTGCCAGGGGCGGCCGGACACGAAGGTCAACGCCTCTCGACGCAGCTTGTCGAGCAAAAGACGGGCGCTGGCCTTGGCATAATTCGGCTCGGTTTCGATTAGCGTCCGCGCGGCGAGAATCGGAGCCAGCGCCAGTTCGTCGAGCGAAATTCCGTCATAAAGATTGCGCTGGGTTTCGGCCGAGATCGCGTCGACCGAAACGCCATCGAGGCCGTCGCAGGCTTCGCGGATCACCGCATCGAGGCGCGTAACGTCCAGCGGGATACGTGTTCCGTCTTTGGCTGAGACCGTGAGCCGGCGTTCCGGCTGTTGCGGACTTTTCGCTTCCGCCGCCTTCGCTCGTTCGCGCGCGCGTTCTTCTCGATAAAGTACATAGGCGCGCGCGACCTTGTGGTGCTCGCCGCGCATCAGGGCAAGTTCGACCTGGTCTTGGATATCCTCGATGTGAAAGGTGCGGCCGGCATCGGCGCGGCGCGTCAGGTTGGCAACGATCTGCCCCGTGAGTTCGGCCACTGCGTCATGAACGCGGCGGGATGCTGCTGCGCTGCTGCCTTCCACGGCGAGGAATGCCTTGGTCAATGCGACTGCGATCTTCGACGAGTCGAATGGCGTCACCGCGCCATTGCGGCGGATCACCTGATAGCCGGGCTCCGATGCCACGGCGCCGGGTGCAGTCTGAATGGGCGGTGCTGAACGCGACGTTTGGGGAGTGGCGGGGGCAAGAGACATCGGCTCAATCCGTTCGTTGGGGCAGGAGAGCCGAAGGGTCGCGCGCATGCGCCGGCGCAAACCGGCAGCCGCCAGCGATCCGTCGGGGCACCCCGCCCGAGGTCGTTATGGGGTCACGGCAGGTCTCCTGGCTCGCGGGTCGTGGCGTCCGTCTGGCCTTCCCGAACCCGAAGGGTTCAGTGGCTTAAAAATCGACTTCGGCTCGCCGCTTACAGTTGCGGGGGCAGCGCCGGACTTGCCGAAACGGCTCACCGGCTTCCCTCTTGGCCCCTGATCTTGCGATTCAGCGGACCGTGACACCTAGATTTAGTAGCGAAGCGGTGGCGCGTGTCAATCGCTGGCGTGGAAAATATCGCGTTGGCCCGCGCGGGCTTGTTAACAGCGGTTGGCCCGGCTTGCGCATCCGCAGTCTGCTCAAAGCAGCATGGAGCGCATTCGGCTGTCGCCGGTTGCGCTCCAGACGCAACAGGGAAGGCTGAATTCCGGTCCGCTTATTGCGCGGCAACCGACGGGCAATCGAAGGCCGGACCGGTTTTCAGGCCTAGCTTCCTGAAGACGATGGCTGCCGGGCAAAAGCCTGTGAAGGCCGACTGGATCAAGTTGAAGCCGACAAAGGCTGTTAGAAGCAGCCAATAGGGATGAACCAGCCAGGCGAGGGCAAGGCTGACCAGAACCACACAGCCGGCAAAGGCGAGAACGGCACGATCGACGGTCATGGGTAACCTCCTGTGGAAAGTGGCATCCGAACGGCTCCATGCCGGACGGTCGCCGCTGGCATTGACAATATATTCAAATATTCGTATTTGTGAAGACATGAAAATAGATATGGACGAAATGTTCGCGGCAGCCGATCAGGCCTGCAACCTGATGAAGGCGCTGGCCAATCCTCATCGTCTGGCGATCGTGTGCCAGCTGAGCGACAGGCAGCGCTCGGTGAGCGAGCTTGCGGATCTCCTGAAGATCCGCGTCTCGACCGTGTCGCAGCATCTGGCGCTGTTGCGAAAGGATGGTGTCGTGACCACGCAGCGCGACGGCCAGACGATCTGGTACTCGATCGGGAGCGCACCCGCACGAGAACTGATCGGCACGCTCTATAAGATCTATTGTGAGCCATCCTCCGCGTGCGCTCCCGCTAGGCTCGCAAAGCCGCGCAAGCCGGCGCGCTCGATGCAGCAGCGCTCCCGTGGAGGCCGGCAATGATCGGACGCAGTGTCATGCACGGAAGCAGTCGCCGCCTGATCGGTACCCGTGTCCTGGCGGTCGCTTTGATCTGGCTTGGCGTCCTTGGGCAGCAGGGTTTCGGCCAGGAGACTTTCAGCGTCGGCCCAAAGATGGTGGCTGACGAGAAGGCCGTGTTTGCTACGGTGGAAAGCGCGACCGTTGTGCCGGCCCGCGCACGGATCGGCGGTACGGTGGTATCGCTTGCCGTGAAGGAAGGCGATGCGGTCATCCAAGGGCAGGTGGTCGCAATCGTCGGCGACGAAAAGATAGCGCTGCAGATCAAGTCGCTCGATGCCCAGATTTCCGGTCTGGAAGCTCAACTCGCGCAAGCGCAGGCCGATCTCACACGCGCACAGGATCTGTTTTCGCGCGGCATTGTCGCCAAGACCAGACTCGACGAGACCCAGACTGCATTCAATGTCGTGTCCAATACCTTGAAGGCGCGCATTGCCGAGCGTTCAGTTCTTCAGCAGCAGGTTGCCGAGGGAAGCGTACTGGCGCCGTCCTCAGGACGTGTCCTCAAGCGGCTGGTCACGGCCGGGACGGTCGTTCTCCCCGGAGAGGCCATCTTCACCATCGCGGAGCGGGATTATGTCCTGCGGCTGCGCGTTCCCGAACGCCATGCCCGCTTTCTCAAGGCAGGAGATCCGGTTCGGATCGCGGGCGAGGACCTGCGTCAGACCGCGCCCCGGTTCGGCAAAATCCGGATCGTCTATCCGCAGATCGAGGATGGCCGTGTCATCGCCGACGCCGTTGTTTCTGATCTTGGCGAATATTTTGTCGGTGAGCGCATCCGCGTATGGGTGTCGGCCGGCGATCGTCCGAGTGTCATCATTCCCGGCTCGTTCGTCATCACCCGCTTCGGCATTGATTACGTGCGTCTGCGCAATTCCGACGGAGGCGTGACCGAGGTGCCGGTTCAGCGCGGCCGCGATATGCCGCGTCCGGACATGCCGGATGCATTGGAAATCCTGTCCGGCCTGAAAGCCGGCGACGTTCTGGTGCGGCCGTGAATCTTGGTCTCTCTGGAGGCCTGACTCGGGCCACGATCCAATCACCGTTGACACCACTCTTCCTGCTGGCGGCGATTGCGGTTGGCCTGGTGGCGCTGCTCACGATTCCGCGCGAGGAAGAGCCGCAAATCAGTGTGCCGATGGTCGATATCCGCATCAACGCGGATGGTCTCAAGGCAGCCGATGCGGTCGAACTCGTCACCAAGCCGCTTGAGGCCATCGTGAAGAGCATCGATGCCGTCGAGCACGTCTACAGCCAGACCGTGGACGACCGCGTCATGGTGACTGCGCGTTTCCTGGTCGGAACGGATGCCGATAATGCCATCCTGCGGGTGCATGAAAAGATTCGCGCCAACCTCGATCGCATTCCGGTCGGCATCTCCGAGCCACTGATCGTCGGCCGCGGTATCAACGATGTCGCCGTCGTGGTGCTGACGCTGTCACCTAAGCCGGAAGCAGCCGCACGCTGGACCGACAAGGATCTCTATCAGCTCGCCGACGAGTTGCGCTCCGAACTGATCAAGACCGACAATGTCGGCCTGACCTATATCTCCGGCGGCAATCCCCAGCAGATTCGGGTCGAGCCTGACCCCGAAAAGCTCGCACTCTTCAATGTCACGCTGCAGCAGCTCGTGGACAAGGTGCGCGGCGCCAATCGTTCGTTCCAGACCGGCCGGGTGCGCGACGGCGATGGCATGCGGGATGTCGCCGCGGGGCAGACGCTTGCGGGCATACCCGATATCGGCCTACTTCTGGTGACCACGCGGGACAACCGGCCGGTTTATGTGCGCGATGTGGCGTCGGTCGTGATCGGCCCAAGTCCCGTCGAACATCGGGTATGGATGGAGACGGCCGGGAAGGGCAACGACTGGCAGCGCGTGCCCGCTGTCAGCGTCGCCTTCGCCAAGCGCGCCGGCGCGAACGCGGTGGTGGTCGCGGAAGACCTGCTGGAGCGGCTGCATAGCGTTCAGGGCCGGCTCGTTCCACAGGACATCAATGTAACGATCACGCGGAACTATGGCGAGACCGCCGACGAAAAGGCCAACGAACTTTTATTCCATCTCGGCCTGGCGACGGTCTCGATCGTGATCCTGATCGCGCTGGCGATCGGCTGGCGCGAAGCGCTCGTGACGCTGGTCGTCATCCCTACCACGATCCTGCTCACGTTGTTCGCCGCGAAGCTGATGGGTTACACCATCAACCGCGTCAGTCTGTTCGCACTCATTTTTGCGATCGGTATCCTGGTCGATGACGCGATCGTTGTGATCGAGAATATCGCCCGTCACTGGGCCATGAAGGACGGGCGCTCGCGCGTGCAGGCCGCCATCGAGGCGGTGGCCGAGGTCGGCAATCCGACGATCGTCGCGACCCTGACAGTGATCGCGGCGCTCTTGCCGATGCTGTTCGTGTCCGGGCTGATGGGACCGTATATGGCGCCGATTCCGGCCAATGCGTCGGCGGCGATGCTGTTCTCGTTCTTCGTCGCGGTCGTGATTGCACCGTGGCTGATGATGAAATTGCACCGGCGGGATGGCGGCGCTGGCGCCCATGACCACGAGGCCGCGCATGGGGAAGGTGTTCTTGGCCGGATCTACCGGCGGATGGCCGCGCCAATCGTGCGCTCGCGGCGGAACGCCTGGATCTTCCTGACCGGAGTCGGCCTCGCCACGCTCGCGGTCTGCATGCTGTTCGTGACCAAGTCGGTGACGGTCAAGCTCCTGCCGTTCGACAACAAGTCCGAATTGTCCGTCATGGTCGATCTGCCTGAAGGTGCGACGCTCGAGGACACCGAGCGGACGCTGTTCGCGATTGCCGATGTGACACGGAAGCTGCCCGAGGTCCGTGCTGTCGAGACATATGCCGGCACGCCCGCGCCGTTCAACTTCAACGGGCTGGTCCGTCACTATTATGTACGCGAGCAACCCGAACTCGGCGAACTCCATCTCAATCTGGCGCCGCGCGGCGAACGCAGCCGGTCGAGCCACGCCATCGCGCTTGATCTGCGCGAACGGCTGAAGGCGGTTACGCTGCCGGAGGGGACCGTGGCCCGCGTCGTCGAAGTGCCTCCGGGGCCGCCGGTGCTGGCAACCCTGCTCGCCGAGGTGTACGGGCCGGATTCCGGAACCCGCCGTGCGGTGGCCGCGGAGTTGAAGAAAATCTTTGCGTCCGTGCCCTATGTGGTCGACATCGATGACTCGATCGGGCAGCCGCGTCCTCGTCTGAGGATCTCCATTGATCAGGATCGTCTGGAGTTCTTCGGGGTCGAGCAACGCGACGTCTACGACACTATCCAGGCCCTGTTCGGCGGCACAACCGTGGGCTATTCGCATCGCGGCGAGGGCCGCAATCCGATCGAGATCGTCGTCCGCCTCCCGAAGCGCGATCTGTCGTGGAACGAGGTGCTGGCATCGACGCCGGTGCCGGCCAACAGCGTGCCCGGCAACAAGACCGTGGTCGAACTCGGCGACGTCGTGCGCGTGACCAAGGAGCCAGGTTCGCCGGCCATCTTTCGCCGCGACGGGCGCTTCGCCGACATGGTTATGGCGGAGCTTGCCGGAGCTTACGAGGCACCGATCTATGGCATCCTCGATGTCAACAAGCGGATCGAGGAACACAATTGGGGCGCACTTCCGAAGCCGGTGATCAGCTTCTATGGGCAGCCGAAGGATGAGAGCAAGCTTACCATCCTCTGGGATGGCGAATGGGAAATCACCTACGTGACGTTCCGCGACATGGGCGCCGCCTTCATGATCGCAATCGTCGGCATCTACATTCTGGTCGTTGCGCAATTCGGCAGTTTCAGACTGCCGCTCGTCATTCTGACCCCGATACCGCTCACTTTGATCGGAAACGTGCTCGGTCACTGGCTGTTCGGCGCACCATTCACCGCCACCTCCATGATCGGATTCATTGCACTCGCTGGCATCATCGTGCGCAATTCGATCCTGCTGGTCGATTTTATCCGGCATAGCGGAGCAGCTGAGGGCAGAACCTTGCGGGATATCCTGCTCGAAGCCGGAGCCGTCCGCTTCAAGCCAATTCTCCTGACAGCGCTCGCCGCGATGATCGGTGCGGCGACGATCCTGCTCGATCCAATCTTTCAGGGGCTCGCCATCTCACTTTTGTTCGGCCTTGCGTCCTCGACGTTGCTGACGGTGCTTGTTATACCGGCGATCTACATCGTGCTGCGGGACGAAAAGGGTCGTACCGGGAGCCTGCGCGATCAAACCGGTTGACGGCATGGCGACGGCGGCTGCGTCCCTGTAAAATGAATCATGGATGCGGCCGCCGCGATCTTGAGGGGGCGCAGAAGCAAGGGCCCCGACGGACGTGATATCCATCAGCAGCGACCGGGTGCGTGGCGCCAAGCCGATCATCGGCGGGCGCGTCGGCGCGCGGACGATTTTGGACGGCCGCGACATCATTCTGCTCACGGCGAACAACTATCTCGGGCTCGCCGGCGACAGCGAAGTGATCGAACGATCCTGCGAGGCGGCCCGCCAATATGGAAGCGGATCGACGCTCAATCCGCCGCTTGCGACGACACCGCTGCACGAGGCGCTGTGCGACGCGCTTGGGCGCTTTCACGAGACGGATGCGGCGCTGCTGTTCAACTCCTGCACCTCCGCCAACGTTACTGTTGCATGTACGCTCGTGGGCAAAGGTGACCGCATCTTCAGCGACCGGCTCAATCATGCGAGCATCATCGATGGCTGCAGACTGAGCGCGGCCGAGACGCTGATCTACAACAATCGCGACCTCGATCATCTGGCGGCGCTGTTGGCGGAGCCGCATCGCGGTCGAAAGCTCGTCATCACCGACGGGATTTTCAGCATGGAGGGCGATGCGGCGGATCTGCCGCGCATGATTGTGCTGTGCAAAAGCCACAACGCGACGCTCGTCGTCGACGAAAGCCACGCTGCCGGTGTGATCGGTCCGGGAGGACGGGGGACCGCCGCGCTGCAATGCTGCGTTGGTAAAGTCGATCTCTACACCGGTACGTTGTCCAAGGCGTTCGGCGGCTTTGCGGGGGGCTATGTGGCCGGCCGCGCCGACCTCGTGCGGAAGCTTCATGACGACGGCCGCTTCTGGATGTTCACCACAGCGATCTCGCCTGCTTCTGCTGCCGGGGCGCTTGCCGCGATCGAGCGGGTGATGCGTGACGATACGCTGGTTCGCAAGCTTGCGGAGAATACGGCGCGGCTGCGCACGGGCCTCAAGGCGCTGGGATTGCGGATTCTCGGGACGGATCACCCGATCACGCCAATCATGGTCGGGGACGAGGACAAGGCGCGCGATTTCAGTCGAGAACTGCTCGATGAAGGCGTTTATATCGGCGCGATCTGCTTTCCGATCGTGCCGCGCGGCGAAGCACGGCTGCGTGCGCAGCCGTCGGCGGCCCATACTGCAGCGGATATCGATGAAGCGGTGGCTGCAATCGGCAGAGCCGCACGGCGGATTGGCCTGATCGGTTGAACGCAAATTCTGAGGGTACGGAATTGCGCGGTGTGGGCAGCGGTTGCGCAGCAATCCGCGCCGCCCAATGAGCGGCAAAAAAGAGGCTTGACGGACCGTGACCAAGATGGCCCGATCCGGACACAAGAAGGTTTTGGGAGGATCAAGTTATGGTTCGTTTTGCATTCGCTGCCGCGTGCGGCAGCGCCGCTGTTGCTTTGACGGCACTGGTGGGCTTTTCGCCCGCCGCCCAGGCGCAAACGACATTGACCATGTCGAGCTGGGTGTCGCCGCAGCACCTGCTGACCAAGGATGTTCTGGCGGTCTGGGCGCAGAACGTCGAGAAGGCCACCAACGGCCGCGTCAAATTCCAGATGCTGGCCAAGCATCCGTCGGCGGCCCCGGGTACATTCGACGCGGTCCGCGACGGTCTGGTCGATGTGTCCTATGTGACGGCAAGCTACACGCCTGCGCGTCACGTGCTGCCGCTATTGCCGGAATTGCCGGGCGGCGGCGCGACGGCCGAAATCAATTCGGTCGCCTTCTCGCGAATCCACTGGAAGTATTTCCAGCCGGTCAACGAATACAAGGGCGTGAAACTGCTCGGCGTTTTCACCCATGGCCCGGGTCAGATGTTCAACACCAAGCGGCCGATCACCAAGGTGGAGGACCTCGCCGGCATGAAGATCCGCTCCGGCGGCGGCATTTCGGAACAGATGGCGCGGGCACTCGGCGCCTCGCCGTTTGTGAAGCCCGCGCCGGAGTCGTATGAATTGTTGAGCTCTGGTGTGGCCGACGGCACCTTCTTCCCGCTCGAGTCCATCATCTCCTTCAAGCTCGATCAGGTGGTCAAATATGCGACCCTGTTCCCGGGCGGCTTCTACGGTTCGGCGTTCGGGTTCTTCATGAACGAGGACAAGTGGAACAAGCTTAGCAAGGCCGATCAGGACGCGATCATGTCGGTCTCCGGCGAAGCACTGGCGCGGCTGGCCGGCAAGGCGTGGGACAAGACAGACCGCGAAGCGCTCGAGGTCATGAAGAAAGCCAACATCCAGATTCAGGAAGCCACTCCTGAGCTGATCAAGGGCGTGCAGGAGCGCTCCAAGGCCATCATTGACAAGTGGAAGGCCGACGCGAAGGCCAAGGGCGTCGACGGCGACAAGGTGTTTGCCGAATTCCATGAAGAGCTGAAGCGCGTCGCGGCTGGAAAGTAGTAGCCGCGCTGTGTCGTCCGAACGTCACGATGGCGGCGTCTGGCTCGATCGATTGCTGGGCGCCGCCGCCGCATTATTGCTCTTCTGCCTGATGGCGATCACGACGGTCGACGTGATCGGCCGTTACCTTCTGAACTGGCCGCTTCGCGGCGGCTTCGAGATCACCGAGCTGCTGCTGCTGACACTGATCTTTGCCGGATTGCCGCTCGTCTCGCGGGCAGATGAGCATGTCACCATGGACTTCATCGACGCGGCCTTCGGCCCCCGCGGGCGAGTGATGCTGCGCCGGCTCATCAACATCATTTGCGGGCTCATTATTGTCGGACTGTCCTACCGCGTCTGGCTGCGAGCCGATAAGATCGCCGGATACGGTGACACTACGGATGTCCTGAGGATTCCAGTCGGGCCCTTTGTGTATTTCATGGCGATTATGGTAGCCGTGACCGGCGTCGTTCATCTTGTGAAGGCCTTCATGCCGGTGCAGGCGGAGCGATCGCAGACTTTCGACCCCGACAAGGCGAGCACGACATGACGGAAGCCCTGGTCGGCCTGGGCATCATGATGATGCTCGCGCTGCTGCGTATTCCCATTGCCATTTCAATGGGTGTCGTCGGTTTTCTCGGCGTCGCCTATCTGCGCGACTGGAATTTCACGCCAGCCCTCGCGATGGTCGAAACCAAGATTTACGAGACCGGCCGCAATTACACTTTGTCCGTGATCCCGCTCTTCATCCTGATGGGCAATTTTGTCACGCGGGCGGGGATGTCGCAGGAGCTGTTCCGCGCGGCCTATGCCTTTATCGGACATCTGCGCGGCGGGCTTGCAATGGCAACGATCGTTGCCTGCGCGGGCTTTGGCGCAATCTGCGGCTCGTCGATTGCCACGGCCGCGACCATGGCGAAGGTGGCTTACCCTTCCATGCGGGAGCTGGGCTATTCGGACAGGCTGTCCACGGGTGCGATTGCGGCCGGAGGCACGCTCGGCATCCTGATCCCGCCATCGACCCTGATGGTGATCTACGGCGTGATGACCGAGACCAATATCGGCAAGATGTTCGCCGCCGGAATCCTCCCCGGCATTCTTGCGACGGTGCTGCTCTGCATCGCGGTGCAATGGACTGTGCTTCGGGATCCGGCCTCAGGTCCGCGCGGCGAGCGCGCGACCTGGCGTGAACGGCTCAAGGCTGCCGAAGGTGTATGGGCGGTGGCTCTGCTGTTCATCGTGGTGATGGGCGGCATCTATGGCGGCGTGTTCACCGCGACGGAAGGGGCCGGCATCGGTGCGTTCGGTTCGCTTTGTATTGCGCTGGCAAGGCGCGCGCTCACATGGCGGACCTTCTTCGATGCGCTCGTCGAATCCGGCCGGACCACGGCGATGCTGTTCACCATTCTGACCGGCGCGCTGATGTTTGCCGAATTCGTCAATTACACCACGATGCCGAACGACCTGAAGACACTGGTCACGACGCTCAACCTGTCGCCGATCATGGTGATCGCTACGATCTGTGCGATCTACGTGATTCTCGGCACGGCGATGGAAGAGTTGTCGATGATTCTCCTGACCGTGCCGGTGTTCTTCCCGCTGGTGGTGCATCTCGGGTTCGACCCGATCTGGTTTGGCGTCCTGGTCGTGGTCGTGGTTGAGATTGGCCTCATCAGTCCGCCGGTCGGCATGAACCTGTTCGTACTGAATGCGCTGCTGCCGGGCGTGCCGACCACGACTTTGTTTCGCGGTGTCATGCCGTTTTTCGTCGCCGATGTGATCCGGCTCGGCATTTTGATCGCGTTCCCGGCGATCTCGCTCTGGCTGCCGAGCATGATGAAGTGATCCGTTGCCGGCGGGCGATGCCGTCAACGCCACCCCAGTGCCGGAGCGACGTATTTCAGGACCGACGCGATGACGTGCGCGTTGTAGTCGACTCCAAGCTGATTGGGCACGGTCAACAGCAATGTATCGGCTTCCGCAATGCCCTCGTCGGCGGCGAGTTGCTTGACCAAGACGTCCGGCTCTGCCGCATAGGAGCGACCGAAGATCGCGCGGGTGTTCGCGTCGATGAAGCCGATACTGTCTTGATCCTGGCCTTCGTGCCCGAAATAGGCGCGGTCGCGATCGTCCACCAAGGGGAAAATGCTGCGGCTGACCGACACCCGCGGCGTGCGGGCGTGACCGGCCTCCTTCCAGGCCGCGCGATACGCGCGAATCTGCTCGGCCTGCTGGATGTGGAACGGCTTGCCGTTTTCGTCGTTCTTCAGCGTCGAGCTTTGCAGGTTCATGCCGAGTCTGGCGGCCCAGACCGCAGTGGCGTTTGAGCCCGCGCCCCACCAGATGCGCTCGCGCAGGCCCCCCGAATGCGGTTCGATGCGCAACAGGCCGGGCGGGTTCGGAAACATCGGCCGCGGATTGGGCTTCGCAAAACCCTGGCCGCGCAGCACCTCAAGCAGCACCTCGGCGTGGCGCCGCCCCATATCGGCGTCGCTCTGGCCTTCGGGCGGCTGGTAGCCGAAATAGCGCCAGCCATCGATCACCTGTTCGGGCGAACCGCGGCTGACCCCGAGCTGCAGGCGGCCGCCGGAAATGAGGTCTGCTGCGCCGGCGTCTTCAGCCATGTAGAGCGGATTCTCGTACCGCATGTCGATGACCGCCGTGCCAATCTCGATGCGCTTCGTCTTGGCGCCGATCGCGGCAAGGAGCGGGAAGGGTGAGGCGAGCTGCCGTGCGAAGTGATGGACCCGGAAGTACGCGCCGTCGGCGCCCAGTTCCTCTGCCGCGACCGCAAGGTCGATCGATTGGAGGAGCGCGTCCGAAGCCGATCGGGTCTGCGAATGTGGGGAGGGTGTCCAGTGTCCAAAAGACAGAAAGCCGATCTTTTTCACAATGGTATCCGGCAGGCGAGCGCAAGCTGCGAGCGCTTGTGAGAAGGAGGCAGGTCACGCGACCGGTAGCATAGGGTCCTTGCGCGAGGGTGGGTGATATCGGCATCCAAGCCCTGCGCGGATTGCAGCGTCCTGAACCGAAGATTGCCGCGGGTTTCGCGCCATATGTGGTTTTGCCTAACAAATAGGCTAAAATCACTTTATTGTATGCAATCAGCCGTCGCGGTAGACAGTCAGCCACCGTCAAAATAAATGCGCGGCGGCGATTCAGCCGGACTTATCAGTGGGTTACGGTTTTCCGCCCGGGCGCAGCCGGGCTGGCACAAGCTTTGCGGAAGCGTCTCCGAGGTCGAGCACAGAGGGACCCGGAGGCACTCAAATGAATCGCCGCGAATTTTTGAAATCCACGACTGCCATTGCCGCAACATCTGCCGTCAGCGCGCCTGCCATCTTCTCGTCCGCCAAGGCGCAGGCGCGCCAGGAAACGATCCTGGTCGTGTCCGAAAGTGGGCCGAATAACCTCGACATCCATGGTGTCGGTACGAATGTGCCCGGCTACGAAGTGTCTTGGAATTGCTACGACCGTCTGATCAGCCATGAGATGAAGACCGGGCCCGCCGGTCAGCCCTATTACGACAAGGACAAGTTCAAGCCCGAACTCGCCGAAGACATGAACATCGGCGACATGTCGGTGACCTTCAAGCTGAAGAAGAACGCGGCCTTCCAGGACGGCACGCCGGTCAAGGCCAAGGACGTGAAATGGTCGCTCGACCGCGCGGTCTCTGTCGGCGGCTTCCCGACCTTCCAGATGGGTGCGGGTTCGCTGACCAAGCCCGAACAATTCGTCATCGTCGATGACCACACCGTGCGCGTCGACTTCTACAAGAAAGACCGGCTCACGATTCCCGATCTCGCAGTGGTGGTCCCGGCAATCTACAATTCTGAGCTCGTCAAGAAGAACGCGACCGAAAAGGATCCGTGGGGTCTCGAATATACCAAGCAGAACACCGCAGGCAGCGGTGCCTATCGCGTGACCAAATGGACGCCTGGCGCCGAAGTCATCCTTGAGCGTTTCGATGGATGGAAGGGCGGCGAACTGCCAAAGACCAAGCGCATCATCTGGCGCATGGTGCCCTCGGCCGGCAACCGGCGTGCGCTGCTTGAGCGCGGCGATGCGGACATCTCCTACGAATTGCCGAACAAGGACTTCGTCGAGCTGAAGGACGCCGGCAAGCTCAACATCGTTTCCACGCCGTTCTCCAACGGTTGCCAGTATCTCGGCATGAATGTGAAGAACGCGCCCTTCAATAACCCTAAGGTCCGGCAGGCCGTCGCCTATGCCGTGCCTTACCAGAAGATCATGGATGCGGTGCTCTACGGCCTTGGCACGCCGCTGTTCGGCCGTGCGCCTGGTGCTGCGACCCAGGTCGCCTGGCCGCAGCCGACGAGCTACAATACCGATATCGCCAAGGCCAAGGCGCTGATGGCGGAAGCCGGCTATGCGAACGGCTTTGAAACAACGTTGTCGTTCGATCTTGGCTTCGCGACCGTCAACGAGCCGACCGCCGTGCTGATCCAGGAAGGGCTTGACCAGATCGGCATTAAGACCACCATCAACAAGATTCCCGGCTCGAACTTCCGCACCGAACTGAACAAGAAGGTGCTGCCGCTTTATCTCAACGTGTTCTCGGGCTGGCTCGATTATCCCGAGTACTTCTTCATCTGGTGCTATCACGGCAAGAATTCCATCTTCAACACCATGAGCTACCAGTCGAAGGAGATGGACGCATTGATCGACGGCGCCGTCGATGCGGCGGCGATCGGCGACAAGGCGAAATATGAAAAGGACGTGAAGGGCTTCGTCGATCTCGCCTTCAGCGATCTGCCTCGCATTCCGCTGTTCCAGCCTTATTCCAACGTCGCGATGCAGAAGAACGTCTCCGGCTACCAATACTGGTTCCATCGCCGGCTGGATTACCGCGCGCTGGTGAAGTCGTAAGCGGCGCAAGCAGTGCTCCTCCCTCTCCCTTTCGGGGGGAGGCGAGGCGGCGGCAGCGGATAGCGGCATAGAGAGCGAACGGCATGATCCGGCAAATCGGCAAGCGTCTCGCGACCACGATCCCGTCCATCATCGGGGTGATCATTGTCACGTTCCTGCTCACCCGGGTTCTGCCGGGTGATCCTGCCGCCTATTTCGCAGGTCCCGCCGCCACCCCGCAGGCAATCGAGGACATCCGCAAATCGCTCGGTCTCGACAAGTCGTTGCCCGAACAATTCGTCCGCTACGTCACCGAGTTGAGCCGCGGCGATTTGGGCAAGTCGCTAACGTCCGGTCAGCCGGTCCGCAGCGACATCGCACAGCGGCTGCCGGCCTCCGCCGAGCTGACGCTGGCGGGTCTGATCATCTCGATTCTGATCGCGGTGCCGCTCGGGATCGCGGCGGCCGTCAGGCAGGGATCGTGGATCGACCACCTGTGCCGCATGGTCGCGACCGCCGGCGTGTCGCTGCCTGTGTTCTTTACCGGCTTGATCCTCGTTTATGTCTTCTACTATTTGCTCGGCTGGTCGCCGGCGCCGCTTGGCCGGCTCGACGTCTTCAATTCGCCGCCGGCGCACGTCACCGGCTTCTATCTGATCGACAGTCTGATCGCCGGTGACTTCGAGACGTTCCGTGCGTCGCTGTCCCAACTGATCCTGCCCGCAGCGACGCTCGCGATTTTTTCGCTTGCGCCCATCACCCGCATGACTCGTGCCTCGATGCTCTCGGTGCTGGGATCGGATTTCGTGCGCACCGCACGCGCCAATGGCCTCACGCCGCGTACTGTCATCGTCACCTATGCGTTCCGCAACGCCATGCTGCCGGTGATCACCACGCTCGGCATGGTGTTCTCGTTTCTGCTTGGCGCCAATGTGCTGGTGGAAAAAGTATTCGCCTGGCCGGGCATCGGTTCCTACGCCATCGAGGCCCTGATCGCGTCGGACTTCGCGCCGGTGCAGGGCTTCGTTCTTGTGATGGCGATCATGTACGTGCTGCTCAACCTGATGATCGACCTTCTGTACGGCGTGATCGATCCGCGCGTGAGGCTCGAAGGATGAACCAGCGCCCCGATCTCGACACTGCGCATATCGCTGCCACTGATGCTCCCTTGACTACGGCCGCCGTAGCGGCCGCAACGGGTGGCGCAGTGGCAAAGTCTCCTGCGCCGCCGAAACAGACCTCGGTGTTCGCGCACGCGCGCTATGTGATCTCGGAAAATCCGGTCACGGGCCTTGCCTTCGGTCTGTTCCTCCTGATTTCGATATGTGCGATCTTCGGTCCATGGATCGCGCCGTATGATCCGCTCGCCAGCAACACGATGTCGGCGCTGCAACCGCCGTCGGCGAAGCACTGGTTCGGCACCGACCAGCTCGGCCGCGATATCCTGAGCCGGGTGATGGTGGCCGCGCGGCTCGATATGTTTATTGCGGTCGCGTCGGTCGCGCTGGTCTTCGCACTCGGCGGTCTGTCCGGCACCGCGGCCGGTTTCTTCGGCGGCTGGACCGACCGGATCGTCGGGCGAATCGCCGACACGATCATGGCGTTCCCGCTGTTCGTGCTCGCGATGGGCATCGTTGCCGCGCTTGGCAACACCGTGACCAACATCGTGATTGCGACCGCGATCATCAACTTTCCGCTTTATGCGCGTGTTGCCCGCGCCGAAGCCAATGTCCGGCGCGAGGCCGGTTTCGTGATGGCGGCGCGGCTTTCGGGCAACGGCGAGTTCCGTATTCTGCTGACGCAGATCCTGCCGAACATCATGCCGATCATGGTGGTGCAGATGTCGCTCACTATGGGCTACGCCATTCTCAACGCGGCGGGGCTGTCCTTTATCGGCCTCGGCGTGCGTCCGCCGACGCCGGAATGGGGCATCATGGTCGCGGAAGGCGCGGGCTTCATCGTGTCGGGGGAATGGTGGATCGCGTTCTTCCCCGGCGCCGCGCTGATGCTTGCTGTGTTCTGCTTCAACCTGCTCGGCGATGGTCTGCGCGACATCGTCGATCCGCAGCGCCGGACTTAAGGAGCGCGCGATGACCACCAACACGCTCCTTGACGTTCGCGACCTCACCGTCGAATTCATGACCCGCCGCGGCATCGTCAAGGCGGTGCAGCACGTCAATATTTCAGTCGCGAAGGGCGAGACGGTCGGCATTGTCGGTGAGTCCGGCTCTGGCAAGTCAGTGACGTCCTATGCGGTGATGCGCATCCTCGACCGCGCCGGCAAGATCGCCGACGGCACCATCACTTTCTCCGGCATCGACGTTCGCGACGCGCCGGAAAACGAGATGCGCGATTTGCGCGGCCGCGAAATGTCGATGATCTTCCAGAGCCCCCGCACGGCGCTGAACCCGATCCGCAAGGTCGGCGACCAGATCGGCGATGTCCTGCTGCAGCACGTCCAGGCCCAGCCTTCCGATGTGAAGGAAAAGGCGATCGAGGCGCTCAAGCGGGTTCGCATTGCCCGGCCGGATGAGCGTTTCCACGCTTATCCGTTCGAACTCTCCGGCGGCATGTGCCAGCGCGTGGTGATCGCGCTCGCGCTCGCCTGCCAGCCGCAGCTCCTGATCGCCGACGAGCCCACCACCGGTCTAGACGTCACCACACAGAAGGTGGTGATGGACCTCGTCGTCGAACTCACCCGCGAGCGGGGGATGTCCACGATCCTGATCACACACGATCTTGGTCTTGCCGCCGCCTATTGCGACAAGGTCGTCGTCATGGAGAAGGGCAAGGTGGTGGAGACCGCCGCGTCCACGACGATCTTCAAGTCACCGCAGCATGCCTATACCCGCAAGCTGATGCGGGCGACGCCGCGGCTCGGCGTTTCGCTGCGCGATCTTTTGCCGGAGGATATGCCGGTTCCGCCGCCGCCCGCCGCTGATCCTGCCGAGGAGAAGCTCGAGGACAAGTCGCCGCTGCTCGTCGTCTCCAATCTGGTGAAGGAATATCCGCGGCAGGGCGCGTCCGGCTCGCTGGCGAGCTTCTTTCGCAAGAAGAACGAATTGCCGCAGGCGGAGATGTTCAAGGCGGTGGACGGCATCTCGTTCGAGATCAAGCGCGGCGAGAGCGTCGGCCTGGTCGGCGAATCCGGCTGCGGCAAGTCCACCACCTCGATGATGGTGATGCGGCTGCTCGACCCGACGGCCGGGTCCGTCGTGTTCGACGGCGAGGACATCGGCGCGATCCCGGCGCGTGAGTTCGCCAAGTCCGCGATGCGCAAGCGTATTCAGATGGTGTTTCAGGACCCGACCGAATCGCTCAACCCTCGCTTCACGGCCATGCGCGCCATCGCCGATCCGATCCTGCGCATGAGCGATATCCGCGGTGCGGACGCCGTACGCGCCCGTTGCGAGGAATTGGCCCTGCAGGTCGGTCTGCCGGTCGAATTGCTCGACCGCTTCCCGCATCAGCTCTCCGGCGGCCAGAAGGCGCGCGTCGGCATCGCCCGCGCCATCGCGCTGTCGCCCGAGCTGGTCATTCTCGACGAACCGACCGCCGCGCTCGATGTGTCGGTGCAGGCGGTGGTGCTCAACCTGCTCGAAGATCTGAAGCAGAAGCTGGGCATGAGCTATCTGTTCGTGTCGCACGATCTCAACGTGGTCCGCCTGCTGTGCGACCGGGTGATCGTGATGCGCAGTGGCAAGATCGTGGAAGAAGGCAGTGCCGAGCAGGTGATGGACCGGCCCAAATCGGACTATACCAAGGAATTGCTGGCCGCGATTCCGCATCCGCCATTGTGAGTGTGCCGATGAGCGAAGAGACGACCGACACCTGGATCACTTCATCCGCCGCGCTGCTCGGCCTGCCGATCGAGGCCGCCTGGATGCCGTCGATCCGCGCCAACGTCGAGGTGACATTCCGGTTGGCGAAGCTGGTCGATGAGTTTGCGCTGCCGGACGCAGCCGAGCCCGCGCCGGTGTTCGAGGCGTGAGCATGCCGGACTTCGACTTCGCAAAAGGGCATGAGATCGCTGCGGCGGTCGGGCGAGGGGAGGTCAGCGCGCGCGAGGTCGTTGAGGGCGCGCTGTCGGCGATCCGCAACCGGGATCAGACCCTGAACGCTTTCACCGACGTCACCGCCGAGCGCGCATTGATGCGCGCCGATGCGCTCGATGCCGATCGCGCCTCCGGCCAGCCGGTCGGGCCGCTCGCCGGCGTGCCATTCGCGGTGAAGAACCTGTTCGACGTGGCCGGACTTCCGACCCGCGCCGGCTCGAAGATCAATCGCGAGCGTCCGCCGGCGGAGCAGGACTCGCCACTCATCGAGAAGCTGGAAGCAGCCGGCGCGATTCTTATCGGCGCGCTCAACATGGGCGAATATGCCTATGACTTCACCGGCGAGAACGTCCATGACGGTCCCTCGCGCAATCCGCACGATGTGACGCGGATGTCGGGCGGCTCGTCCGGCGGTTCCGGTGCGGCTGTCGCGGGTGGCCTCGTTCCGATTGCGCTCGGCTCCGACACCAACGGGTCGATCCGCGTGCCGTCGTCGTTCTGCGGCATTTTCGGCCTGAAGCCGACTTATGGGCGCCTGTCGCGTTCGCGCAGCTTTCCGTTCGTGGACAGTCTCGACCATCTCGGACCCTTCGCGCGCTGCACGCGCGATCTGGCCATCAGCTATGACGCGATGCAGGGTTACGATCCGGCCGATGCCGGGAGCGCCAACCGGCCGGTCGAACCGGCGTTGCCACAACTTGCGCGTGGCATCGACGGGCTTCGCATCGCGGTTGCCGGCGGCTATTTCCGCAAAGGCGCTTTCCCAGAGGCCTTGCAGGCGATCGAGCATGTCGCAAAGGCGCTCAATGTGTCGCGCGAGATCGATATTCCCGAAGCGCAGCGGGCGCGAGCCGCGGCCTATGTCATCACCACGACGGAAGGCGCGACGCTTCATCTCGACCGGTTGCGCTCGCGTGCTCACGATTTCGATCCAGCGACCCGCGACCGGCTGATTGCAGGCGCCATGATCCCTTCGTCGCTCGTTGTAAAGGCGCAGAAGTTCCGCCGCTGGTATCGCGAACAAGTCCTGGCGCTGTTCAAGAATGTGGACGTGATCCTCGCGCCTGCGACGCCCTGTACCGCGCCGGCTATCGGTCAGCAGACCTTCATGCTGGACGGCGTCGAAATGCCGGTGCGTCCGAATATCGGTATCTACACCCAGCCGATCTCTTTCATTGGTCTGCCTGTGGTCGCCGTACCGGTGGCGCTCAAGCCGTTGCCGATCGGCGTGCAGGTGATCGCAGCACCCTGGAGGGAAGACATCGCGCTGCGCGTGGCGCAATATCTGGAGGACATGGGAGCGGTTGTGGCACCGCGGCCGCCTTTGCGTTAAGCAAGGCGAGGTTCGCGGGTTGTCGCGCGCCTCGTGAATGACGTCGAGAAACATGGGAGCGAAACGGGAATGCCCCTGGAAGTGAATCTGCCGGATGTCGTCGCCGAGGTGACGGCCGCATTCGAAACCTATGAAGATGCGCTCGTCAACAACAAGGTCGATGTCCTCGATTCGCTGTTCCGCGATGCGCCGCAAACCATCCGTTATGGCGCGACCGAAAATCTGTACGGCTATGAGGAGATCAAGGCATTCCGCGCCGCACGCTCGCCCGTGGCGCTCGGCCGCACCCTGTCGAAAACCGTCATCACCACCTATGGCCGCGACTTCGCCGTTGCCTCGACACTCTATGAGCGCCCGTCGGCGCCGGGCCGGATCGGCAGGCAGATGCAGACCTGGGTCCGGTTTCCGGAAGGCTGGCGCGTGGTTGCCGCGCATGTGAGTTTGATGGAGCCGCCGAAACAGAGCTGATGCGATGAATCTGTTCGCCCGCGAAATCCGCGTCTCCGATAATGGCCGCCGCACGCTGGCCGAGGAATTGCGCTTGCAGATCGCCGACGAGATCGTGCGCGGCGTCCTGGTGCCGGGCACCGCGCTCGATGAGACCGAACTCGCCTCACGTTTCGGCGTGTCGCGGACGCCGGTCCGCGAAGCGATCCGGCAGCTCGCCGCGAGCGGTTTGGTCGAGGCGCGTGCGCATCGGGCCGCTGTGGTGGCGCGGCCGAGCGAGGACCGGCTGGTCGGCATGTTCGAGGCGATGGGCGAAATCGAGGGACTTTGCGCCGGTCTCGCCGCCGAACGCATGACCGCGATCGAGCGGCGCAATCTGGAAACCGTGCACGAGCAGTTGCGCCTTCTGATTCAGGCCGCCGATCCGCAACGCCACCACGAGATCAACGAGGCGTTCCACGGCGCGATCTATTCCGGCGCGCATAACAGTTATCTTGCAGAGGTCGCGGTGGCGACGCGCGCGCGGGTGCAGCCGTTCCGCCGCGCGCAGTTCCGCAATCTCGGCCGTCTGTCGAAATCCTATCTCGAGCACGACAAGGTGGTGGTTGCGATCCTGCGCGGTCAGCGAGCCGCGGCGACGGATGCGATGCGCGCTCATATCCTCACGGTGCGCGAGGAATACGAGGCGTACGTTCAGTCCCTGTGAGGGACGATGCGCGACAATTCAGCGAATATCACTTCAACGAAAATGACGCCCCGCTTGCGGGGCGTCATCGTTTGTCATGGTCGGTTTGAGGTAGCTACTCGGCAGCAATCCGCATCGCTTCTCCCGCCTGCGAGAGATGGCGAACCGCGGCGCCCGTTCCGGAGCCCGGCTCGAACTTGATGCCAACATCGAGCATGGCAAGCTCAACGCCGCCGAGCGCCTGCATCACCATGATCTCGTTCAGCCAGCCGAGATGGCCAATCCGGAACACCTTGCCCGCAACCTTGTTCAGGCCGGCGCCGAGCGATAGATCATATCGATCATAGGCGGTCTTGATGACGGCGTTGGCATCGATGCCGTCCGGTACCACAACAGCCGTCACGGTGTCGGAGAACCATTCCGGTCCCTGCGCGCAGATGCGCAATCCCCAGGCCTCGACCGCCGCGCGCACTGCGCCGGCAAGCCGGTGGTGACGCGCGAACACGTTCGGCAGTCCCTCCTCCAGCAGCATATCGACCGATGCCCGCAGTCCGCGCAGCAGCGTTGCGGCCGGCGTATATGGGAAATAGCCCTGCGCATTGGCCTTGATCATGTCCTGATAGTCGAAGAAGCACCGCGGCAGCTTGGCCGTCTTGCCGGCTTCCAGCGCCTTCTGGCTGACGCAGACGATGGCAAGTCCCGTCGGCAACATGAAGCCCTTCTGCGACCCAGCGACTGCGACGTCCACGCCCCATTCATCCATGCGGAAATCGATCGAGGCGATGGAGCTGACGCCATCGACGAACAACAGGGCAGGGTGACGTAACTCGTCGAGAATGCGCCGCACCCCGGCCACGCTTGACGTCACGCCGGTAGCGGTTTCGTTCTGGGTGACGAGCACCGCCTTGATGGTGTGAGTCTTGTCCGCCTCAAGCCGCGCCCGGTACTGGTCGAGCGGGACGCCCTTGCCCCACTCGACGTCGATGGCGTCGACCTTAAGACCGAAGCGTTGGCAGAGGTCGACCCAAAGCAGGGAGAACTGGCCGAAGATTGAAGCCAGAACAGTATCGCCAGGAGACAGGGTGTTTGCGATCGCCGATTCCCAGCCGCCCGTTCCCGATCCCGGGAAGATGAAAACCTGCCCGGTCGTGGTCTGGAAGATTTTCTTCAGATCCGCAAACAGTGGCAATGTGAATGCCGGAAAGTCTGGTGCGCGATGGTCTTCGAGCGCGACGTCCATGGCCTGACGCACGCGAAACGGCATATTGGTGGGTCCCGGTACGGCCAACCCCTTGAATCCTGGCATTATCCTGCTCCTGTGACGGTCGTTTTTTGGTTTAATGGCTCTGATAGATCGGGAAGGCGCGGCACAGCGCTTTGGCTTGCGCTTTCACCGCGGTCTCGGTGATGCCGTTGCCGTCAGGCCCGTGCCGCGCAAGGCCGTCCAGCACCTCGGCGATCATGTCGCCGATCATCTGGAATTCGGCGATGCCGAAGCCGCGCGTCGTGCCGGCCGGCGTGCCGACGCGAATCCCGGAGGTTACCGTTGGCTTTTCCGTGTCGAACGGCACGCCGTTCTTGTTGCAGGTGATATGGGCGCGCCCGAGCGCCTGTTCCGCCAGATTGCCTTTCAGGCCCTTGGACCGCAGATCAACCAGCGCAAGATGCGTATCCGTGCCGCCCGATACGATGGTGAAGCCGTGATGCTGGAGACGCGCCGCAAGCGCATTGGCGTTCGCGACCACCGCTTCGATATATTCGTTAAAGGCGGGGGTCAGCGCTTCGCCAAAGGCAACGGCTTTTGCAGCAATCACATGCATCAGCGGTCCGCCCTGAAGGCCGGGAAATATCGCGGCGTTGATCTTTTTGGCGAGGTCCTCGTCATTGGTGAGAACGAGGCCGCCGCGCGGGCCACGCAGCGTCTTGTGCGTGGTGCTGGTCGCGACATGGGCATGCGGGAACGGGGAGGGATGCAGGCCGGCGGCGACGAGGCCGGCGATATGCGCCATGTCCACCATCAGGAGGGCGCCGACATCATCGGCGATCCGGCGGAAGGCTCCGAAGTCGATCTGCCGCGGATAGGCGGAGCCGCCAGCGATGATCACGCGCGGCCTGTGCTCTTTCGCCAAAGCCTCGACCTCGTCGAGGTCGATTCGCTGATCGGATTTTCTCAGTCCGTAACCGATCGACCTGAACCATTTGCCCGACACATTGGGTGCGGCGCCATGGGTGAGGTGGCCGCCGGAATCGAGCCGCATTCCCAGAATGGTGTCGCCCGGCTTGGCGACTGCGAGCAGAACAGCCTGATTGGCCTGGCTGCCGGAATGCGGCTGCACGTTAGCAAATCTGCAGCGAAATAATTCGCAGGCCCGCTCGATCGCCAGCAGCTCGACCACGTCGACCTGCTCGCATCCGCCATAATAGCGCCGGCCCGGATAGCCCTCGGCATACTTGTTGGTGAGAACGGAGCCCGCGGCATCGAGCACCGCGCGGCTGACGATATTCTCCGACGCGATCAGTTCGATCTCGTCGCTCTGCCGTTCGAGTTCGGCGGCAAGCGCCCGAGAGACTGCGGGATCGACACTTTCCACACGCCCGGAGAAAAAGGCTGACGGACCGCGTCGCGCAGGTTGAACGAGTTTGAGATGCGGCTCCACGATGTGTGCTCCGGCTGACGGCGTTGCAGACGTGCGTCGAATTCGATCAGGCGGCGCGGGTGCGATTGGCGTTCATGCCGGCATCGACCAGCGTGACAATCCGGTCGATGGCCGGATGGGTGACGCCGACCTGACGGCCAACGGCCTGAATTAGCCGGTCGACGCGCTCGACCGCGGTTGCGCCTTCGGAGAGGGCGCGAGCAACCGATGACGGCCGCACGAGCTGTTCCGCCGCCGCAGCATATTTTTCGAAGGGCACGAGATCATCGCGCTCCGCACCGATGCCGAGCACGATCGATTCGACGCAGGCATAGATCTCACGCGACAGCTCAAGGTCGGTGCCGACCGCCTCGCGAATCGCGATCGGGTTGCCGGGCGTCACGCAGCGGTAATTGCCGGTCATCAGCATGGGCCATTTCGCGAGCGGTACGAACAGCGATGGTGACGTCCGCAGCTTGACCGGAACGTCCTGTCCTGCGAGCCGCACGCTTTCGATGTCGTTTGCGACGGTGTTCAGCACGGCATTGTGCTCGGGCAGGTCGAACGCAGCCGCCTTGAAATTGGTGGCGAGATTGACCTGCAGAACGTTGGCCGGCTCGTTGACCGGACGGACCGCTTGCGGGTCCGGCGAGCACAGCGTGATCGCGCTGGGATCGAACCGGTCCCAGACGCGGATGTTGGTGTAGGCCTCGTCGATCAGATCGGTGTCGATCGTGCCCAGCCGCTTGAGGTAGGGCGCGGGCGGCATGTTCATCAGCGACAGGCATGGAATGCGAGCGTCGGCGAGCTTCGCCATCAGCGGACGGATGGTGTGATGGCCGTATTGGGGCTCCTGCATCGCCAGCACGGCAAGGTCATAGTCGCGCGGGTTTGCGGCAACCGGCGCCGCCGCGCGTACCGTTCCAGGGAGGTCGGCGGAATGGATCGGTCGCGGCGCCGGTTCGTCCTTCAGTTTCATCCGGACCACGGTGCCGGACCGGTTGATGAGCTCGGCGGTCTCGGCTCGGCAGACCAGGGTCACGTCATGCCCCGCCATGGCGCATTTGGTGCCGAACAGCGAACCATAGGACGCGCCCAGGACGAGGATTCTGTAAGGCATGCTGACCTCCCGGATCGATAGCGGTTAACGAGTCTTGTTTCGTCGACGTAACCGCGAACCGCCGGGAAATGCATTCAAAACCGGGTTTATGTGTTGTTAGTTTGCATACATGACGCTATAATTTGTAATATTGTAAATTCGCACTCGCGAGCGCAAAGCCATGTCGAAAACCTTCGTTGGCCCGCAATTGCGCCAGCTCCGGCGTGCGCGCGGGCAGACTCAGGCGGAAATGGCAAAGGCGCTCGGCATCAGCGCCGGCTACGTCAATCTTCTGGAAAACAATCAGCGCAGCCTGTCGGTCCGGCTCCTGATGGCGCTCGCCGACACCTATCAGGTCGACTGGCGCGACATGGTGCGCGACGAGAGCTCGAACCTGTTCTCCGAACTTCGCAATGTGATTCGCGATCCGATGTTTTCCGGCAATGTCCCGGACCTTGAGGAGTTGCGTGCCGCGATCGATCACGCCCCGCGTCTGGTCGAACAATTCGTTGCGCTCTACGGCATCCACCGCACCACGCTGGAGCGGATCATGCGGCAGGGCACCGCGAGCGGACCGGAGGGGCTGCTGGCGTCGTCTGCAGAATCGGTCATTCACGATTTTTTCCGCGACAACTCGAACTATTTCCACGCACTCGAAATGGCGGCGGAAAAGTTGCGGCGCGAGGAAGCGTGCGAGACCGACGACATCTATTCGGTGTTGAAAGCCCGGCTTTCAAATGCGCATGGCATCGCTGTGCGCCGCAGGGCGGCCGAGGACATGACGCAGGCGCTGCGGGTTTACGACCGCGACGCACGTGTCATTCATCTCTCCGAAGCGCTCGATCATTGCAATCAGGTGTTTCAGCTCGCTCACGTCCTGTGCCTTGTCGAGTTTGAGGACCTGCTCAACGAACTGACGGCGGCGAGCGGCATCACCAAGAAAACCAGTCTTGCGCGCTGTCAGATCGAACTCGCCAATTATTTCGCGGCCGCTTTCGTGATGCCCTATGAGCCGTTCCTGCGTACTGCGGAAAGTACCGCCTACGACATCGACCGGATCGCCGCGCGCTTCGCGGTGTCGTTCGAGCAGGCCTGTCACCGGCTGACCACGATGCAGCGGCCGGGCGCGCAGGGCGTACCGTTCTTCTTTCTACGGGTGGACAAGGCGGGTAACGTCACCAAGCGTTTCAATTCGACGTCGTTTCATCTGGCCGAATATGGCGGCTCATGTCCGGTCTGGAACATCCACATGGCGTTTCGCACGCCCGGCGTCATCCTTCCGCAATTCGTCGAACTGCCCGACGGCGACCGCTTCTTCACCATCAGCCGCACCGCCGACCGCCCCGCCATCAATCTCGAAACCCAGGATCACCGTCTATCGGTCGCGCTCGGCTGCGAACTGCAATATGCCGGCAGGCTGCGCTATGCGGCGCCGTTCAATCTCAATGATCAGCGCATTTTCAGCAAGATCGGCATCAATTGCCATTTGTGTCCGCGCCAGGCTTGCTCGCAGCGTGCGCATCAGCCGGTGTTCATGGAGCTACCGCTCGATACCGCGCGCCGCGGCAATACACGATACGAGAGTTGAGGACTCAGGACGCTTCGACAAACTTGCGCCAGCCGCCGAACTCGGAAATGTCGCGTGCGCCTTCGGTCGCCAGCGGCTCCACCAGGAAACCGTGCACCTGCCGGCCGTCCGCAAGGCGAAGCGTGCCGATCGAGAGCGGGGCCGGTATGCCGGCGACAAAGCGGCCGAAGCCCTCCGCGCTCAAGGCCCAGATCTCCAGCGCAATCGCGACACCCTGACCTGGCACCACGCGCAGCATCCCCGGCTTCGGCGGCGTGGTGCCCGCAAGCGCATACAGCCGGTAATCCGGAGCGGTTTCGGTTTCCTCGACGAAGCGCGCGTTCAGGGCACGCAATTCGCCATTCAGCGGCATGCCGGACAGGTGCGCGCCGACCACGGCGATCAGGTATTCGCCCGGCTTGGCCACCGGCGCGAGCGGCGAGAGCGGCGGCTGTTCCACGCCAAGCGCGCCGAGCGGCAATTCCGTCTGCGCGTGCAACGCCCGGCCAAGACTTGCGAGCGCGGCATCGCGGCCGCCGGGCGCAAGGAGGGTTGCGCCATAGGGCGTGCCGTCCGACGCAAACGAGATCGGGATCGCGAGGCCGCACAGGTCGAGCAGATTCACGAAATTCGTGTAGGTGCCGAGATTGCTGTTGAGCGTAATCGGGTCGGCCTCGAGTTGAGCCTTGGTGTAGGCCGCCGGCACTGTCGGCACCATCAGTGCGTCGAAGCCGGAGAAGATTTCGTGCGCGGTGCGTTTCAGTGCCGCCAGGCGGTAGAAGGAGCGGAACGTATCCGCGGCCGAAATGGCCGCGCCGCCCATGATGATCTGGCGCGTGACGGGGTGCACCTTATCCGGATTGGCCTCAATGAATTGCCCTACCGCAGCATAACGCTCGGCCACCCACGGGCCTTCGTAGAGCAGACGCGCGGTCTCCAGCAGCGGTGACATGTCGATTTCTTTGATGGTGGCGCCCATGTTGCGCAGAAGTGCGATTGCGGTCCGGAACGACTGCTCGCTGTTGGCATCGCCGAAGAACAGCCGGCCATTGGCATCCGGCACCGCGATCACCATCGACGGCGGAGCGGCGCCCAGCGTCCCGGCCGGCATGACCCGCGAATAGGGATCGCTGGCATCGGGGATGGCCATCGCCTGAAGCGCGGTGAAGGCATCGTCCACCGTCAGTGCGAATATCGAAACGCAGTCGAGCGAACGGCAGGCCGGAACGACGCCGGTGGTCGAGACAAGGCCCACGCTCGGCTTCAGCCCGACGATATTGTTGAGGCCGGCCGGTACCCGGCCGGAGCCTGCGGTGTCGGTGCCGAGTGCAATCGGCACGAGGCCTGCGGCAACTGCGGCCGCCGACCCTGAGCTCGACCCGCCGGAAATGAGATTGGCGCGGAACGGATTGCGCGGCGCGCCATAGGGCGAGCGCACGCCCACAAGGCCGGTCGCGAACTGATCGAGATTAGTCTTGCCGATCACAATCGCGCCGGCACGCCGCAGCCGTGTGACCGCCGTTGCGTCGGCGCCTGCCGTGTAGGCAAAGGCCGGGCAGGCGGCCGTGGTCGGCAGTCCGGCGACGTCAATATTGTCCTTGATCGCGACCGGCACGCCATAGAGCGGCTTGCCGTTCGGCCCCGCGGCCATCAACGCGCGCGCTTCGGCCAGCGCCTCGGCCTCGTCGCGGAGCGTGATGAACACCGCCGGGTCATCATAGGCGCGGATGCGCTCGTAGGTGCGGCGGACGGTCTGTTCCGGGGTCGCAGCGCCGGAGCGGTGCGCCGCGACAATGTCGCTTGCAGTCTCGCTCATCGGGCAAAGGGGCGGCGAAGGCCGGAGTTGATCATTTGTGACAGGCCGGAGCGAGAGGGAGGGAGAGAACCTATAGCTAGCGCGCGATGAGGGGTAAATGCGGCTTGCGCAGGAATGCATTACAGGCCACCGTGCGATGGATAACGATACAGCCGTATTGCAATACGGTACAGGTTGAAAGCAGGCCGCGCGCAAGAACGGCCCGATGACATGGGAGGAATTCATGCTGCTCCGAGGTCTGATCTCGCTCGCGTTGCTGGCGCTCGCGGTGCCGGCGGCACATGCCCAAAACTGGCCGGACCGACCGATCCGGTTTGTGGTCACCCAGGCCGCGGGCGGCACACCCGACATCATCGCGCGGCTGATCGCCGAAAAGTTCGGCAAGGCGATCGGTCAGCAGGTCGTGGTCGAGAACCGGCCTGGCGGCGGCAATGTGATCGGGGCCCAGGCGGTCGCGCGCGCGGCGCCGGATGGCTACACCTTCCTGTTCGCGACCGCAGCGCCGCTCGTGACCAATCCGCATACTTTCAAGACGCTGCCCTATGACGCGGAGAAGGATTTCACGCCGGTCGGCTTCATTGCGCGGGTGCCTTTTTTCGTGATGGTGCATCCGAGCGTCGAAGCAAAGACCTTGCCAGAGCTGATCGCGCTCGAGAAAGCGAAGCCGGGCAGCCTCTCGGTCGCAACCGACGGCCAGCGCAATTTCTCCGGCATGCTGACCGCATGGCTCGGCAAGCTTGGCGGTGTGAATTTCACCCAGGTGCCGTACACGGCCATGCCGCAGGGCATTCAGGATACGGTTGCCGGACGTGTGCAGGTGGTCATGCTGGCGGTGCCGTCGGCGGCGCCGTTCATGCAGCGCAATCAGCTGCGCGCTCTTGCGACAAGTTCCGCGTCCAAGGTGCCGGGCTTCGATCAGGTGACGCCGATTGCGCAGACCTATCCCGGCTTCGATTTCATCGGCTGGTTCGCACTGGTCGCGCCGGTCGGCACGCCTGCAGATATCGTGCAGAAGGCGAACAGTGCGCTCGATGGCGTGCTCAAGGATCCTGAGGTCATGGAGCGGATGCAGAAGGTCGGCTTCTACTCGGACGGTGCCGGCACGCCGCAATCCACCGCGCAATATATCCGCGACCAGTATGAGGCGTGGGGCAAGGTCGTAAAGGAGATCGGCCTGGAGAAGGAATAGGATTTTTGTTCGGTTGCCCGCTTATCCCTCTCCCGCTTGCGGGCGAGGGGATACGCTACCGCGCAAGAAGCCGCTCCGCATTTCCCGCCAGTACCAGTTCCCGGCCCGCGGCATCCAGCGCTGTGCAATCGCGCACGAATTCGGAAGGCTTCATCTCGCCGACCGGATAGTCGGATCCCATCACGATGCGTTCGGCGCCAACGATGCGCACGAGGTCGGAGAGCGTATCCGGATCGTAGACACAGGTGTCGTAATGCAGCATGCGCAGATACTCGATCGGCGCCTTGCTCATGTTGGCGCGGGTCGCGGGCTTCTCCACATAGTTGCGGGCGATGCGGCCGAGATAGAACGGCATATAGCCGCCGCCATGCGAGATTACGATCTTCAGCCGCGGATACGCATCCAGGATGCCTTCGTAGAACAGGGACGCAATCGCCATCGCCTCCTCGAAGGACTGGCCGATGGAATTCCAGAGCTGCCACTTGCGAAAGCGCGGATCGTGATTGCCGGCCGGGTGGATGAACACCACGGCGCCAAGCGCTTCCACCGCTTCCCAGAACGGTCGCAGCCGCGCATCGCCGATGTCCAGATCGCGCACGCGGGTGGAGATGGTGACGCCGGACAGCCCAAGATCCGACATGCAGCGCGTCAATTCGCGCGTCGCGAGTTCCGGCGCCTGCAGCGGTACGCTGCCAAGCCCGCGCAGGCGGTCCGGATGCGCGGCGACGGCGCGGGCGATGGTCTCGTTCATTGCCGCATCGAGGCGCAGCGCATCGTCCGGCTCGGCGTCATAGGTGCATTGGTGAACCAGACTCGACGACAGGATCTGGGTGCCGACTCCCATCGCATCCATCGCCGCGATGCGTTCGTCGATGTCTGCCATGCGGGCGAGCACCGAAGCGGCCCGCGCTGCATCGGTCGTCTGCGCAAAAATACTGAAGGCTTGCGTCTCGCTGTAGACCGCGGGATCGATCAGATGCGCATGGAAATCGACCGGCCCGCGCATCTTTTCAGCGTTGCTCCGCGTCTTTCGCCCGTGCCGCCTTCAGATGCTGCGTCACCTTTGCGCGCAGTTCCTGCTGCTGTTCCGGCGTCCACTTGCGAAAGCCTTCGCCGGACTTGAAGCCGAGCTTGCCCTCGGCGACCAGCTTTTCGAGATAGGGCGAGGCATGCGGCCGCGAGTCGATTTCCGGCAAGACAGTCTTGTGGATCGCAAGCGTCAGGTCGGTGCCGACGAGATCGGCATTCTCCAGCGGTCCCAGCACCGCGAGCCTGCGCCCGAACGCAGCCTTGATGACGGTATCGACCGTCTCCGCATCGCAAATGCCGTGCTCGACGAGAGCAACGGCCTCGCGCCACAAGGCATGTTGCAGGCGGTTGCCGACAAAGCCTGCGACGTCCTTCTTCACATGCACCGGGGTCTTGCCGATCGCCTTGTGCAACGCTATCGTGGTCTCGATCACTCGTGGCGACGTCCATCGTGTGCCGATCACTTCCACCAGCGGCACCAGATAGGGCGGGTTCCACCAATGAGTGCCGAGAGCGCGCTCGCGGTGCGTCAGGCCTTCCATGATTTTTGTGATCGGGATCACGGATGTGTTGCTGGCAAGGATCGTGTCGGGCCGCACATGCCGCTCGATGTCCGCAAATAGCTTCTGCTTCAGCGGCAGATCTTCCAGCACTGCCTCGACCACGTAATCGGCGTCGCGCACGGTTGCCGCGAGGTCGGCAACCGGCGTGACGCGGTTCACGGCATTTGCGTCGTCGCCGAGATCGGCGAGGTTCGCGCTGATACGCGCCTTCACCGTATCCAGATTGGCGGCGAACGAATCCGTGATCGTCACGTCATGGCTGCCGAGCGCAAACACCTGCGCCAGGCCATGCCCCATCAGGCCTGCGCCGATGACCGCGATGCGTGCCTTGCCTGCCATGGGTCAGCCTGCCGTATAGCCGCCATCGGCGTAGAGGATATGGCCGGTGTAGAAGTCGGAGGCCGACGAGGCGAGGAACAGAAGCGGACCCGCGAGGTCGGAGGGTTCACCGAGCCGTCCCTTCGGCACGCGGGCGAGAAACGCGGAGCGCACGCCTTTCGCCTTTTCGGTGTCCTCATACATCCATGCAGTCAGCGCCGAGCGGAATACGGTCGGTGCGATCGCGTTCACGGTGATACCGGTCTCGCCCCATTCGCAGCCGAGCGCCTTGGTGATGCCGTCCACCGCCGACTTAGAGGCGCAATAGGCGGTGTAGCCCGCTGGATGGCCAAGGAGGCCCCGCGCGGACGACATCAGCACGATTTTGCCCCAGGTTTTGCCGTCCTTGCCCTGCGCGAGCATCTGCTTGCCGGCTGCGCGCGCCATCAGCCAGCTCTGCGTGACATTGGCATCCATCACGTCGAGGAAGCGCTCCGGCGCCATGTCCACGATCTTGGCGACATCGTTTTTGCCGGAGCCGACCACAAGAATGTCGAGCCGGCCAAATCTGTCCACCGCGGCCTTGACGATCTTCTCGCAATTGGCCTCCGAATTGGGGCGGATCGCGACGCTCTCGACCTTCGCGCCGAGCGCTTCGCATTCATCGGCGGTCTTTTTCAGTTCCGCGGCATTACCCGCCGCGACGACTACGTTGGCGCCGGCCCCGGCCAGCACCTTGGCCGCAAGCGCGCCGAACGCGCCGGATGCGCCGGTGACGATCGCTGTCTTGCCGCGGATATCGAACAGGGAAAGGGGATTTTTCAGGAAATCTTCGGACATGGCGATTCCTCCGTTTCTTCACCTCTTCCCGTTTACGGGGAGAGGTCTGACCGCGATGCGGTCCGGGTGAGGGGTCTCTTCGAGGCGCGTGTCTGCGTCGCCCCTCACCCCGACCCTCTCCCGCAAGCGGGGAGAGGGAGCAGAGTCACTTCCGTGGCGGCAGCATCGCCACCACGATGGTGCAGACCTCGTTCGATCGGTTGATGATCTCGCGCGTCTCGTTCGGGCCGATGTAGCAGGAGTCGTTCGCCTTCAGCACATGCTCCTTGCCATCGACGATGACTGTGAGCTCGCCTGACACAACGAAATAGACCTTCTCCGGCGGCGAGGCATCCGGCCCGGCGCCGCCGCCCGGCAGGAAGTGCGAGAGGCCGACGATCATCTCCTTGGAGCCGCCGGCTTCCGCGCCGAACAGGCGCAGCGAGGTGTATCCGCGATGGTTCGGCGCCTCGTAGGGTTTGGCTTCGTTGAAACGGCGGACGATCATTTAGAATTTCTCCCCGCGCTCGATGCGATACTCGCCTTTGGGATCGATGATGGCGACGAGGCGGATGATGCAGCCGTCGCCGCGATCCCAGTTCCACGGGAAGAACGCGAAGGTGCAGCGCTTGCCCGTCACCTTGTCGAGATCGCCGCCGACATTCTCGATACCGAGAATGCCGTTGGAGAACAGCTTGCGGTGCACTGGCTCCCATTCCGGGAAGTCGTCCTTCCAGTCGCGGCCGCCCGACCATTCCTTGTATTCCTCCGCGAGGTGCGGATGCAGCGGGCCGTTGCGCTGCGGGCCGATTGCAGTGGCCAGCGGGTGGTCGTTGGCCTGGGTATCGTGGCCGACCACCTTGACCTTCTTCTCGACGAACCAGTCGGCGGCGGAGGGCACGAAACCCGGCGCGCGGCAGAAATAGTCCTCGGAATCTTCGTACTGATGATGCCAGCCGGTATTGACGATCACCACGTCGCGCGGGCGCACGACCTTGCCGGCGGCTTTTTCCAGATCGTCATAGGTGATCGGTTCCCACTTCTTTTTCGGGATCGAGACGACGATACCGGATCCGAAGAAGTGCGGCAGCGGCACCTCGTCGATGAAGGGCGTGCCCTGCACGACGTGCGCCGGCGCATCGATATGCGTCGTGTTGTGCATCGATGTGGTGATGCGTTGCGACAGCACGCCGGACTTCGCCATGTAGTGGATGCGTTCGATCTTCACATCCTCGAAATAGGGCCAGTTCGGCGACTGGTATCCGAAGCGATGCGATAGGTTGTAGAATTCCAACCCCATCGCGTTGTTCAGGTTCTCTTCAAAATCGACGCCGCGAATCTTCGCCATGCGTGGTCCTCCCTTATGATGCAGTGGAGCTGGAGACATGCTGTTCCAGCGTTCGTTTGGTCGCGAGCAGCCGCTCGCAGATCTTTGCGCGCCCGGCATGGAACCGCTGTGCCGGAACCGGAACCGAGATCGCAACATAGTTGCCGAGCATGTCGCGCATCGCGACGCCTGCCGCGCAGATGCCCAGCGTGTGTTCCTCGCGGTCGATCGCATAGCCGTCGCGGCGCACCGCACGGATGTCGTCGAGCAGCTGCGGCAGCTTCGTGATGGTGTGCTGCGTGCGCGGCTTGTAGCTCTTGCCGATCAGGGCCTCGATCGCAGCATCGTCGAGCGTCGCGAGATAGGCCTTGCCATTGGCCGTGCAATAAAGCGGGAAGGATTCTCCGACCGCAGACACGGTGCGCAGGCGCTGCGAACCGGTGACCTGATCGGTAAAGACGAGATGATCGCCCTTGATCGACGCAAGATCGACCGTCTCGTGCAGCTCCTTCGACAATTCGATCAGGAACGGCCGCGCCAGCGCGACGAAATCGGTGCGCACCGAACCGGCAAGGCGCAGAATCGCCGGGCCTAACCGGACGCGGCCGGCCGGAGAGGCGGCGACCACCAGCTTTTCAGTTTCGAGCGCGGCGACGATCCTCTGCACGGTCGAGCGCGCGAGCCCGACCTTGAGCGCGATTTCGCCGAGGCTCAGACCGGTGGTCGTATCTTCCAGCGCGCGCATAATCGATGCTGCGCGCGCGATCACCTGAACCTGACTCTTTTCCGGGGTTTTGTCGGCACTTGGTGCGTCCCCCGAGCGTTTCATCGCAACATTCATGACGGCGCTCCGATGCGAAGAAGGCGGGCTGCGTTGTTCCAGGACATATCCGCGAGCACCTCGGCGTCGAGCGGCAGTTCGTCCATAAACGCGCCGGCTTCGGCCGGGTCTTCGAACGGATAATCGGCGGAATACATCACGTTTTCGCGGCCAAGCGCTTTCAGCGCACAATCGATCGGCTCGAACGAGAACATGCCGGACGTGGTCACCACGATATTCTCGCGGATATAGTCGGACGGCTTTTTCTTCAGCTTCACGCCATAAAGCCGCGCGCGGCTGTCGAAGCGCCAGAGCTGATAGGGCAGGGTTTCGCCGAGATGGCCGAGCGCGAGTTTGGCCTTCGGAAAACGGTCGAACAGACCCGAAAAAACGATGCGCAGCGCATGCGTGCCGGTTTCCACCGTCCATTCCCAGGTGGCGCGCTTGAGCCCGCGATACCCGTCGAGCGCCGGCATCGGCGTCACCGGGTCGGCGGGATGCAGATAGAGCGGCACACCGAGCGCTTCGGCGCGCTCCCACAACGGGTAAGTGTCCGGATGGTCGAGATACTGGCCGTTGGTGTGGCCATTGATCATGGCGCCGGAAAATTTCAGATCGCGCACGCAGCGTTCGAGTTCATCAGCCGCAGCTTTCGCGTCCTGCACCGCAAGATGCGCAAAGCCGCGATAGCGGTCCGGCTGTTTCTGCATCTGGGTGGCGAGGAAGTCATTGCCTTGACGTGCCAGCTTTGTCGCTTTTGCCGTGTCGGGCTCGATCTGGACGCCGGGACCGGCGAGCGAGAGCACGGCGATGCCGATCCCGGAGGTGTCCATCGCGGCGAGCCGCTGCTCACCGAAATCGTTCAGCCGCGCCAGCACCTGCGCATAGCGCTCGGGTGCGACGTCCTCCACCGTCTTCAGCCAATAGGGCTCGAAGCCGGGCGCCATGAAATGCTCTTCGAGGGCGATGCGTCTGTTCATGCGGCCTTCGGATCGCTGCAAGGCGCAGCCTTCCGTCCTCCCGTAATGTGGACCGCAATGCGGTACATCTGTATCGTTTGACGGTCATCTTAGACAGAGGCTCGCCGATGTCAAATCTGTTCGGTCGGTCGCCTTGACAAAATAGGAATAAAAGCATATAGACTTTTCACCTCGCTCATGAGGGGCGTCAACCGGTGACGCCGATTGATGGAGCGGGGTGCGGCGCCTGCGGGTGCGGCTTCGTCAGCCGCACTCCCGGGAGGCCCCGGGACCCCGCTCTACGGGCACTACGA
>JBMOOQ010000050.1:0-42868 GCA_049324435.1 Pseudomonadota bacterium
GAAAACCGCCACCACCGCGGAACACCGGCACACCGCCACGATACCCCCCACTGAAACGTGCCGCACGAAAAGCGCCACCGCCCCGCCCGGCATAGGCGCGGCCGGGGTATCTGATATTCATGCGTGCACGGCCTGGATAGCGCGCCGCCATACGGCCTCCCTGCACCCGTGACCGGTAAGCTGCACGATTGCGGGCGGCGGTTCGTTGCGCCGCGCGCTGGCCGGGTTGTGTGCGCATCGCCTGACGCGTCTGAACACGGTTTCGCTGCGCGGTCCGGTTTGGAGCCACGTCACGAAGCGTTCCTGCAGCTGCCCGGTTGGCGCGATCGGCGCTTGGCCGGGCGACCTGCCGGCCGTCCTGACTGCGGAAATTCAGTTGATTCCTGCCGACCCGCCGGTCGCCAAACTGCCGCTGGATGCCGGCGTTGCTGTATCCGACGCCACGTCTGTGCTCGCGGCGATGCCGCCAGCGCTGGCCGTTGCGATAATAGAGATTGTTATTCACCCAGTTACAGCGGCCGCCCCAGATATAGCCGCCGCCCCAATAGCCGAGCGCGTAGCCGACGCCGAACCAGATGCCGCCGGCCAGGATGTCGGCCGGGTAATAGCCCCAGTACGGAAAGATATACGGCGGATAGTCGACATAGGGCCAATCGCCGTAGACCACGGCCGGCTGATAATACGGCACATAGATCACGTCCGGATCGGCCGGTTCGATGACGATCATCTCGCGCGGCCCGGTGCGCTGCACCGTGACCCTCTGCTGCTTGGTCGAGACCAGCTTGTTCCGGCTGTGAGCCTTGGCGCGAAGCCGCTGGATCGCGTCCATCACGTCCCGCTCCTGAGCCAACACCGCGTCTCCAAGCTTGCGCGTCCAGTCCAGCTGCGTGCTCATCATCGTGAGCACAGTCGGCGTGGCGACCAGCGATTTGACGCTCTGGTCCCAGTCGAACTTGTCTAACGCGGCCTTGCGCTGCGCATCGGTGAGCTTCTTGTTGGCATCGAACCAGCGCTGCGCCTCGACGATCTCGAGCGGATAGGTCGACGCCATCAGCACAAGCGAGAGAAGGTCGTCCGGATAGAGCGCAATCGGCGCCACAAGCGCTTCAAGCTCGGCCGGTTTCAATAGCGGCTGATCCGCCGGTGCGGCCGGCTTCGCGGCCGGCGCCTCGGTCTGTGGCTCGGGCGACTGGGTCTGCGCTGCCGGCAGCGGAACGTCCTGCGCTCCGGCGGCAAGCGGCAGTCCCAACGACAAGCTCGCGACGAACAGGACAATCCAAACTGCGCGCTTCATCGACGCCTCCGGACGAGACCACACGCCGTCCCAGATGCTTCCCTGACACCGCAACATGGCTTCTTGGCGGCCGGTTGCAACGGCGCTCGATGCGCTTCAATCCGGCCGCGGCCCTGCGCTTGTCCGTCTGACGGCAGCTTCACTCACGAGTGCGGCTCGAAACGCGGTCCGTTAGCGACCTGGATGCGCTGGTCCGCGTGGCGGACATTCGAATAGGTTCTGCCATGCTTTTCGAGATTGTCAGCCATGTCGTCGAATTGCCGCGCTGCATCCTCGAACATGCGGCGAGCAATGGCCTCCTCGGTCGCTGCCGCCTTCAGTTTGGCCTTGGAGGCCCGCTCGCGAAACTCACGCACCTTGTTCTTGATTGTCCTTGCGTCCGATACAGTCATGTTATTGTCCACTCCACCGCGTTATCGTTGGCCGAAACACGGCGGCAGAAAAATAAACAATGACACTGCGCTGCAGTTCCTCCCCAGAAAATTAGTGTGCGACGCAGTCCGGTATCGCGATGCGGCACAGCTAGACCAATGCGCAGTCCAAGACTGTAGAAATCCGTACCGGCTCTGAAACGCGACTGCCACGCGATTTGGCCGCGTGGCATGCGAGGCTTCCCCACTAATCGATACGCAGCGTCTGCCGCTGCATATTTCAGGCGCTCGCCTTCTCCTTCGCTCGCGCGTCCTTGTCCCAGGCAAAGCTCTTGGCATCCGCGCCGGCGACCGAATAGAGCGCGCCCGGCGCGTTGCGGGTCTTCATGAAGTCGTCGAGCGTTTGTCCGCGCATGCCGGCATAGACATGCAGATTCGACGATCCCACCACCGCGGCCAGCTTTTCCAGCATGAAGAAGCAGACGCCGTAATGGATCATCGCGCGCCAGTCGCGCTCACGCACCATCCTGCGCTCCTCCTGGGACAGCTTCGATTGCGCAAATGCCGCTTCCGGATCGCGCTTGAACAGGGCGCGATGATCGGGCTCGACCAGCCGGTGCAGAAACTTGTTGAGCCGGTAGGCCTTGAGGCTGCGCGCATGGGTGAAAGGATAGGTGCCGGGCAGGCTTTCCGCGCCGGCGAGCTGTGCGCCGATATGAGCGCGATAGCGTTCGTTGATGGTCTCGTCGACCACCGACTCTACCGCCTCGTTCTCGTAGATCGCGGTCGCGATCCCGGTCATGGTGGGCAGGTAGTAGGTCTGATGAATCTTACGAATGTTGGCTGACATGGCCCCGCGCATGACGAGCCACATGATGACCTCGGCGCCCTCCACCCCGCCGAGCCGGGCATAGTCCGCGATCGTCATCTCGGTGAGTTTCACCGGATCGCGCTCAAGAAGATCGAGGAATTGGGCGTCCCATTCGGTGTTGTTGAATCCGGCGCGTTCGCCATGGACCTGATGCGACAGGCCGCCGGTCGCAACGATGGCGACCTTCAGGTCCTCGGGATAGCTCTCGATCGCGCGGCGCAGCGACTGCCCGAGCTTCCAGCAGCGCTTCGCCGAAGGAATCGGAAATTGCAGCACGCCGACCTGCAGCGGCACCACCGAGACCGGCCATTGCGGCGTGTGCGGCACCATCATCGACAGCGGCGAGAACATGCCGTGGTCGATCGGCTTGTCCTGGAAGAACGACATGTCGAACTCGTCGGCCATCAGCGCCGCCCCGATATGATGCGACAGGCCGGCATGGCCCTTCACCGGCGGCAGCGCCCGCGCCCCGCCGCCTTCGTCGGCGACCGAGTATTCGTCGTCGATGCCGAGCACGAAGGCCGAATAATGATCGAAGAAGAACGAGGTGACATGATCGTTGTAGATCATGAACAGCACGTCCGGCTTCTTCTCCGATATCCAGCGCTGGATCGGCTTGTAGGCCTCGAAGATCGGGGCCCAGACCGGATCGTCCTGCTTGTTGCGGTCGTAGGCGAAGCCGATGGTCGGGGTGTGCGATGTTGCGATCGCGCCGATGATCTTGGCCATGTTGCGTCTCCTGCCGGTCTGGTTGCAGGCACGCTGCGGGGCGGCTTTGCCCACAACATTGATCTGGCGCAAATCGCCGGACCGCAAAGAAAAAGGCCGGGTTCGCCCCCGGCCTTTCGCTCATTGATAGAAAGAAGAACCTAGGCCTTGACCAGCGGCACCTTGGGCACCGAGCCACGGCCGGACGGATCGGAGCCGCCAGGCCCACCCTTCCCGCCGCTGCCGCCGGACGACGGCGGCTTCGGCTTTTTTTGCGGCGGCTTGCGCTTCGCCTTGGGGCGCGCCGCCGGAAGCTTCTCCGGCTTCGGCGTCACCGGGCCTTCGAGATATTCGAAGCCGAGTGCATCTTTGCCGGTCTCGGTCTTGACCACGACCACCTTGACATGACCGCCATTCTTGAGCCTGCCGAACAGGACCTCGTCGGCCAGCGGCTTCTTGATGTTCTCCTGGATCACGCGCGCCATCGGCCGCGCCCCCATCAGTTCGTCGTAGCCGTTGGCGATCAGCCAGCGCGACGCCTCGTCCGACAATTCGATCGTGACGTTGCGGTCGGCGAGCTGCGCCTCCAGTTGCAGAACGAACTTCTCGACCACCTTGGCGATGATCTCCTGCGAGAGATGGCCAAAGGCGATGACGGCATCGAGCCGGTTGCGGAATTCCGGCGCGAACAGCTTGTTGATCGCCTCGATATCGTCGCCTTCCCGCTTGTTGCGGGTGAAGCCATAGGTGCCCTTGGCAAGATCGGCGGCGCCCGCGTTGGTGGTCATGATCAGGATCACGTTGCGGAAATCGACCTGCTTGCCGTTGTGGTCGGTCAGCTTGCCGTGATCCATGATCTGCAGCAGCACGTTGAACAGATCCGGATGGGCCTTCTCGATCTCGTCGAGCAGCAGCACGCAATGCGGATGCTGATCGACGCTGTCGGTCAGGAGCCCGCCCTGGTCGAAGCCGACATAGCCCGGAGGCGCGCCGATCAGCCGCGAGACGGTGTGACGCTCCATGTATTCGGACATATCGAAGCGGACCAGTTCGACGCCGAGCGACGCCGCCAGCTGCTTCGCCACTTCGGTCTTGCCGACGCCGGTCGGACCCGAGAACAGGTAGCAGCCGATCGGCTTTTCCGGCTCGCGCAGGCCGGCGCGGGCGAGCTTGATCGAGGCCGCGAGCGACTCCACCGCCTTGTCCTGGCCATAGACGACGGTCTTCAGCGTCTGCTCGAGATGCTGCAGCACCTCGGCATCGTCCTTCGACACGGTCTTCGGCGGAATCCGCGCCATGGTGGCGATGGTGGTTTCCACCTCCTTGATACCGATGGTTTTCTTGCGCCGGGAATCCGGCAGCAGCATCTGCGCGGCACCCGACTCGTCGATCACGTCGATCGCCTTGTCCGGCAGCTTGCGGTCATGGATGTAACGCGCGGACAACTCTACGGCGGCCTTGATCGCCTCGTTGGTATATTTAAGCTTGTGGTATTCCTCGAAATACGGCTTCAGCCCCTTCAGGATTTCGATCGCATCCGGCACCGACGGCTCGTTGACGTCGATCTTCTGGAACCTTCGCACCAGCGCGCGGTCCTTCTCGAAATACTGGCGGTATTCCTTGTAGGTGGTCGAGCCGATGCAGCGCAGCGTGCCCTGCGCCAGCGCGGGCTTCAGCAGATTGGAAGCGTCCATCGCGCCGCCGGAGGTGGCCCCCGCGCCGATCACGGTGTGGATCTCGTCGATGAACATGATCGCGCCGGGCGTGGCCTCGATCTCCTTGATCACCTGCTTGAGGCGCTCCTCGAAATCGCCGCGATAGCGGGTGCCGGCAAGCAGCGTACCCATGTCGAGCGAAAACACGGTGGCGTTCTTCAGAACATCCGGGACCTCGCCGTGGACGATCCGGCGCGCCAGACCCTCTGCGATCGCGGTCTTGCCGACGCCGGCGTCGCCGACCAGCAGCGGATTGTTCTTCTGACGGCGGCACAGCACCTGGATGGTGCGGTTGATCTCCGCATCGCGCCCGATCAGCGGATCGATCTTGCCTTCCTTGGCCTTTTTGTTGAGGTTGACGCAATAGGCTTCCAGCGCGTCGCCCTTCTTCTTGGGCTCGTCGCCGCCGCCTTTGGCGTCGGTATCCTCGTCCGCCCCGCGCACCGGACGCGACTCGGTCAGACCCGGCCGCTTGGCAATGCCGTGGCTGATGTAATTGACCGCGTCGTAGCGCGTCATATCCTGCTCCTGCAGGAAATATGCGGCATGGCTCTCGCGCTCGGCGAAGATCGCGACCAGGACATTGGCGCCGGTGACTTCTTCCCGGCCGGACGACTGCACATGGATGACGGCGCGCTGGATCACGCGCTGGAAGCCCGCGGTCGGCTTTGAGTCTTCGCCGCCGTCGGTCACGAGATTTTCGAGTTCCGCTTCAAGATACGCCGTGAGCGAGCGGCGCAGCTTGTCGAGATCGACGTTACAGGCGCGCATCACCGCGGCAGCGTCCGAGTCGTCAAGCAATGCGAGGAGCAGATGCTCGAGCGTGGCATATTCGTGATGCCGCTCGTTGGCGAGCGCAAGCGCCCGATGAAGTGACTGTTCGAGGCTGCGCGAAAAACTTGGCATTCGATATCCCTAAAGGTCCCCAAAACGACCCGTTTCGAGCGGACCCGTATCACCAGGTCCAGATATTTGGCCGCCCCCGGCCTTTCGTCCCCTCATCGACGACGTACTGTCCAACACACACGCCTCAACTCATGCGAGGCTACTTCTTTTCCATGACGCATTGCAAAGGATGGTGATGTTTGCGGGCAAAGTCCATCACCTGTGTGACTTTTGTTTCGGCCACCTCATAGGTGTAGATGCCGCACTCGCCGATTCCGTGATGGTGCACGTGAAGCATAATCTGGGTTGCGGCCTCACGATCCTTGTTGAAGAAGCGCTCCAGCACATGGACGACAAATTCCATCGGCGTGTAGTCGTCATTTAGCAGCAACACCCGGTACATGCTCGGGCGCTTGGTCTGCGGCCGGGTCTTGGTAATGACGGCGGTTCCCGGCCCGCCGGCATCCTGGCGCCTTTTGCGATCGTCGTCGGCCATGCAGGGTTCGAACACGCGCGGTTCAAACACGCGCGGGGCAAACATGAGAGGCTCAGGGCGCCGCGAGAGCGCGGCGGGTGCGCCGGTACGGATCGCGGAGATGGCACGTTGGGGCATTCGCAACACTTCGAGCGTCGTCTTCAAGTCTGTGTCGGCCGAAGCCGTCGCAGATATAATAATGTGGGAGCAAGCACTGTGCCAGAGTGCAGCAGATAGGCCGGCCCGGTAAAAACACAAGACCGGCAAACGACTTGGATCGGCCAGCACCGGGCGGCGGCGCACCTCCGTCCACATCAATGATCCGGTAAAATGAGGACAATTCGCGGCAAAACCGCCCCAAATCGTCGCAGCCGGCGGAACCGATTCTCAAGTCCTGCGGCCCGAGGATGGGACCGGTACGGGGTTTCGGAGCCGGCTGATGTTGGGCGCATTGCTTGGAAGGTTTCTGAAGAATCGTGACGGCGGCGCCGCCCCGTTTCTTGCACTGTCCCTGATCCCGCTGATGGGTGTGACCGGTGCGGCGATCGACTATTCCCGGGCAAACGCCGCAAAGGTCGCGATGCAGGCCGCACTCGACGCGACCGGGCTAATGCTCTCCAAGAACGCCAACACGATGTCGGCGGAAGCCCTCTCCGCCTCCGCGCAGACGATCTTCATGGCGCAATTCAACCGGCCGGAAGCCCAGAACGTGACGATCACCCATCAGTTCAGCGCGCCGCAGCAGGGCAGCTTCTCGCTCAAGCTGACCAGCACGGCACAGGTTCCGACGCGGTTCGCCACACTGGTCGGCAACTCCGAGATGACCATATCGGCGAGCACGGAGATCATCTGGGGCATCAAGCGGCTCAATCTCGCGCTGGCGCTCGACAATACCGGATCGATGGCGTCGAACGGCAAGATGGCGGCACTCAAGACCGCCGCGCACAATCTTCTGAACACCCTTCAGGCCGCAGCCAAGAAACCCGACGACGTCAAGGTGTCGATCGTCCCGTTCGCCACCGACGTCAATGTCGGCTCCGGCAATAAAAATGCGTCCTGGATCGACTGGCAGCAATGGGAGGAGGTGAACGGCACCTGCTCGACGACCTCCTACAAGACAAGGACCACATGCGAGGGCGCCGGCCGGAAATGGACGGTCGCGTCCCGCGACACCTGGAATGGCTGCGTCTGGGATCGCGACCAGAATTTCGACGTCCAGAACTCGCCTCCGGCGAGCGCGCAGGCCACCAAGTTCCGCGCGCATCAGGCAACGAATTGTCCCGTGGCGATCCTGCCGCTCACCAACGACTGGTCGGCCCTTCATTCCAAGATCGATGCGATGACCCCGACCGGCAATACCAATGTTACGATCGGCATGGCCTGGGCCTGGCAGACGATCTCCGCGGTCGAACCGATGAACGCGCCGGGCGCCGAACCCGACCTCGACAAAGTGATCGTTCTTTTGACCGACGGTCAGAACACCCAGAACCGCTTCACCAGTTCGACCTCCTCGATCGACTCGCGGACCGAAAAAGTCTGCACCAATGCCAAAGCCGACAACATCAAGGTCTATACAGTGCGGGTGATTGACGGGAACGCAAACCTGCTGCGCAATTGCGCGACCAAGCCGGACTGGTTCTACGACGTGGACGAAGCGCACCAGCTCAACAGCGTGTTCGCGGCGATCGCCCAGAACCTCGCAAATTTGCGGATCGCGAAATAGGCCGGTGCCGCCGCTGAACCGGCTTGAACCTGCGTTTGGCGAGGCTGTGAGCGGTCTTGCCATGCCATCTGCCGCGATGCTCAAAGGCCCCTGCTCGATCCGCCCGTCCGACGACATCTTGCGCGCAGTGACTGTCACGACGCAGATGCCAACAATTTTCAGCATCGGATTAGGCAATCGTTCAACATCCGCTGAGCGGCTTCTTCCAAGAGGCCGGAATCAGATCGTGCAATCGCGCAAATTTACTTCAACTTGACCGACCGCACTCACACTCCTGCACCATTGTGGTTCCGGAGCGATCGAGATGACCGATATCCTTTCCCTTGTTCGGCGCGCGTCGCGGCTCGCCGGCGATTTCGGCGCCGCCCGTGGCGGCAATGTCGTCCTGACATTCGCACTCGCCACCCTGCCCGTTGTTGGGGCAATCGCCGCCGCAGTGGATTACAGCCGCGCGAATTCGGCCAAGGTCGCATTGCAAGCCGCAGTCGACGCGGCTGGCCTGGCCTTGTCTAAGGACGCGCAGACGCTCACCCAGGCGCAGCTGGCGAGCAAGGCCGACGCACTGGTCAAGGCCAATTTCAACCATCCCGAAGCCATCGATGTGACCGTCACATCGACCTTCACCACGGTCGCCAGCGGAAGTTTCAAGCTCAACATCAGCGCAGGCGCAAAAATTCCCACAACCTTCGCCGCGATGTGGCAGCCCACCATGACCATCGGCTCGACCGCCGACATCGTCTGGGGCATGAAGCGGCTCGAACTTGTGCTCGCGCTGGACAATACCGGATCGATGGCCTCGTCCGGCAAGATGACTCAGCTCAAGCTGGCGGCAAAGGATATGCTGAAAACGCTGCAGAACGCGGCCAAAAAAGCTGACGACATCAAGGTCGGTATTGTCCCATTCGCGACCGACGTCAATGTCGGCACCAGCAACGTCAACGCATCATGGATCCGCTGGGACGAATGGGAGGCGGCCAACGGCACGTGCTCCAAATCCTCGAACAAAACCAAAGCTGCGTGCGAAAACAAGAACGGAACCTGGACGCCGGCAAACAAGAATACCTGGAACGGCTGCGTCTGGGACCGCGACCAGAGCTACGACGTCAACAATACCGCTACCAGCATCAACCTGAAATCGACATTGTATTCCGCGAATCAGGCCGCCAATTGTCCGGTGTCCATGATGACGCTGACCAATGACTGGTCCGCGCTGAATGCCAAGGTCGACGCGATGACGCCGACCGGCAACACCAATGTCACCATCGGGCTGCAGATGGCGTTCCAGATGCTGTCCCCGGTGGCCCCGTTCAACGCCTCCGCGCCAAAAAACGATCTCGACAAGGTCATCATCCTGCTGACCGACGGCGACAACACCCAGAACCGCTGGTCGACCAGCCAGACCAGCATCGACAATCGCACCAAGCTCGCCTGCACCAATGTCAAGGCAGCCAATATCAAGCTCTACACGGTGCGGGTCATCGACGGTAATGCCACCCTGCTCAAGGACTGCGCGACCAAGACCGACATGTATTACGACGTGAAAAATGCGTCCCAGCTTTCGTCTGTGTTCTCCACGATCGCACAGAACCTCGCCAATCTGCGGCTGGATAAGTGAGAATCTACCGGCCGGCCAACCGGCACGATGCGCCAGGCCACAGCCCGGCGCATCCGCCTATCCAAAGACCTGCGCCGACGGGTCGCGTTTGAGCAAAACCGTTTACGAATTGTAACCACTTTTTTCGATCGCATTTTACAGCGCTTTCAGGCGCCCCCCGTTACACCCGAAACAACGACAAAGATCGGGTGGCGTCATGAAACGCGAATATCTCAGCCGATATCTTGCCCGCAGCCTTCAGGCGCTGCGCGATAACCGCGGCAATGTCACGATGACATTCGCCCTCGCCCTCGTGCCCCTGATCGGCGCGATCGGCTCAGCCGTCGATTACAGCCGCGCCAATTCCGCCAAGGTGGCCCTGCAGGCGGCCGTCGATGCGGCCGGCCTCGCGCTATCGAAGGATGCCCAGACGCTCACCCCGGCACAGCTGGCGAGCAAAGCGGATGCGCTGGTCAAGGCCAACTTCAATCACCCGGAGGCGATCGATGTGACCGTCACATCGACCTTCACCACGGTCGACAGCGGCAGCTTCAAACTTGACATCACCGCCGGGGCCAAAATCCCAACGACCTTCACCGCGATGTGGCAGCCAACGATGACGATTGGCTCGACCGCCGAAATCGTCTGGGGCATGAAGCGCCTGGAACTGATACTGGCGCTCGATAACACTGGCTCGATGTCCTCGTCCGGCAAGATGACGCAGCTCAAGCTGGCGGCAAAGGATATGCTGAAAACGCTGCAGAATGCAGCCAAGAAGCCGGACGATATCAAGGTCGGCATCGTGCCGTTCGCAACCGACGTCAATGTCGGCACCAGCAACGTCAATGCGTCATGGATCCGCTGGGACGAATGGGAGAACTCCAACGGCACCTGCAGCACATCGAGTTACAAGACCAAAACCGCCTGCGAAGGCGCCGGCCGCAAGTGGACCATTGCCAACAAGAATACCTGGAATGGCTGCGTCTGGGACCGCGACCAGAGCTACGACGTCAACAATACCGCGACCAGCATTGCGGTGAAGGCGACGCTCTATTCGGCGCATCAGGCCAACAATTGTCCGGTCTCGATGATGACGATGACCAACGACTGGAGCGCGCTCAATAGTAAGGTAGACGCCATGACGCCGACCGGCAACACCAACGTCACCATCGGGCTGCAGATGGCGTTCCAGATGCTGTCCCCGGTGGCGCCGTTCAACGCCTCCGCCCCGAAAAACGATCTCGACAAGGTCATCATCCTGCTGACCGACGGCGACAACACCCAGAACCGCTGGTCGACCAGCCAGACCAGCATCGACAATCGCACCAAGCTCGCCTGCACCAATGTCAAGGCGGCCAATATCAAGCTCTACACGGTGCGAGTCATCGACGGCAATGCCACCCTGCTCAAGGACTGCGCGACAAACCCGAACATGTATTACGATGTGCAGAATGCAGCGCAGCTGAGCGCGGTGTTCTCCACGATCGCACAGAACCTCGCCAATCTGCGGCTCTCGAAGTAACGCGAACCATGAGAAAAAATAAGCCCGGCCAGGGACGACCGGGCTTAGTACTTCTTCCGACGCGGGCAATTACTTGCCCGGGGTCACCTTCGCGAGATAGCCCTCGTAAGGCTTGTAGGCCTGCTTGGCGAGATCGACATAGAGTTCGCCGATCTTGGTCGCCTGAGCGACAAAGCTCTCGTAGGCGCTCTTGACGTAGTCCTGTTGGATCTCGACCGCCTTTTCGAGGGACTTGGCACCGAACAGCTTTTCGAGAGCGGCCGTGCCGTCCTCGAATGCCTTCTTAGAATAGTCCACGCTCTCAACCGCGATGGCCTGCACGCCCTTCGACAGCGCGCTGAAGGTATTCACGCTCGCGTCGACGGTTTCCTTGCCGAATTTCTGCACTTCATCGAACGTCTTGGTATCGAAGTAATTCATGTGACTTGCCCTTTGCGCCCGGCCCAAAGGCCGCTTTCCACCACTTTCCGGCCCTTATTGGCCGTCCCGCTCTAACTATGTTGCGATGCACAAAAAATCAAGGACGATTTTTTGCGCCGCACCTAAAATCGTTAACCATCGGAATTTATTAACTTTTTGGCAATGCCACGCTCCTACCTTGATTGACAATGGATTATCGGCCGCCCCGGCGCGCGGCCGGGATCGTTCGACCGCCCTCAGGGGGGAAGTCAAATCGGGCGCTCTGCGCCTCATGTGAGCGGGAACGGGTTGACCATGTTTCGCGTATCGACCGGAGCCGCGCTCGGGCTGCGTTGCGGCGCCGCCGTGCTGGCCTGCGCATTCGCAATCCTATCCGTGTCGGCGAGCGATGCGGATGCTCGCAGCAAACGGAAATGGTTCAAGCGCGGCGGAACCGCCGCGGCGACGTCGACCGCCGATCCGCGTTATGCCGACATTGTCGTCGATGCCAATACCGGCGACGTTCTGCACGCGACGCATGCCGACGCGATCCGGCATCCGGCGTCGCTGACCAAGATCATGACGCTCTATCTCCTGTTCGAGCGGCTGGAATCCGGCCGTGTCAAACTCGACTCGCAGATGGAGGTTTCGGCTCACGCGGCAAGCCAGGCGCCGACCAAGCTCGGACTGCGTCCGGGCCAGACCCTGATGGTCGAGGACGCCATCAAGGCGCTGGTGACCAAATCCGCAAACGACGCCGCTGTCGTGGTGGCGGAATATCTCGCGGGCTCCGAGGAGGAGTTCGCCAAGATGATGACGCGAAAGGCCCGGGCGCTGCGCATGACCCGGACCGTCTACAAGAATGCCAACGGTCTTCCGGACCCGGGACAGATTACGACCGCACGCGACCAGGCGCTGCTTGGCCTTGCGATCCAGGACCGGTTCCCGCGCTATTATCGCTATTTCGCCACGCAAAGCTTTGCCTATCGCGGCATGCGCATGGCCAACCACAACCGGCTGCTCGGCCGTGTCGAGGGCGTGGACGGCATCAAGACCGGCTATACGCGCATGTCGGGCTTCAACCTCGTCTCTTCGGTCAAACGTGGCGATCGCCGGATCGTCGCAGTCGTGCTTGGCGGCACGTCAGCCGCAGCGCGGGATGCCAAGATGCGCGCGCTGATCGAACAGAAGGTTGCGCTCGCCTCGACCAAGCGTACCGCACCCAAGATCGTCGAGGTCGCCGAAACGTCGCCCGCTCAACCCGCAATCCAGGGCTCGCCGTTCCCGAAGCCCGAAGGTCAGCCGCCCGCCCGTGCCGAAAGGCCGGTGCGTCTCGCCACCGCAGCCGCACCCGCGCGGATCGACACATCAGCAAAGCCGGAGGCGCCGTCGGTTTCGGCGCCGGCAGAGCAACCGGCTCCCGGATCGACGGAACCGATCCGTCCGCATCTGGTGAAGACGTTCACAGTTAAGGCCGCGACCACGAAGTCGGTTTCCTCAATCTCCATGCTTGCGCCCGAACCGATCGCTGCGCGACAAGCCCTGACATCGGCGCCGGCAGCCGAGACACGGACCGAGACCGGAACAGACGATCTCCCGCCCCCTCCGCCCGGTGCCCGTCCCGGCGTCCTGGGTGTCTTGAGTTCAAGGGACCTTGCACAAAACGATACGGCACGGCCGGGAGTGGCGCAGGCGTCCGCCCAGAGAGCCGTGGTGACGGCCTCGATCGCACCCGCCGGACCGGCTCCCGCCCGCGACGTCACCAATTCGGCCGCGGCCGGCCAGACCATTGCCGAGCGAAAACCGCGAGCCGGCGGGTGGATTGTTCAGGTCGGCGCCTTTGAGGATCGCGACGAAGCTCGCGAAAAACTGGCCGACGCAAAAAGCAAGGTCGGTAACCTTCTGAAAGGAGCTGAGCCTTATACTGAGGTCTTCGCCAAGGGAGAGAAGCGGTATTACCGCGCTCGCTTCGCGGGGCTGAAGGAAAACACGGCCGAACAGGTCTGCAAGGCATTGAAGAAAAACAAGGTCGCGTGTTTCACGACCAAAGACTGATGACGGGTGGCGAGCGGTTTGTTGCGTTTGAGTGGGGTAACTACCGATGCCGTTTGAGAAGAGTATCCTTGGCCTGATTGACCCGCGCCGCGAGATACGTCGAGCCCCCCTGATCGGGATGGAGTTTCTTCATCAGCGCTCGATGCGCACGCCCGATATCGGCGGCGCTCGCTCCCGGCTGAATGCCAAGGATCTGATAAGCCTCCTCTTCCGTCATTTTTCCGCTGTTGACGTCACCCGCCCCCGCTGCCGAACCCGCATCCGCGTGTTCACGCCAACCGGGCGCCCGGCGGTCAAGATACGCCATCAATAAAGCGCGGCTCTCCTCGTCGATCTCCGGCAATAGCGACAACAGGGCCGGCACATCGAGCGCGTCGAGTGTAACGCCCTCCATACGGCCTTTGAGGATGCGTCCGCGCATGGTTCCGGTATCGTGATCGAGCTCCATCTCGATGTAGGCGGATCGGACCTTCGAAACCTGTCCGCTGCTCTTGTTCATGCGCTTGCCGAGACTCGCCATGCCCGGCACCCATCCGAGCAGCGACAGACCGGCAAAGCCGAGAGGCCCTGCGAGCCCGACCTGCCCGCGCGCCGTGAGGAAGACCGCGCCCGCCAGGGCCGCGATGCCGCCGCTCTTGCGCAACACCTGAGCTGCGATCTTGGGATCGACGCGCGCGAAGCCGTACATCGCCCATACCGCCACAAGCAGCACCACTACGCCAAGAAGAACGGGACCCATGATGTCAGTTCGCCAAGATCGCTTTAAGATCAGCCCATTTGCTGCAACAGCCGCTGTGCGCCGCTGCTGCGCCGCGCCGACAGATCGGACAGCGCTTTCATGCCGCCGGCCGCGTAGGCAGCAGCCGCTCGAAGCAGCTCGGCGAGTTCGCGCTCCGCGCCCGGGGCAAAGCGCGCATAGGCACCGCGGCTCAAGCGCGCCATCTCGCGGAAGGCGTTCTCGGCGATCGCGTCGCCGCCCTCCTGGAACATGAAGGCCGGAACACCGAGCAGCCCGAGTTCGCCCGCAGCGGCACACAGATCGTCGACCGGTTCCTCCATGGCATCGCCGACATAGACAAGCGCCTGAACCTTGCGCTTTTCGGATTCCTTGCGGACATGCCGCAACACGCGGCCAATCTGGGTATGACCGCCCCGGCAATCGATCTTTTCCATCAGCGCGCCGAGCCGCTCCGGCTGCGCCACCCAGTCCGAGGCCCGGCATTCGCCGAGCCCGCGGAAATAGACGAGCTGGACGTCGAGGCCGCCGATTTTTGCCGTTTCCTCGAACATCTGCGCCTGAAGCTGACAGGCCGAATCCCAGGTTGGCTGCCGGCTCATGGTGGCATCGAGCGCGAAAACCAAACGGCCGCGCTGGCCCACCGCCACCGCAGGCGCCAGTTCCCGCACCTTGGCGAGGAAAGCGTCGATCTCGGCCCGGGAAGCCACCGGCTGACTGGCATCCGTCCGGGCGATCTTGGTATCGGGGCTGTCCTTGCTCATCGGTCCTGCACGATCGTGGAGCCGCGGCGACTCCGTCGCCCTAATATATAGGCGTTGGCCTCCGGACGCGCGCACAAGAGGCCGCGACACGCCATCGCGCCCCGCTGCGAGCCAACGTCAGCGGGCACCGGGAATGCGAGGTTCGGACGGTCGCCGGACACACGCCGGCTGCCGGCAGCCGATCAATCGAGCAGGTCGTGCGTTTCCAGCGGCTTGCTGCCGGAGTTGAACCACTCCGCGCGCGCCGCAGCGCGGCGGCGGCCCTTCTCGTCGATCGGCAGCCTGAGCGCCCGGAGCAGCGCATGAACCTCCTCGCGCGCCGTCACATGCGACATATTCGGCCGCATGCCGAGCGTGGTCTCGTTGATATCGTCAAGCGCGGTGAGCCCGCGCGGAAAGAACTCGCGATAGACGACGCGCTCGGAGAAGCCATCGCAGGCGCGGAAACCGAGTTGCAGGCCGAGCGCGGCCAATCCTTCCGAAAGCAGCCGCTTGTTGCGCGACCCAAGTGTCGAGAGCCGGTTGCGCACCACGATCCAGTCCGCGGCCTCCTGATCGACCTTCCGGCGCTGGCGTCGGGCATCGCGCACCATTTCCGAATAATGGCTGGTGCCGGTCAGCGCATATGTTTCCGGATCGACGGTACCAAGCACGTCGAAATCGACGAAGCTGTCGTTGAGCGGGGTGATCAGGGTATCGGCCATCGCGTGGGCGAGCCGCATCAGATACGAGTCCGAACCCGGCGTGTCGATCACAACGAAATCGTGGGTGTGTTCGACCGCGCCAATGGTTTCTGCGAATGCAGTGAACTCGGCACTTTCGTTCTCGTCGTTGCGCAGGCCTTCCGCACGCGCGACGCAAAAATGCAATGGAATTTCCAGCGGCAAATTTTCGCGCCGCGCCCAAAGCTTTCTGTTCTGGACGTAGTGGGTCAGGCTCTTCTGGCGAGAATCCAGATCGATGGTCGCAACTTTCTGGCCCGCCTTCAACAACGCAATCGCCACGTGAAACGCGGTTGTGGATTTCCCCGAGCCGCCCTTCTCGTTACCCACGACGACGACGTGCGCTGATTTGCGAGGCCCAATATTCGCCTGGACCAGCATGACGCAGACACCCTTGCCAACGCTATCCTCAGCCCTTGCATCGCGTCCGGTCAAGCACTCGTTGCAGCCGGGCGCGTTCATCATTAATCCGTGGCTCCGCAGCAACGATGCAAGCCTGACACAACTCGATCGGATGATGTTGCTGCCGCGACGGAGGAGTTATGGCCCGGAAACCGGCAATCGTCAGAACGCTGCCGTCATTGCGCAAGGCGGTCGCTGCATTACGCAAAAGGCGCAAGAGCATCGCACTCGTACCGACCATGGGCGCGCTGCATGACGGACATTTCTCACTGGTGCAGCAAGCCAAGTCGCGAGCCGATGCCGTGGTGGTGTCGATTTTTGTCAACCCGAAGCAATTCGCACCAACTGAGGATTTCGGATCTTATCCCCGTAATTTCCAACGCGACGTCGCGGCCTTGTCGAAACTTGGAGTCGATCTGGTCTGGGCGCCGGCCGACGGCGCCATGTATCCGGACGGCTTCTCAACGGCGGTCACACCGGGCGGCCCGGCAACCGCCGGACTGGAGGACACTTTCCGGCCGCACTTTTTCGGCGGCGTTGCGACTGTCGTTGCGAAACTGTTCCTGCAGGTGATGCCGGACGTCGCGTTATTCGGACAAAAGGATTATCAGCAACTGAAGGTCGTGACGCGGATGGCGAAGGATCTCGACCTGCCGCTCAAGGTGGTCGGATGCCCCACCATGCGCGAAAAGGACGGTCTCGCCCTATCGTCCCGCAACGTTTACCTCTCGGCAGATGAGCGGCAGACCGCGCCGGTGCTGTACCGGGTGCTCAAGACCAGCGCCTCCCGGATCAAAGCAGGCGAACCGATTGACAAGGTTTTGGCGGACGGCCGCACCGCCATCGAGACGGCCGGCTTCAAACTCGACTATCTCGAAGCGCGCCACGCCGAAACGCTAGGTAAGATTACCTCCCGCGCCGACGGACCGATCCGCCTTCTCGTGGCCGCGCGGCTCGGCCGGACGCGATTGATTGATAATCTCGGAGTGTAAGCGAATAGCGATATGGCGAGTAGCGAATAGTGGCCCTATTCGCCATTCGCTACGCCCTATTCGCTATCGGTTACCGCGGGAAGCCCGGGATCGACGGCAGGCCGGGGATCGAGGGCAGTTGCGGCACGCCGGGGATATTGCGCGGCAGATCGCGCAGGTTCAGACGCTGATTGATGATATTGCGGCCGAGATTCTTGAAGTTGAAGACATTCCGGACGACATTGCGGTCGCGCGCCAATTGCTGCGGTGAAATCGTCAGCGCATTGGCGACAACCTGCTGCGCCACAATCTGGATGGCATAGCCGGTCGCGGCCTGGGTAAGTTCCGCAAGCCGCTGGCCCTGCCGGTTGAAAATCTCGATGCGGCCGACCGTACCGTTCTCGTCCTCGTATAATTTCACGTTGGTCGCGCCACCCGGCCCGACCTCCACGACACCGGTCGTCCCGCGCACCCCGACGATCGCGGTCGGTGTAGTGATGCGCATCTCGCCGGTCTTGGCGACCTGTTCGGCCACGAAGCCGACCGTGCCGCGGGTCACGGTTACAACGGCGTTGCCACGCGCACCCTTGCGGTAAACGAACTCATCGACCGTTATCGAGGCATTCGACGACAGGCTGAACGTGGTTTCGTCGTCGAAGGTGACGCCGAGCGAACCGCTGGCATTGGTCGAGAGCCGGTCGCCCTTGCGGATGTCGTCGCCCTTTTTGAGGCCCGCGGCAGCGGCCCCGCCGCGCGTGACGTTCGCCGCCGGCGTCACGGTCGCGACGTTGCCGACGACGGCACCCGGGCTCCCGACACCGGAGCGCTTCGGCTGCGCCGGCGGCTTGCCGATCGGCGTCGGAAACGGATTACCGCCGGTCTGCGCCGGTGCCAGCACCGGCCAAAAAGCAAGCGCGGCACAGACTGCAAGCGTTGCAATGGATATCGGTCGGATCACGGCTGTTCAGGGTGTGCGCAGGACGCGCCACGGGAGGGCTTGCTTGCTAGCGGACCGGCCGGGCGGCGGCAATCGTTCATGCCGGCCCTTCAATGACTTGTGACAACAGCGTGAAGCAACGGTATCCGCTGCCTGCCGATTGCCTACTTTGCCATGGCGGGCGAAGCCGTCTGTTTGACTGCCTTGCCCGAAATCGGCGGACGCGGGAGCTTGGCCTCGCCCGCCTCCATGGCGAAGGTATAGCCGAACGAATACCATGGGCCCTGCACATCGGGCGCCGGCGGCGTCTCGTTTTCGTGGCGCACATAATTCCCGATCAACGCCTTGGTCACGCCGAACTGCACGTCGGTTTCGAGCAGCGGATCGTCGTTCACGTAGATCTGCGAAATCAGCGTTTTGAATCCGGGCTTGTAGATCAAAAAGTGAATATGCGCCGGGCGGTAATTGTGCGGCCGCTTCACCGCCCGGATGAAATCGCCGACCGGGCCGTCCACCGGGATCGGATAGCCGGCGGGCAGAATGCTGCGGAATGCAAACCTGCCGTTGGCATCGGTACGAAACTGACCGCGCAGGTTCATGTCGGCCTGGTTCGGATCCTGATTTTCGTAGAGACCCTCGGTCGAGGACTGCCACACATCGACGATTGCATCCGCAATCGGATCGCCCTTGCCGTCTACCACCTTGCATTCGGCGAACAGGGCCGGTCCCGGAGTTGGCGAGCGCACAATCGATCCGCCATTTTCCGTGAACGGCGCATTCAATCGCCAGAACGGTCCAAGCATCGAGGCCGAGGTTTCGGTCTGCCCCTTGTTACCGTTATTGAGCAGACAGACCAGTGACGAGACGCCGAGCGAACCCGCCATCAGCACCACCTCGTTGTGCGAGGCATCGGATTTCTGGCCGAGCCGCACGATGAAATTGCAGGCCTGGTGAAATTCCTCCTCGCTCAGCTTTGCCTCGCGGATAAAGCCGTGCAGATACTTGATCATCAGGGTGACAAGCTCGCGCAACCGCGGATCCGGCGTTTGCTCCATCGCCTTGAGAACTGCGACGGTCACTTCGTTCTGGTCGCCGATGATCATCGGGTTTCCTCCGCACGCTGCGCCCGCCACCACATGAGGCGGCGGCTGGCTGCTCAGGGTGGCGACGATCTGGAATTATGCGTTTGCGTTATAGCAATTCGAGGCGGAAAAACTCAAAGCAATCCAAGCTCGCTGAGTTCGCGACGCATCTGTTCCGGCATGGTCGCCGCCCCCCGTGCGGTCCGGTCGAGGTCAGCCGGCGCCTCGGCGTCGGTCAGATAGCGCCAGCCCTGGAACGCCCGATAAGGGCGCGGTGCAACCAGCTTGACCTTCCCATCCAGGACGATCCGGCATCGCCCAATGCCGTCCTTGTCGACGAATGGGCGCAGATCGAGAATGCGCTCCCGGCACATCACCTGCCCCTTGATGACCCAGTAAAGTGAGCCGCCGTCGAGCAATTCATCGTTGCGCTTCGGTACCATGCGGGTGGTGTGGATGTGCTCGGGCTTTTGCCCACGCCGCTTCTTCTCCTTGAGACGGGCCGAGACCCACGCTTTCAGGTCGTCGACGGAGTCGCAGCCAACGCACAGCTTGATCAGATGAAGCGGCATGAATCATCCATAACGGCCGCCACGCGGCGCCGTCAAAGGCGCCGATTTGCGGTTTCCACAGGTCAGGTCTGCGCGTCGATATCCAGGATACGGGCGCCTTCCGCAACCTGCGACCCTGCAGCGGCCGCGATCTCTTTCACCACGCCATCGCGCGGCGCGACGATTGCGTGTTCCATCTTCATAGCTTCGATGATCGCGAGCCGGTGCCCCTTGGTCACAGTCTCGCCTTCGCTCACCAGCACCGCAAGCAGCTTGCCATGCATCGGCGCACGGACCGTTCCATCGCCCGCACCGTGATCGGCATCGGCCGCTTCGAAATCCGCGAGTGACACGTGCGTCTGCCGTCCGCCGCGCAGCACGAAAACCCCATGGTCCGACTCGATCAGCGTCGCGTCCGGATCGGGCGCGGCTCCCTGAACCGTGACCTGTGCAACTCCGCCCGCAAAATCGATCACCGCGGCATGCGGTTCACCATTCACGATGATCGGCATTGTGCTGACACGCGGACCTGAGAGCTGAAATCCGTCAGCAATATCCCAGGGCGACAGCGGCGCTTCGGGATTGGGCAGCGGGCGTCCGCGCGCGAGCAGATGCGCGGCACCCCGCGCGGCTGCGGCCGCATCGATACCGTCCGCCGTCAGCCCCAACTCGTCGTGATGCCGCGCGATATAGCCGGTGTCGAACGTCCCCTTGCGAAAATCAGGAGACCGGCACAGGGCCGAGAGAAAGGCGAGATTGGTGCGCGGCCCGGCAACGATGGTACGATCGAGCGCTGCTCCGAGCCGGTCGAGCGCCGCCCCGCGGGTATCGGCGTGCGCGATCACCTTGGCGATCATCGGATCGTAGAATGGTGATATCTCCCCGCCCTGCTCGACCCCGCTGTCGATTCGCAGCCCTTCGCCTTCGGGAAACGACAGCGCCACGAGCTTGCCGGTCGATGGCAGGAAACCACGCTCCGGGTCTTCAGCATAAAGCCTCGCCTCGACCGCGTGACCGCGAAGAGGGATTTCGGACTGATTGGTGACCGGAAGCCGTTCGCCGGCAGCGACACGGAACTGCCACTCGACCAGATCGAACCCGGTGACCGCCTCCGTCACCGGATGCTCGACCTGCAGCCGGGTGTTCATTTCCATGAACCAGAAGCCATCGCGTTTCAGTCCACCGGCGCCATCGGCAATGAATTCCACCGTTCCGGCGCCCGCATAACCGACCGCCTTTGCCGCAGCAACCGCAGCCGCGCCCATGCGCGCCCTCAGATCGTCGGTCATGCCCGGCGCCGGCGCCTCCTCGATCACTTTTTGATGGCGGCGCTGCAAAGAGCAATCGCGCTCGTAGAGATAGAGCGCATTGCCGCGCGTGTCGGCGAAGATCTGGATCTCGATATGGCGCGGCGCGGAGATGTATTTCTCAATCAGAACGCGATCGTCGCCGAATGCCGATGCAGCCTCACGCCGTGCCGCCGCGCTCGCTGCATCGAAATCGGCGTGGCGTTCAACGAGCCGCATGCCCTTGCCGCCACCGCCGGCCACCGCCTTGATCAGGACCGGATAACCGATCTCATAAGCCTTGCGCTTGAGGAAAGCGTCATCCTGCTGATCGCCGTGATAGCCGGGCACCACCGGCACTCCGGCTTCCTGCATCAGCGCCTTGGCGCGATCCTTCAGTCCCATGGCACGGATTGCGGCCGGCGGCGGTCCGACAAAGACGAGGCCGGCCTGCGCACAGGCTTCGGCAAAACCGGCATTCTCCGAGAGAAATCCGTAACCGGGATGGATACAGGCCGCGCCGCTCTCTTTCGCAACCTTAATCAGCTTGTCGGATGCGAGATAGCTCTCGCGGGCCGGCGCCGGACCAATCAGGTAAGCCTCGTCACACTGGCGCACATGCGGCGCGTTTGCATCGGCCTCGGAATAGACCGCGATGGTGCGGAACCCCATCCGTCGCGCAGTGCGTGCGATACGGCACGCGATCTCGCCGCGATTGGCAATCAGAACCGTAGAAAACATGAATCACCCGGACGCATCCTCGGCACAGGATGCCTGCGCCCGCGTGGCAAAGGAAGGCCCAGACGGACATTCGGACCGGACCTATTGCTGCTGTGCCCCCGTTGTCTGCTGAGCCGACCCGACCGGCTGCGGGAACGGATCGGCTTCCGCCGGCGGCGGCGGAGACGCGGGCTGCGGCGGCGCTTGCGGCCGTGGCGCTTGGGCCTTCTGAGCCGGCCGCCGCGCGGGAGCCGTTTGTGACGGCTGCGAGGGCGGTATCAGCGATTGGGGCGGAGCCGGTGGCTGCGGCTGCGCGCGCGGTTCAGGGCGCGGCGATGGCGCGGCGGCGACGCCGTTTTGCCCCGGACGTCCTGGTTCGTTCGACATGATACTGACCGCCGGAATGGAATCCGCGGTCGGGAAGTTGATGTTCACCGGGTGATTGGGCGGCGACGGCCGCGTGGTTTGCGCCGCGAGTGCAGGAGCCGCGGGGCCGGATGCGCTGGCCTTCTCACTCCACGCCGCAGCAAAACGAGCCACCCGCGCGTCATAGCTGCGCTCGGTCATATTGGCGACGACACGGTCGCGGTTCTCCAGGAAATCAAACGCGTAGCAGGAGTCCGGACGGCAGTCGTCGCGCGCGGTCAGAACCTGTGCAACGAGGCCGAACCGATCGGCCTGAAGACTGCGAAGCATCGGCGCGCGCAAACTTTCAAAAGCCGCCGCTTCACGATCCGGCAAGGCCGCGATCTCGCGCATTACATCAAGCCGCGCGCCAACATAGTTGAGCGCCGCCGCAACCTGCTCGGGCGCTGAGAACAACGCACGCTCGCACGCCTCATGCACCATGTCGCCGCCGACCGCGTCAACGCAGGCGAGGTTGGAGTTGGGTAGCAGCGCCTGAGCATTCAGCGCAGCGACCCGCGCCTCGATGGCGCGGCGCTGATCGGCCTTGCCTTGGGGGTCTATCCGCTCCAGCGCGAGCCAGCCCATCCCCACGATCACTGCGCTCGCGGCCAGCACACCGAACACCGTGCGGCCTCCGAAACGCAGGATTGCAACAACGGTGACAAGCGCCAGAATTGCGGCCAGCGCGGCCGCGCCCCAAAGCGGAAATCCCATATCACCCATGCTGTAGACGTCCGGCATCATGTCCGTCCATCGGCCGTCCCGGGCGGATTGGACGATGTTAAGCCCGGCAACGCAAGTCTCTTTACCACTACGAAAGTTCCGGCTCAGACCCCTCCTGGAGCACGATACGACGCGATCAGATCGCCCGCCGCCGCCAAGGCACCCTTGGCCTCGACTGAGTTCATCGCCAGTGTGGTTTTGAGGTCGGTGATCCCGCCCGCACCTCCGGCCGCGAGCAACACTGCGGCCATCTGGGTCTCGCCCGGCGCTTCGGCGACGATCAGGAAGTCATAGTCCCCGAACGTCATATAGTAGCTGATCAGCCGGCCGCCGACTTTGCCCAGCAGCCGCGCCATCGCATCGGCGCGGTCCTCGGGGCTGATCACCATGCCACGCATCGCATCGCGGGTATATCGGCCCTGCGTGATGAAAATCGGCATATCCACTCGCCTCACCTGTCCCTGCCCCGGGAACATTATCGCATCCGGCACGTTCGAACCGGCAATCGGCTTTGAGTGCGGCAGATTCGCGACATTGGGAGAATGGGATGCGATTGATCCTTGGAATGCTGCTTGGCGCCTTCCTGCTCGTTGCAGCGGCCTATTATCATGACAGCATGAAAACCTCGTCGGTCGCTTCCGGACCAACCGCAACCGAGAACCGGCCGATGGTGAACTGGGACGTGGTCGAAGCGAACTGGAACAGCTTCAAGATCAGGCTTCAAAACGGATTCGCCGACCTGCGGGCCCGTATCAACCGGGCGTGACGATCGAGCCCGTCACCCGTGGCGATCGAGCTGACTTTCCTTCGCCACCCGCTCGAAGGCCTCTTCGGTATTCTTGATGCGATATTGATGCTCATCGCCGTCCGGAGGCAGCAGCTTCACGATCTTGAAGCTCCCCTCAGCGGTGGCGCGATTTAGCGGCCCCGCAATGTAGCGGACGGTTTGGCCGACAGTGAATTTGTGAGATTTCAGCACGCTGAACTCCATCCTGCGCGACAGGTTCGCCCTACCTGCGTCGGCGCCGACCTGTGGACGGCCCGAATTTTCATTAACATGTTGCATTATAGCATCCCCTTCCCCGAGCGGGAGAAAAATTCGGCAATTCCGGGGCGGAGAATTTTACCATTTTCTTCATGTAGTTAGCGGCGCAGCCCTTGCTTCCGAAGCCGGTTCCGGAGGTCTTCAGGCCGCCGCGATCTGGCATCAGCTGCGCCTCGCGTGGTGCAATCTGGGCGCATAAAGTTGGCCGGCCATTGTCACGCTGCTGTCCACACGCGGTCCCATGTTGAATTTGATCATCGCCTGCATTCTGGCCGCGATCCTGGGCTTCGCGGCACATCGGGCCAGCATCTGCACGGTTCGCGCGGTGGCCGAGTTCACCCATTCGGGCACCGGATACATGTTCGCCAGCATCATGAAGTCGGCGCTGTGGGTGTTTGCCGTCACCCTGCCGGTCTTCCTTGTCGCTCCGCAGACCGCCGCCGGGCTGACCGGCTGGCAGCTCACCTTCACCGCAATGTTCGGTGGATTGCTGTTCGGCATCGGCGCCGGCCTCAACGGTGCCTGCGCCTATGCAACCATGGCGCGGATGATCGACGGCGAAATCGGCATGCTGCTCACCGTTGTGGGCTTCGCGCTTGGCGTACTGGCCTTCGTCGCACTGATCAGTTCCGGGACGATCGTTCGGCCGGCGCCCGCGCCGAGCCACCTGTCCGATGCCTTGCGTGTGGCACCCTACCTCGTCGCGGTGCTATCGGCACTTGGCCTGTACGAAGCGATCCGGCTCTGGCGCAGCCGTCCGCCCGGTGCGACCTTGCGCTCGCTGGTCTGCGCCCGCGCCTATACGCTCTCTGCTGCCGCCATGCTGATGGGACTTGCCGGCGGATTGATCCTTCTCCTGTTCGGCTCGGCCGGATACACAACGACCTTCCAGCAGGTGATCGAGGCGCATGCCGGCACCCGGCCGATGCCGCCCTATGGCCGCTGGATCGTGCTCGGCGCGGTGCTGTTCGGCATGTTCGCCTCGACCTGGCAGCGCGGCAGCTTCCGGATCGACTGGCGGCCGCGGCTGTCATGGTTGCGCAACATCTTCGGCGGCATCCTGATGGGGCTCGGCTGTGCGCTGCTGCCCGGCGGCAATGACGCTCTCATCCTTTACGGCATCCCGGGCTTGTCGCCGCATGCGATTCCTGCCTATGCGGCGCTTCTTCTCGGCATTGTCGTGGCGCTTGTTACCATGCGCGCCGTATTCGGAGTTGAGATGCGGGTCGCCTGCCGCAACGACATGTATATCGCCGATGCCAGCACCGATCTCGTGAAACGAAATTCCTGATGGAGGCGGATGTGAAGCTGCAATTCGTCGGCTGCGGCGACGCTTTCGGCTCGGGCGGCCGGTTCAACACCTGCCTGCACGTCCACGACGGGACGCGCTCTTTCCTGATCGATTGCGGTGCGAGCTCCCTCGTGGCGCTGAAGCGCGCCGGCATCGACCGCGGCGCGATCGATACGATCTTTCTCACGCATTTCCATGCCGACCATTTCGGCGGCATCCCGTTCTTCATCCTCGACCAGCAGCTCAATGTGAAACGGACGCGGCCGCTCCTCATCGCGGGACCGCCCGGCCTGCGCGACTGGTACGCGCGCGCGATGGCGGTTGCATTTCCGGGCGACCGCACGTTGCCGTTCGAACTGGAACTGCGCGAGGTCGAGATCGGCTCGGTGCAACAACTTGCCGGTACGCGAGTCACGCCGATTCACGTGAAGCACGATGACCGCGCGGGCCCCTGCCTCGCCTACCGGATCGAAACCGGCGGCAAAACACTGTGCTATTCCGGTGATACCGAATGGACCGACGCGCTGATCGAGGGAGCTCGCGGTGCCGATCTTTTTGTCTGCGAATGCTACATGTATGAGACGCTTCGCAAGTCGCACATGACGCTTGCCGTGCTGCGGCAGCATCTGCCGGCGATCGGTGCGAGGCGTGTGATCCTCACCCATCTCAGCGAGGACATGCTCGCGCATCTGGCCGAGGTCGAGTTCGAATGCGCGGTCGATGGGCTGGTGGTGGAGTTCTAGTCTAAGCGGTCAGAACGTCTCCACCCAGGGCCGCAATTCGACCTCAGACGTCCAGGCATTGCGCGGCTGGCGCAGCACGTCGAGATAGGTCTGGGCGATCGCGTCGGGATCGAGCAGCGAATCCGGCTTCCCGGCTTCTACCTGTCGTCGCTCCGAACGAATACCGCCGTCGATCACGAAATGCGCAACATGAATGCCCTGCGGCTGCAATTCCCGGGCGAGGCTCTGCGACAGTCCGCGCAGCGCAAACTTCGCCATCGCGAAGGAGGCGGACTTCGCATAGCCCTTCACGCTGGCCGATGCGCCGGTGAAGACAATTGCACCGTGACGCTTCGGCAGCATCCGTTTCGCCGCCTGTTGCGCGACGAGAAATCCGCCGAACGCCGTCACCGCGATGGCCTTTTCGACATCGGCCGGCACCAGTTCGACGATCGGACCGCGGGTGCGATAGCTTGCATTGTAAATCACGACATCCGGGGCGCCGATTGCAGCTTCGACGTTGCTGAACAGCTGCTGCACTTGGTCTTCTTTAGACGCATCGCACGCAAAGGCTTTCGCGTCTGTCTCCGCGACCAGATCGGCAAGGTCGTCGGGGGATCGCGCTGCCAGCGCGACATCGAGACCAGACTGTGCCAGCAGCCGCGCAAGCGATGCGCTCAATCCCGCTCCTGCGCCGACAATGAGAGCGGCGCGATACGGCAAACCGGACATAAGCCAACTCCCGCAACACCATCCGGCCGAGCAGGATGATGGCTCGAACGAGCCTGCGCAACCGCGCCAGGCTGGCCGGCCGCGCCGGCCGTTCCGTCAGGTCGCCCCCTGCACCTGTTCGCTGCCGCGATGGTGCAGCGCCTTGGCGAGCGCCGAACGGTCGAGATGAGTGCCGTCGTCCCCCTCGATCAGGAGCGCGACCCGACCGGTCGCCTTCAAATGCTGGGCAAAGCTCATGGCTTCGTCCATGGTCGCGCATTCCTTGAAGAGGTGGCGGCCCTTGTCGAGGGGGCTCAAGGTCTCTGACCCGGCCGGCCCGGAATAGACACGGTACATGGGATGCCTCCTTGGCTGGATGGACGGCCTTCAGCTCAGGCGGTGAAAAAGGCTCCTGAGATATTTGAATGATCTACTATTTTTTAAGTTGCGCACACTAAAATTGCAATTTGGAGGAATTGTGGATGCCTTCCAGAGCTGCAAAACAGTTCGAATCTGAACTTCAACGTCTCTTTCGAGCGCGAACGCATGAACTGCGCAACTACATGTGGCCATCTAGCGGAATGGCGCCAAAGCTTACTACAAAGCGGATAAAGAGAACAATTATCAAGCTTAGCAACATCGCAGAGGCAGACTACCTGAAATCACACGACGCAAGGAACCTTCTCAAAAGTTTCGACTACAAATGCCAATGGCATTCAAAGAAAGGCAAGGGCTTTGGGCGCATAGCAAAAAAGAGGTCATTTAAGGATTGGTACGATAAACGGATAACGACAAAAAACTGCGTGTACTCGATTTGGAACCGATCACGCTGTCTTTATGTCGGGCGTACATTGAATGGAAAAGGGAGACCGACCGCCCATTTTGAGAAACATTGGTTTGGAAAGGCTACCAGAGTAGATGTGTTTGGGTTTGATCGGCGTAGAGACGTTCCCCGATTTGAATGCATGATGACCCACAAGCATCAGCCTTCGTACTCTAGGATGAAACCCTCGTCGAAAAAATACTACTCTCAATGTCCTATATGCGAAGGACGAAAGCACATTAGTGAGCAAGTTAAGTGGCTATTTCGGTTGCGATTCTGAAATTGGGAATCCTCACATCCTGAACACCCCAAACCTTGTCTCCTCGACCGGTGCGTTCAGCGCCGCGGATAGAGCGAGCGACAGCACGCGGCGGGTCTCGCCGGGCAGGATGATCCCGTCGTCCCAGAGCCGCGCCGTGGCGTAATACGGACTGCCCTCGCGCTCATACTGTTCGCGGATCGGCTGCTTGAATTCCTCCTCTTCAACCTCGCTCCATGTGCCGCCGCCCGCCTCGATATTGTCCCGGCGCACGGTCGCGAGCACCGACGCCGCCTGCTCACCGCCCATGACGGAGATGCGTGCATTCGGCCAGGTGAACAGAAAGCGCGGGCCATAGGCCCGGCCGCACATGCCGTAGTTGCCGGCGCCAAACGAGCCGCCGACGATCAGCGTGATCTTGGGCACGCGCGCGCAGGCGACCGCGGTGACCATCTTGGCGCCGTCCTTGGCGATACCGCCAGTCTCATAATCGCGTCCGACCATGAAGCCGACGATGTTCTGCAGGAACAGAAGCGGGACCCGGCGCTGACAGCACAGCTCGATGAAATGCGCGGCCTTCAGCGCGCTCTCGGAATAAAGAATGCCGTTGTTGCCGATGATGCCGACCGGCATGCCGGACAGATGCGCGAAGCCGGTGACTATTGTCGTGCCATAGAGCTTCTTGAACTCGTCGAATTCGGACGCGTCGACGATGCGGGCGATAATCTCGCGCACATCGTATTGCTTCTTCAGATCGGTTGGCACGAGCCCCTGCAATTCCGCCGCGTCATGCAGCGGCTCGCGCGAGGCGATCAGCGGGATATCGACGCGCTTCGCGGTATTGAGATTGGCGACGATCCGCCGCGCGATCGCAAGCGCATGCTCGTCATTGGCGGCCAGATGATCGGCGACGCCGGATTTCCGCGTATGCACATCGGCGCCGCCGAGGTCCTCAGCCGCGACCACTTCGCCGGTGGCCGCCTTCACCAGCGGCGGGCCGCCGAGGAATATCGTGCCCTGGTTCTTGACGATCACGGTCTCGTCCGACATGGCCGGCACATAGGCGCCTCCCGCGGTGCAGGAGCCCATCACCACCGCGATCTGCGGAATGCCCGCCGCGGACAGATTGGCCTGGTTGTAAAAGATGCGTCCGAAGTGGTCGCGGTCGGGGAACACCTCGGTCTGGTTCGGCAGATTGGCGCCGCCGGAATCGACCAGATAGATGCACGGCAGGCGGTTCTCGCGCGCGATCTCCTGCGCGCGGATATGCTTCTTCACCGTCATCGGATAATAAGTGCCGCCCTTGATGGTTGCGTCGTTGCACACGATCATGCATTCGCGGCCCGATACACGGCCGATGCCGGTGATCAGACCGGCAGCGTGAATCTCGTCGTCATACATCCCGTACGCGGCCAGCGGCGACAATTCGAGGAACGGCGAGCCAGGATCGATCAGGCGCATGACGCGGTCGCGCGGCAAAAGCTTGCCGCGGGCGAGATGGCGCTCGCGGGACTTCTCGTTGCCGCCGAGAGCAGCGGCCGCGCGCGCCGCTTTCAGCTCGTCGATCAGAAGCTGCCATTGCCCGGCATTGATCAGGAACTCACGTGAGCGGGTGTCGATTGTCGATTCGATGCGCGCCACACCGGCCTCCCCGATTCAGTCGTGAACGAAACTATGCCGTGCCGTGACGCGGTTGGCCATAAGCCACCGCAATGAAACAAAGTGAAGCGGGACGTGATCGGCGAACACCGCCAATCGAACAGAACCCGGAACGTCGGGACGCGTGCGGCGTTCACCCTACGACAGGCGCCGCGCCGGAGCACGGGGCTTCACAAACAAACAGAGAGAGGAATTGACCATGAGGTCTCGCTTGCTGATGACTGTTTCCGTTGCCGCCTTGATTGCGGGCGCGGGCCTGGCGACTGCGCAGGACAAGGGCGGACCATCGGGCGGTCCGTCGGGCGGTTCCGGGAGCAATCCCGCCGCTGCGCCGCAATCGACATCGCCCGCCCAGCAATCCGCACCCCCGGCGTCGAAGGGCGGCAGCGAGATGCAGCAGCGCCAGGAAGCGCCGCCTGCTCGCGCACAGCAGGACATGAAGGGCGACCAGAAGCAGCAGCGCGTACAGGACCAGCGCGAGCAGCGCGGCAACCAGGCGCAGGACAAGTCCGCACCGAAAGCCGGAACAACGGCTACCGATACAAAGTCGGAGCGCAAAGGCGGCGCGACCACCGGTCAGGGCGCAGCGGGCTCTTCGGGCAGCGCTAACCTCACCACCGAGCAACGCAGCAAGATTACGACCAATATCCGCAAGACCAATGTGAAGCGCGAGACCAACGTCAACTTCAACATCTCGGTCGGCACCGTGGTCCCGCGGACCGTGACGTTACATCCGCTTCCAACCACCGTGGTCGAAGTCTATCCGCAGTGGCGCGGCTATCGGTTCGTTCTGGTCGGGGATGAGATCATTATCATTGAGCCGGGCACCTACCGGATCGTCGCGGTGATCGACGCGTAACGAGACACGTATATCCCGCCGGAGCTTCCGTTGCGGCGAATCCGGCGGGCCAAGGTTGGCGACCCGCCTGTGGCGCAGTCACATTTCCTTAATACTTGCTTGCCATAATTGGTAGAGTTCGATGCGCTGTGGGACGGATGTACTCCCGGCGTCGCGCATCGAGTGGGAAGCCCGGCCAGCGGCCGGGTTTTCTGTTTTTGGGCTGCGATCAATCGACTTCGTTGCCCGGCATGATCCAAGGTTCGGCGACCCCGGCGGCACGCCACTCTTCCCATGCCGGCAGCGCCATCATCGCAGCCATGTAGGCCTCGCAGGCCGCGCCGACCCCGATCGCGTAGCTCGCAAAGCGCGAAACCACCGGAGCATACATGGCATCCGCCGCAGTGAAGCGTCCGAAGAGGAACGGACCGCCCTGCCCGAACCGCGCGCGACAGTCACTCCAGATCGCCTCGATCCGCCGCACGTCGGCCTCGACCTCCGCGGTGAGTTCGCGCTTCCTCCCCACCCGCCGCATGTTCATGGGGCAATGCCGGCGCAGCGGTGCGAATCCGGCATGCATCTCCGCCGAAATCGCCCGCGCATGCGCGCGCGCCCTGGGGTCGGACGGCCACAGTTCTGCTTTCGGGAAGCGCTCCGCAAGGTGATCGAGGATCGCAAGCGACTCCCAGATCGTCATGTCTCCGTCGATCAGGACCGGCACCTTTCCGGTCGGAGAATATTTGAGGACGCGCTCCCGGCTGCCAGGTTCGTAGAGCGGGATCACCTCCTCCTCGAAGGTCAAACCGGCCTGCCGCATGGCGATCCAGGGTCGCAGCGACCAGGATGAGTAATTCTTGTTACCGAGAATGAGCTTGAGCGACATCGGGCACCCGCATGCAAACCGCTGATGTCAATTGCGGGACGAAACGGCGGTTTCGCAAGCAAAAAGAGATGATGGCGGTCATCAAGCGCGAGAATAACGCCTTTATGCCTTCGGCTCGACCGTCTCCACCGGACCGCCCGCCTTTTTCCAGGCACTGAAACCGCCGCGAATATGCGCCACGGGCTTCAGCCCCATCTTCTGCGCCGTGTGCGCGGCGAGCGCGGATCGCATCCCGCCCGCACAAAAGAAAACGTATTTCTTGTCCTGCGCGAAAACCGGTTTGTGATAGGGGCTTTCCGGATCAATCCAGAATTCAAGCATGCCGCGCGGGCAATGAAAGGCACCCGGCACCTTGCCGTCGCGCTGCAGCTCGCGAATGTCGCGGATGTCGACCAGCAGCACATCGTCCTTGCCGTGAAGCGCGATGCCCTGCTCGACCGACAGATTTTCGATCTCCCGCTCCGCCGCGTCGACAAGCGACTTCACGCTCGTGGTGATGGTTTGGACCATGGGTATCGCGCTCTCTTGTGAACCTGTTCGTCGGGCTCCGCCGGTTCCAATAGCGGGCCGTCTTCATTGTGTAACTTCCAGAACGATCACGATCCTACAAGACAAAACGAAGCGGCGCGGGACGACCGCGCCGCGCCGGACGTTCAATGCGTCTTTGCCCGTCTACATCGCGGCGTAGATCGCGACGATCACGACGGCAAGAAGCGCCCCACCAATCCACAAGGCCGTGGACAAGGTGGATTCCTGGACTTGATGGGTCTGATCTTGTGCCATAGGCCGTCTCCTCGATGCCTGCGGAGGGCCACTGCAATCGGTCGCACGCGCACCCGCCGCAGCTGGGTTTGCACGTCCGGACTCCCGGAATGCAACTTTAGTCTAATACAAAACCGCACACGCGATTACAGCCTTGGGTTGTATTTTCCGGCTGCAGGCACCTGCTACCCATGACGATCTAATTGCGCTCGGAGACCGCCGCGATGCTGTTCACCCTTCCGGACCTGCTCGCAATTGCGTTTTTTGCCGTGTGCTGGCTCGGTTATTCCTTCGTTCTGGAATGGACCGCGCATGGGAGAACCGGGCTCAATGCCAGGATGCACGATTATCGCGACGGCTGGATGCAGCAGATGCTGCGCCGCGACATGCGCATGGTCGACGCCCAGATCATGGCCTCCCTGCAGAACGGGACCGCGTTCTTCGCATCGACCTCGCTGATCGCCGTTGGTGGCACACTGACGATCCTGCGCTCGACCGACGACCTCATCACCATCGTGTCGACCCTGCCGTTCGGCGTTCAGACCACACGGATGATCTGGGAGATCAAGGTCATCGGACTGGCGGTGATCTTCGTCTACGCCTTCTTCAAGTTCGCCTGGTCGTACCGGCTCTATAACTACGTGGCGATCATGATCGGTGCGATGCCGCCGGCTCCCGAAAAGGACAATGCGGAGGCACAACGCCATGCGCGCCGAACCGGCAAGCTCTGCGAGTCGGCCGGCCATCACTTCAACCGCGGGCAACGCGCGTTCTTCTTCGCGCTCGGCTATCTGGGATGGTTCGTGTCGCCGTGGCTGTTGTTTGCGACCACGGCGGCCATCGTTGTGGTGATGTGGAACCGGCAATTCACATCGGACGCGAGCGCAGCCATGACGGCCCGCTGATCAGTCCAGCGCAATCGCGACCCAGGCGCAGCACACCAGCAGTATCGAAAGTCCGGCCGCGACATTCAACAACAGCAACTCGCGCCGTTGCCGCCGCGCTTCCGCCTGCTCGACCTCGTCCAGAGCGAGCGGAACTTCCGACACCCCCTCGACCGGGATGATCCTTGCCTCGATCCGCATCGTACGTCCCTCCGATCCAGCCAAGGGAGTTTCATGCGGAAAGTTTAGGAATTGGTAACTGTAACGCGGCGCCAGCCTGCTAGCGTCTGCAATTATCCTGCGCGTTGTCGCAGCCGGCCGAGGCGGCGGGTCCGGGGAACAATTCGCTTGTGTGTCCGCTGAGCCAATACACGACAAGACCAACCCATTCGCGCATGGCGGTGTCGGTCCGTGCCAGGCCGCTGGCGAGTGAGCCGAACGGGTCTGTGAGGTCCGCGCTGCCGCGCGTGCGGAAGTCCACCGGATAGGCTTCGACCGGGAAACCGGCCTTTCGGAAAATGCCCACAGAGCGCGGCATGTGATGGGCCGAGGTCACAAGCAGCCACCGCTCGCCCGGTTTCGGCTGCACCAGCACCTTGGTGTTAACGGCATTTTCGATGGTGTTGCGTGCACGGCGTTCCAGTACGATCCGGTCCCTTGGAATACCGAAGCTTTCGAACAGACCGGTCACAAAATCGGCCTCGCTCACCCCACCGAATAGCCGGTCACTGCCGCCAGTAAAAACGATGCGGATGGATGGATGTTCGCGTGCGAGCCTGGCGACCGCGGTCATCCGCTCGGCCGCTTCGTTGAGTGCAACGTCGCTGCGGGCGGCCGATACGTCGGGTGAAATGGCGCCGCCGAGCACCACGATGCCATGCGGCGAGCCGCCTTTCGGCTCCCATTTCGGGAACCGCTCCTCCAGCGGCAGCATCAGCGCATTGCCGACCGGAGAGATGCCGAGGATCGTGAGCAGCAGAATGGCGCCAATCAGAAGTCCCTGGCCAAACCGGCGAAACCGCGTGCGCATCAGCAGGATACCGGCCAGCGCCAGCGCGATCAGCAGATTCGATGGAAGCGCGAAGAAGCCGAGAACTTTCGACAGACCGAACATCGGAATCGCCGTCTCCCGCTGACGCGCGCCTCACGCCCTACTTCTTCTGGCGCTCAGCCTCGTAACGCTTCCGAGTCTCTTCATTCATGGGATAGAGGCCCGGCAGCTTGACGCCCTTCTCGACCTCGCGGACCACCCACTCCTCATAGGCCTCGTGCTCAAGCCCCTCCTTGGCGATGGTTTCGACCAATGCCTGCGGGATCACCACCGCGCCGTCATCGTCGGCAACGATAATGTCGTTCGGAAAGATTGCGCAGCCGCCGCAGGCAATGGGTTCGTTCCAGCCAACGAAGGTCAGCCCGTTCACCGAGGCAGGCGCTGCAATGCCGGAACACCAGACCGGCAGGCCGGTCTTGAGGATGCCGACCTTGTCGCGCATCACGCCGTCGGTGATCAGAGCCTGCACACCGCGCTTCACCATGCGCATCACGAGGATGTCGCCGAAAATGCCGGCATTCTTCACGCCCATCGCGTCGGCAACGGCAATGCAGCCCTCCGGCATGTCCTCGATCGCGGCCCGCGTCGAGATCGGCTTGCCCCAGCTTTCGGGCGTCGCAAGATCTTCGCGCACCGGCACAAAGCGCAGCGTGAAGGCCGGGCCAACCACGCGCTTGCCGCCAGGAACCAAAGGCATCGGTCCCGTCATCCAGCTGTGACGGATGCCGCGCTTGAGCAGCATTGTCGTGATGGTTCCGGTCGTGACATTATGCAGATCGTCAAGCGCGCTCATTGTGCTCCTCCAAAAGTCTCAAGCCGGTCCAAGCCCGATCTGGGCGTCGCGCCGCCGCAAATACATGATGAAGGGCACAGACAGTAAAACCATCCAGGCCTTGCCAACGACCTGGCCGACGACAAAGTCGAGCGAACCGAATGCAAGCCAGAGGAACACAACCGAATCCACGACAAGGCCCACCATGCTCGAAGCGACCACCGCGGCGATGAAGCGGCGTTCCTGAAGCGGCGTATACACAGCAAGATCGGCGAATTCGGACATCAGGAAAGCAACGGCTGAGGCCGTGACGAGAGAAAGCGGCGCAACAAGCCCCGAGAGGCTGGCTCCGATCAGGATCGCCGCAACGGCAGCGCCGAAGCCGAGACGCCGCTGCACCAGGTCTCGCAGCACCAGCGCGATCCCCACCATCAGGACGCCCGACGGCGCCATCAAGCCCGGCGCGACCGGGATCAGGCAGGGCCCGTCGCGGGTGCAGACGGTACCAACGTTGTAGATCATCCAGTTGGCCACGGGGATCGTCAGGCAGAACAGAGCGAAGAACAGCGCGCCTTCCAGCCAGCGGCGGGTTTCGAGGGTCATGAGCCTTTGCATTCCAGTCGCCATTTCTGATAGCCGGCCGCCCGCAATTGGCAGGCCGGACAATCCCCGCAGCCATAACCCCAGTCATGGCGTCGCGAACGGTCGCCGAGATAGCAGCTATGGGAGAGTTCGACCACGGTCTCGATCAGCCGATCCCCGCCGATCTCCCTCGCCAGGGCAAAGGTCGCCGCCTTGTCAATCCACATCAGCGGCGTATGCACCACGAACCGGCGGTCCATGCCAAGCGTCAGCGCGACCTGCATCGCCTTGATCGTGTCGTCCCGGCAATCGGGATAGCCCGAATAGTCGGTTTCGCACATGCCGGCGACCAGATGCCGGGCGCCCCGCCGGTAGGCCAGCGCTGCCGCGAATGTGAGAAAGACGAGATTGCGCCCAGGCACGAAAGTGGTCGGAAGCCCGTTTTCCGCCATTTCGATGGAAACGTCGCGCGTCAGCGCGGTCTCCGAAATCTGCCCAAGCGAAGCCAGATCGATCACATGGTCCTCGCCGAGCCGATCGCCCCAATGAGCATCGAGAGCGCGCAGCGCATCGCGAATGCCTGGCCGCAACTCCATCTCGACTGCGTGCCGTTGCCCGTAGGCGAATCCCACCGTTTCGACGTGCGCGAAGCGCTGCAGCGCCCAGGCGAGACACACCGTGGAATCCTGACCGCCGGAAAACAGCACCAGCGCGGTGTCGGTCTCTAGTCCCATTTCGGCGACCACGCCCAGTCGACAAGCCGTCCGCCGGGCTTTGCGAGGCCGGCGATTTCCCGCATCTCCGCATCCGACAGTTCGAAGTCGAAGATATCGATATTCTCAGCGAGCCGTTCGACCCTGCTGGTACGCGGGATCGCGCCGACACCCTGCTGCATCAGCCAGCGCAGCGATACCTGCGCGCCGGATTTTCCATACGCCTTGCCGATCCGGGTCAGCACCGAGTCGCTCCTGGTGCTGCCCTTGGCGATCGGAGAATAGGCGACCGCCGCCATACCATGGGCCCGGCAGGCGGCCAGCACCTTCGACTGATCGAGATAGGGATGATACTCGAACTGGTTGCAGACGAGCCTGTCACCGGCAAGCCGGCTCGCTTCCTCGATCAGCGCAACGGTGTAATTCGAGACTCCGATGTTGCGAACGTAACCGTCACGCTTCACGCTCAGCAGCGCCTCGATCGTGTCGGCGAGAGGCACGCCCTTGTTGGGCCAGTGCAGCAAGAGCAGATCGATTTCGCCAAGGCGAAGCGCGCCGACCGATTCCTTGACCGAGCGCAGCAGCAGCGCCGGCGCAAGATTCTCGGGCGACACTTTGGTGACAACGAAGACCTCGTCACGCTTGATGCCCGAGGCGCGGATGCCCTCGCCCACCTCGCGCTCATTGCCGTACATCTGCGCCGTGTCGAAATGCCGGTAGCCGAGACGCACCGCCTGCTCGACCAATCTGGCACATTCGCGCCCGCGCAACTCCCAGGTTCCAAGTCCGAGGGCCGGAAACCGGACGTTCTTGGCGTCGAGATACAGCATGGAATTCAGCTATCCCATTTCGGCGATTGCGGCGGCGTGATGATGCGTCCATTCGGTTCGGCAAGATTGCGGATTTCCGTCATCTCAGAATCGGCCAGCATGAAGTCGAAAATATCGATGTTCGCCTTAAGCTTTTCGGGCGTGGCGGTGCGCGGAATCGGGATCACTCCTTCCTGCACGAGGAAGCGCAGCGCGATCTGCGCCTCGCTCTTGTTGTGTGTTTTCGCAATCCGCTCCAGAACCGGATTTCCGGGAATGCGGCCACGGCCGAGCGGGCAATAGCCGGTCACCGATATGCCGCGGCCCTTGCAGTATGCAAGGATGGTGCGGTGGTCGAGGAATGGATGCGTTTCAATCTGATTGTTGACGATCGGCTCGTCGGCGAGTTTCTCAGCTTCCTCCAGCAGCGCGATGGTGAAGTTGGCAACGCCGATATGGCGGGTCTGGCCGCTCCTTTTCGCCTTGCACAGAGCAGGAATATAGACCGGCGGCGGGATATCCGGATTTGGCCAGTGAATCAGAAGCAGATCGACGTAAGGCATGTCCAGCCGCTTCAGGCTTCCCTCGACCGACGCCTCGAAATCGCCGGGTCCAAGATCGGAATGACGGACCTTTGTGGTCAAAAATATCTCGTCACGCGGAACCCCGGACTTGCGGATTCCCTCTCCGACCTCGGCTTCGTTGCCGTAAAAGACGGCGGTGTCGATATGCCGGTAGCCCATTTTGAGAGCCGCGCAGACCGCCTCGACACAGATGTCACCCTTCAGCGTCATGGTTCCAAGACCGATGGCCGGAATCCGCGCACCCTTGACGTCGACTACTGGAACCATTCCACGCGCCCCCATTTTCAATCGGGCGGGAGAATGCCGTGCCGGGCTGCCGATGCCAAGCGGTGCAACGGCGGCCCGGGATAAATCGGTCAGCGCGCCAGCGCCGCTGCGACCGATTGCGACATTGTTGTGGTCGGACGGCCGATCAGGCGACTCAACTGACGGCTCGCGTCATAAAGAGAATCGGCCGCGGCTTTTGCACTGCTCTCGGCGATGATTGCAGCGAATGCTTCGGGCAGGCCGGCACTTTGCAACAACGCCTTGTATTCTGCTTCTGGCAGATCCTTGTAGACCACCGGCTTTCCGGATTGACGGGCGATTTCGGCGGCATAATCCGAAAGCGTGAAGGCGGCGTCACCCGCAAGTTCGTAGATCTTGCCAGTCTGATTCTCGCCATCGACGAGGACGGCAGCAGCGGCGGCCGCATAGTCGGCTCGCGCGGCAGATGCGATGCGTCCATTCCGGGCGGCGCCAAAGACTGCGCCGTGCTCCAGTGCTGCGGCGATGGTGCCGGTATAGTTCTCCGTGTACCAGCCATTGCGCAGAATGACGAACGGGATGCCGGACGCACGGATCAGCGCCTCGGTTTCGCGATGCTCCTTGGCGAGTTCCATCGGACTCGTGTCGGCATGAAGCAAGCTTGTATAAGCGATGAGCTTCACACCGCCCGCCTTTGCTGCTTCGATCACATTGCGATGCTGCGCCACGCGCTTGCCGATTTCGCTTGACGAGATCAGCAACAGCTTGCCGACGCCCGTCAGTGCGGACGTCAGGCTCGCAGGATCGTCGTAACTGGCGGTGCGCAGTGCGACGCCACGATCGGCGAGGTCCCGGGCGGCAGCCGGATTTCGAACCAGTCCGATCAGGCGGGCATCAGGCACCGCTTTCAGGAGATCGGCGATCACCAGCCGCCCCAATTGACCGGACGCACCGGTGACAGCGATGCTTTCAAACGTTGTCATATTTGGACTCCGAGGTCTATATTTGAGACCACGTCCACATATGAGACCGGCCGACATCGGTGAAGGAGGCAGTTTTTCGTGACCGGGGTTACGCGCACATAACCCTTCGCTGGTGCGGCGAAGCCGGGCCGACGAGGATCGGGATCACGGGAGCCGCGCCCAAGATAGCCGCGCCCAAGAAAACCGCGCCCATGAGGCCCTCATCAAACGGTTCCAGATCTGGAGCAGTCAGGACTTCGATCCTGTGCGATGTCCGGTCCGCGGGATCCTCGATCGGCTCGGCGACAAGTGGACGACCCTGATCGTGATCGTGCTGACGCAGAAGCCGCATCGCTTCAGCGAAATCCGCCGGGCGATTCCCGATATTTCCAAGCGGATGCTCACCCAAACCTTGCGCGATCTCGAGCGCGACGGCCTGATCGCGCGCCGTGTCTTCCCGACCAAACCGCCGAGTGTGGACTACCGGCTGACCGGACTTGGCGAAACATTGCTGGAACCGCTCTACGCGTTGATTGCCTGGGCCGAGCAGAGCCAGAGCAGGATCGCTGCGGCACGCGCGGCTTACGATGCAGCCGAGTCGAGACCGGACTGACCGGCTAGTGCTTTTTTCCGAGAACCTGGAACGCGACGTCCGGCGCGCCTTCGATCACACGCAAGAGTGCGCGCGCAGGACCGCGTGGCGAGCGTTTTCCCTGCTCCCAGTTCCGCACAGTTTCGACCGGGACGCCGATCCGTGCGGCGAATTCGGCCTGGGTCATGCGGGCGGCTGCGCGGATGGCGCGCGCATAGGCTGCATCGCCCCCTGCAGGAGCCGGCGCCGCGGCCGCGGCAAATTGCGGGAAATGGCTGGTTTCGGACAGTGTCCGCTCGCAGCCATCGGGAAGAATTTCAACGATGCGGCCGTCAGCCTTGAGGCGCAATCGCAAATCGGGCTTTCCAGTCATAGGCCCAATGATCGGCGCAATCGTTCAATGAACCATTAACGCTGTGATGCCGATCGCGCGCTTGTCGCGTCGCCCCCTTCGGCAGGTCACAGGCTCACCGCGTCTTCTCGAAAATTTCGCGGCCGATCAGCATACGCCGGATCTCGCTGGTGCCTGCGCCGATCTCATAGAGCTTAGCGTCGCGCAGAAGACGGCCGGCAGGAAACTCATTGATATAACCGTTGCCGCCAAGCGTCTGGATCGCCTCCAAAGCGATCTGGGTGGCGCGCTCGGAAGCAAAAAGAATTGCGCCCGCAGCATCCTCGCGCGTGGTGCGTCCCTCGTCGCAGGCCTTCGCAACCGCATAGACGTAAGCCTTCGCTGCATTCATCCCGACATACATGTCGGCGATTTTCGCCTGCATCAGCTGGAAGCGGCCGATCGATTGTCCGAATTGCTTGCGGTCATGGATATAGGGAATGACCAGATCGATCGCGGCCTGCATCAAACCGAGCGGTCCCGCAGCCAGCACGACGCGCTCGTAATCGAGCCCCGACATCAGGATGTTCACGCCGTTGCCGACAGCGCCGAGCACATTGTCCTCGGGTACCTCGCAATCCTGAAACAGGATTTCGCCGGTATCGGAACCACGCATGCCGAGCTTGTCGAGCTTCTGCGCCGTCGAGAAGCCCTTGAACTTCTTTTCGACCAGAAATGCGGTGATGCCGCGTGCGCCGGCAGTGGGATCGGTCTTGGCATAGACCACGATGACATCGGCGAGCGGACCGTTGGTGATCCACATCTTCGATCCGTTGAGGATGTACTTCGTGCCCTTCTTGTCGGCGCGGGTCCGCATCGAAACCACATCCGAACCCGATCCCGGCTCCGACATCGCGAGCGCTCCGACATGGGCGCCCGAAATCAGCTTGGGCAGATAGCGCTTCTTTTGGTCCGTCGAACCGTTTCTGCGGATCTGATTGACGCAGAGGTTTGAATGCGCTCCATAAGATAGTCCGACCGAGCCCGAAGCGCGCGAGATTTCCTCCATCGCGACACAATGTTCGAGATAGCCAAGCCCGGCGCCTCCGAATTTTTCCTCGACCGTAATCCCGAGAAGACCGAGCTCGCCGAGCTTCGGCCAGAGGTCGCGCGGGAATTCGTTCTTGCGATCGATCTCGTCTGCCCGCGGCGCGATCTTCTCCTGCGAGAAACGGCGCACGCTGTCCCGCAGCATATCGATATCCTCGCCAAGGCCGAAATCGAATCCAGTCCAGGTGTTCGAAATCATGGCCGCTCCTCCGAACGGTGCGTCCGTTGCTATCCGCGCGCGTCTGCCGGCGCGTCGGACGTGTTCTCCATGCAGATCATGGTCGCGAGCATGCGCGCGATCAACTTCGATTGCGTGCCGCTCTCCGCATCCACATCGACCTCGACGACGGTGAGCGTGCGGCCGGAGCGCAGCACCCTGCCTTTCGCCACGAAGCGGTCGCCGACCGCCGGTGACATCAGATTGATCTTAAGTTCGACCGTGAGCGGCGCCGACCCTTCCGGCATCAACGAGTAAGCGGAAAAGCCGGCCGCGGTGTCGGCAAGCGCCGTCGTCACGCCGCCATGCAGGAACCCGCGCTGCTGGCAGAGGTCCGGCCGCGCCTTCAACGCAACCGCACAGGCACCCGGCGACAGCGAGGCAATCTCGCCGCCGATCAGTGCCATAAAGGTTTGCCGCGCGAAGCTCTCGCGCACGCGCTGCTCCCAATGCGGATTGCGGGGCTTGAATGCGCTCATTGCGGTGACCTCGGCTTGCCCGGCGGCTTCGCTTGACCCATGCGGCACCGTATGTTTCAATACGGCACCGTATGGAAAGAGTGCTTTGGAGTCAAGGCGGCATGGCCCGAAAGAATGACGCGTCCGCCGGGCCGTCCCCTGGCCGGACCGGCCCGCTCGATGCAAGGGCATGGGTCGCGGCGGCCCTCGATGTGCTTGCAACCCACGGCATCGATGCCGTGCGCGTCGAGCCGATCGCCAAGGCCCTTCGGGTCACCAAAGGCAGCTTCTACTGGCATTTCGCCGACCGCCGTGCCCTGATCGACGCCATGCTGGCGCAATGGGCCGATGGGCGCATCGCCGCGATCCGTGACCAGGCACCGCGCGACGGCGACCCTGCCCTCGCCCTGCGCCGCCTGGCCGATCTGTACACGCGCCGCGCCAATGCCCGGGGCCTGGCGACCGAACTTGCGATCCGGGCCCTCGCGCGCAACGACGAGGCGGCCGCTCGCGCCGTTCAGGCGGTAGACGCGGAACGCCTGAATCGGGTTGCGGCCTTGTTCGAACGGCTGGGCTGGCCGCCACGCCAAGCGTCTGCCCGCGCGATCATGGTCTATGCTTACCTGTTCGGGCAAAGTCTGCTCGACCCGAAGTCGGTCAAGGCTGCCGATACTGCGCTCGCTCTCGATGTCCTGCTGTCGCCGCCACGGTAACTAACGAAGTCCGAACCAGAGCGTTGCGATCCCGAGAAACGAGAAGAAGCCGACGACATCGGTGATCGTGGTCACGAAGGGACCGGACGATACTGCAGGGTCCACGCCCAACTTGGAGAGTACCAGCGGGATGACGATGCCGCCAAGCGCAGCCGCGGCCAGCACGGTCAGCATGGCAAGCCCCATGACAGGAAGCAGATCGACAACGCCGAACCAGGCCGCAGCAACCGAGCCCATAATGATGGCGAAGCCCAGACCGTTCATGATGCCGACCAAAAGCTCGCGCCGCACCACGCGCAAAGCATTGGCATTCGACAATTCCCGGGTGGCAAGCGCGCGCACCGCAACCGTCATGGTCTGGGTGCCCGCGTTGCCGCCCATGGATGCCACGATCGGCATGAGGACCGCGAGCGCGACCATCTTCTCGATCGACGACGAGAATTGTCCGATCACCCAGGCCGCCAGCAGCGCGGTCACGAGGTTTGCCAGCAACCACGGAAACCTGGCCTTCACGATATCCCAGACCGAGTCCGACAGTTCTTCGTAGGCGCTGACGCCGCCGAGCGCCTTGATATCCTCTTCGGCTTCCTGCTCGATCACGTCGACGATGTCGTCGAATGTCAGCACGCCGACAAGCCGGTCGTCCTCGTCCACGACCGGCGCGGCGACGAGATTATAGCGCTCGAACTGGCGCGCCACCTCCTCCTGGTCCTCGGTGGCGCGGACCCGACGTCGGTCCTCATCCATGAGCTCGACGATGGGAACCGGCCGCTTGGTCCGCAGCAGACGGTCCAGCGCGACCGCACCAAGGAACTTGCCGGCCGGATCGGTGACATAAAGCTCGTAGAAGCGGTCCGGCAGGTCGGCGGTCTCACGCATGTAGTCGATCGCCTGTCCGACATTCCATTCCGGCGGGACCGCGATGAACTCGGTCTGC
>JBMOOQ010000051.1:0-38730 GCA_049324435.1 Pseudomonadota bacterium
CTGCTTGATCTGAAGCGGCGCGGGCTTGTCGTGCCTCCGCGGCTCGTCATCGCCGATGGAGCGCTCGGCTTCTGGAAAGCTGCCGGCGAGGTCTGGCCGAAAACGCGCGAGCAGCGCTGCTGGGTGGGGTCGTTGAAGAAGTGGCTGTCACATTGGCGTTGGCGCAACGATCGGTCCTTGCATGGCCCTCCCGTCAAGACCAGCACCCCAGCGCGATCTGAGGAACGCGAGTGGGCTCCAGGGAACGACCCATCGCAAAAGAAGCGCAAGAAGAGCGGCCGCCAGCCGCTTGAGGTTGATGGCGGCGGCCGTCAGGTAGGCCTGAATCTTCATATTGGCGAGGCCGCGCCGGACGGCGCGGGCGAGCCCATGCCAGGTCTTGGCTTCGCCATGGAAGCCCTCGGATCGCCAGCGATGCCGCTGGTACAGCCGCTGGTCTTCTTTCGACCATCGTTGACGCCGCCGTCGTGCACGGAGCAATGCCGGATAATCGTGGCTGATGACGATCCCTTTTGACGTGCGCCCTTTGGAGACACAGATCGAGGCAAGCGAGCATCGCTGGCAATCTCGCTTGCGGGCGTAGAAGAAGCGTCCATGGCCAACCGGGTTGCCCGGCCGCAGAACCTTGCCGCGCGGGCACTTCACGATGTCGTTCTTGGCATCGTAGCGGAACCGACGGAGCGGCACCGGGCTTCGGATCGGCTCGGCTTTGGTCGGAATCAGCGCATCGATCCCGCGCCGCTCAAGCGCGCCGTAGACCTTGGCGTAGGCATAGCCGGCATCGGCGGTGACCGTCTGGATGTCGATCCCGGTGGTGGCTTTGACTTCGTCTACTTGCGGCTCGATCATCTCACCTTCGTTCGTTTGTCCCGTCGTGACTGCAACGTCGAGAATGACGCCGACCTTGTCGTCGACGGCCGTATGCTGTTTGTAAGCCGGCTCCAGCCGCCGATTGCGAGCATTCGTCGCCATGGTTGCATCGGGATCGGTCGTGCAAACCTTCTTGTACTTGCCGCTCTGCCGGCCTTTCTTCTCGGCTTCTGAAGCCGCATCGCTCTGGTTCTCGCTCAGCACATCCTCCACGTGCCGCTCGACCAAGCTGTCCCAGCTCACATTGGCGCGGATTAGCGAGGCATCTATATGCACAACCTCGGCCGTGGCGATCTTCGCCTGCAGGCAAGCCTCGACCGTGCGCTTGAAGATCCTGCGGAACCGCTCTTCGCCCCAACGCTGGCGAATGCGCGTCAGGCTTGAATGATGCGGCAGCTTCTCATGCAGGGCGTAGCCAATGAACCAGCGGATGGCGATGTTGACCTGAGCCTCGCGCATCAGCTTGCGATCATGGACAATGCCGATGAGCAGACCGGCGAGCATCAGCCGTACCGCCACTTCGGGGTCGATCCCGGGCCGACCGTCGTCGAGGCAATAGCAGTCGGACACTTCCTCCCGAAGCCACGATAGGTCGAGCACGCGGTCGACGCGCGCCAGCACGTGCTCGTCCGGAATGAGCTGCCTGAGCGAGCCGGTGATGAACAACTCCAGCTGATCCCGCTCCTTGCGTCCGAGCATATCGCGCCCCCGCTAATCGCGAATCACTGATGAGAACGGAATCAGGCGCCGGGGACTTTTTCAACGACCCCCGATTGGAGCGCTGGCCGTCGTGGGGCATATCGGCCCTGTTGTCAGAGGCGAAGCGATGTCTGCCGCGCATGCCCTGTCAGCCTTCGCCGCTCTGGGACAGCCGACGCGGCTTGAAATCTTTCAGTTGTTAATGCGCTGCGAGCCCAAAGGCTTGCCAGCCGGCATTATCGCCGAGAAGATCCGTTGCGCGCAGAACACCTTATCGTCGCATCTCGGTATTCTCGCGCGGGCGGGACTGGTTCGCGGGATCCGCGATGGCCGCTCCATTGTCTATCGGGCGAATGTCGAGGCGATGCGCGCGCTAATGGCGTTCATGGTGATGGATTGTTGCAATGGCCACCCCGAGCTGTGCGACCTTACAGATGCGCTGCGGCCACAACGTTGCGATTGCGGTTCCGCCGGTGTGAAACGCAAACGGAGGCGGTGAGCCTTTCGCCGGCGCTGTCAGGCTAGCCGGTCACATCCGCGTCAGCGATCAACACCATGCTTCGCGGCTACCGCCCGCTGTGGTAGTCGGGCGCATGACCACGAAATCGTATCAGCTCTGGCGCGACCGGCGCGGGCGGGTTTCACCGCTTCGTATTACGGCGCTGGCTTTTCTGCTGGTTCCTGCCGCGCTCGCGCTGCATGCGTGGTACGCGCATACGCTCGCGCCGCGGCTGCTGAACGATCTCGTGCATCGTACAGGTTATTGGGCGCTGATTTTCATGCTCGCTGCGCTCGCGATCACGCCGCTGCGCCGCAGCGGGCGCTTTTCGGGGCTGATCGATGTGAGGCGTTTGATCGGGGTCGGCGCCTTCGTCTATGCGACGCTGCATATCCTGCTTTACATCGCCGACGAGCGCTTCGATCTCGTCAAGGTCGCGCTCGAAATCGTCAAGCGGCTGTATTTGACCATTGGCTTCGTTGCATGGCTCGGCCTTCTTGCGCTGGCGATCACCTCGAACGACACCATGGTCAAACGCCTCGGCGCCATGGGCTGGCGGCGGCTGCACCAGCTGACCTACGTCGTCGCCTTCCTCTCGCTGATCCATTTCTTTCAGCAGACCAAGGCCGACTTCACCTTGCCCGCAACCATTGCCGGGCTGTTCGGCTGGCTGATGGTGTATCGCGCGGTTGCCGCATGGAAGGGGCCGGAGCTCTCGGCTTTGACGCTCTTGATCACGACGCTTGCAGTGGCGCTGGCCACGTTCCTCGGAGAGGCGGCCGGCATCGCGCTCTGGTACGGGGTCTCGCCGATGACGGTGCTGAGAACCGTGTTCGACTTCGATCTGGCGATCCGGCCGGGCTGGTATGTTCTCGGTGCCGGTCTTGCGGTCTGCCTCCTCGATGCCGTCCGCTCTTACGCGCACGGGGCGAGAGGGCGCACGCCGGCAGCTGCCACGCGCAGCGCCTGATCGCTAAGCCTCCGGCGGTGTCTCGTTGGTGGAGCGCCAGCGCGCATAGCGCCAAGGCAGGTACCAGCGCGCTCGCGCCGGCGGCTTTGCCGGAACAAAATCAAGCCCAGAGGTGCCGTAAGGGTGGCAGCGGCACAGCCGGCCGAGCGTCATCCAGCCGCCGGCCCACAGGCCGTGGCGGTGCAGCGCCTCGTCGCCATATTCGGAACAGGTCGGCAGGTGCCGGCAGTGAAAGCCGATGAGCGGCGACAGCGAATAGCGGTAAAGCGCGATCAGTCCGCGGCCGGCCCGTCGTGGTGCCGTGCGGACACACAGGGCGAGATTCGCCAACGTCGGCTGTACAGGCGCAGGATCGGTCATCGTGCTTAATGGGCCGGATGCCGCTGAAAATAGTGACAATCCTGACGTTTTCGAGGGAGTTCGGCAGCGTGCGCCGCAATGTGATGCCATTGCAGGGCAGCACTCTTTTCTGGACGAGAATCCGAAGACCATATTAAAAATTACATGAAGGGTGACGGGTGATCCCGGCTGACCGGCGAAAACAAGCCGGACGCCATGCAGGCGCGGGATCGACCGGTAACCGGGGGAGCTGCATGAAGCTGCGCCAGGTCGGTGCGGTCGCACTGGGATGTCTCTTCGTGTCCTTTGCGGCACCGGTCGCCGAAAGCGACCCGTCGCGCTCGGCGCCGATGCAATTTTCCCTGCGGCAGGACGCCGCCAATTGCGGAACCAAATGCAAGACCTGGGTCTCGGCGACCGGCATGATCCGTGCCGAAACCGCCCGCGACTTCGAGGCCTTTGCCGCAAAGAACAATGTGCGTGGCTTGACCATCGTGCTCAACTCCGAGGGCGGCTCGGTTCATGGCGCGATCGCTCTTGGCCGTGCGATTCGCAAATACGACATGACGACGACGGTCGGTCGGACGGTTGAGGCTAAAGGCGATCCGCGGGTCGCCTCCGTCATTCCACGCGCCGATTGCGAATCGATGTGCGCCTTCGTGCTGCTGGCCGGTTCGAAGCGGATCGTGCCGCCGGAAGCGCGCGTGCGCGTGCATCAGATCTGGCTGGGCGACCGCCGGGACGACGCGGCTGCGGCGAGCTATTCCGCCGAGGATCTCGTGCTGGTGCAGCGCGATATCGGCAAGCTCGCGCAATACACCATCGAAATGGGCGGCAGCGTCGAGCTTCTTGAACTTTCGCTTCGCATTCCGCCTTGGGAACCGATGCGGCTGCTGTCGCGTGAAGAAATGCGGCGGATGAATCTCGACAATTCCGATGTCACGGACGCACGCGCCTCGCCGCCGCAATCGACCACCGGCGACGTGCCTTCGCAGCTTCCGGTCAAACGTATCGCGTTCGGCACGCAGCGCGAGCGCGGCTGGCTCGCGACCGAGCGCGACGGCGCCACCGCCTTGGTGCGCCGTCACCCGCTGACGGTCGAAGGCGAGGAGCTTGGCACGATCGAGGTCGCGTTCGCCTGCGGCATGAATGCCGGCGAATATCGGGTCATGTATACCGAGACGCGGCGTGGCACGGATGGTGCTGCGGCGAAACCGCCCAAGACCGTGGAATTGCGGCTGGCCAACAAGATCGTTCCGCTGACGCTGGCTGCTTCGCAGGCGACAGATGCATCCGATGAAGTGCGGTCATCGGCGACCGGGATCGTGACCGATGCGATGCTGCACAACTTCGCGTCAAGCACGACGCGATCCATGGTGATCGAGACCGGAACGGACGAATCTCGGTTCGCAGTGATCCGTATCGGCAATAGCGGCGCCGCGGCCAATCTCATGCCGTTTGTGTCGGGATGTGCCCAGCGGGCGGCGCGTGCGGCACGTTCGGAACATGCCGGCCTGCAGACCGGCTCGCGTTAGCTGTCGGCAGACGTCGAACGGGAACCACCCATTCGTACCAGCTTGCCTCAGTTGCGCCCCCGTGGCGGCGGCTATTCCGCCGCTTCCTTGGCGGCGGCCCGCTTTTTTTCGATCTGGTCGATCGCCGAGACCACGGCGTCGAAGGTCAGGAGGGTCGAGGCGTGGCGGGCCTTGTAGTCACGAACCGGCTCCAGCACCGCAATGTCCGCCCATTTGCCCTGCGGCGGGGCGCCGTTTTCCTTCAGCATGCGGCGCACCGTCTCGCGCAACGAGCGCAGCTCGTCGGCCCGCGACCCGACCACATGGCGGGCCATGATCGAGGAGGAGGCCTGGCCCAGCGCGCAGGCCTTCACGTCATGGGCGAAGTCGGTGACGGTATCGCCGTCCATCTTGAGATCGACGGTCACGGTCGAGCCGCACAGCTTGGAGTGGGCGGTGGCGCTGCCATGCGCGTCCGGCATGCGGCCGATCCGGGGGATCGACCCTGCCAATTCCAGAATCCGGGCATTATAGACGTCGTTCAGCATACGATTGACCGATATCTCGGACCGGGAAAGCATATTTGTCTTGGTCGGCCGACCGACTATATATGGCCTCGGGAATGCGGCGTCCAAGCCCGGGTAGAGGCGGCGCGGCCAGACCCGGTGAGACCCCCGGCGCGATCTTGAACCTTGGAGCGCCGGTCGGACGGAGAGACCATGGACGCGATCGTGAAGCCCTGGCCGAAGCACCCTTCGGCGCCATCCCAGTCCCTGCCGGACCAATCTGCCGTTGTGCGCCCGACCCGCGAACAGGCCGAAGAGGCGGTGCGCACCCTGATCGCTTTCGCCGGCGACAATCCGGCGCGCGAAGGCGTGCTGGATACCCCGAAGCGCGTGGTCGATGCCTATGAGGAAATGTTCCGCGGCTATACCGAGAGCCCGGCGGATGTCCTCGACAAGACCTTTGCCGAGGGCGAGGCCTATGACGATTTCGTGCTGGTGCGCGACATCACCTTCAATTCGCACTGCGAGCACCACATGATGCCGTTCTTCGGCAAGGCGCATGTCGCCTATCGCCCGGTGGACCGGGTTGTCGGGCTGTCGAAGCTCGCGCGCCTGGTCGATGTCTTTGCGCATCGCCTGCAGACGCAGGAACACATGAACGCGCAGATCGTAGCCGCGATCGAGGAGATCCTGAAGCCGAAGGGCGTCGCGGTGATGATCGAGGCCGAGCATATGTGCATGTCGATCCGCGGCGTGACCAAACCCGGCGCACTGACCGTCACCACGCAGTTCCGCGGCACGTTCCGCGACGATCCGAACGAGCAGATCCGCTTCCTGACCGCGATCCGGACTGGACAGCGGTAACACCCGCGTGTTCCGGATGCGGTGCTGCATCAGCGCGAAGCGCGAATGATGCGCGGCTGATCCGGTTCACATCCATCGTTCGAATTGCAGGTCCCGGTTCTGCGTCGCAGCATTGCACGCCTGGACACTTCATACTTTGCTGCGTCCGGGGTCACGAGATCTCAGCTTGGACAATTGTCATGGCCACCTCATCCGAGATTGAAGAAGGCTTGGTCCTCAAGCCCAAATTCGATGCCGACGGGCTCGTCACTGCGGTCGCGACCGATGCCGCGACCGGCGAGGTGCTGATGGTCGCGCATATGAATAACGAGGCGCTTCGCAAAACCATCGCGTCCGGCGAGGCGCATTATTTCAGCCGCTCGCGCAAGACGCTGTGGCGCAAGGGCGAGGAGAGCGGGCACAACCAGCGCGTGGTCGAACTGCGCGTCGATTGCGATCAGGATGCGGTGTGGCTGCGGGTCGAGCAGGCCGGGCCGGGCGCCTGTCATACCGGACGCCGCTCTTGCTTCTATCGGGCGGTTCCGCTCGGACAGACCGGCGAGGTGCGGCTGGAATTCCACGGCGCGGACAAAGTGTTCGATCCGGCCGCGGCATATAAGGCTCGGTAAGCTACTTCGCCTTGGCCAGCAGCACTCTGGCGCGGACCAGATGCGGGCGGTCGTACATCTTGCCGCCGATCCCAACCACGCCCGCGCCCGGCTGTGCCTCGAAGGCAGAGACGATGCTCTGCGCATGTGCGATCGCTTCGGGCGTTGGGGAAAAGACCTCGTTGATGACCGGTACCTGCGCCGGATGGATCGCCATCTTGGCGGCGAAGCCGTCGCGGCGCGCCTCCTCGCATTCACGGCGCAGCCCGGCATCGTTCCGGAAATCGACATAGACGGTGTCGATCGCGGGCACGCCCGCGGCGGCGGCGCCGGCGAGGCACAGTGTGCGGGCGAGGCGATAGGGGTCGAGGAAGCGGCCGCTCTCGTCGCGGTTGGTCTCAGCTCCGAGATCGGCGGAGAGATCCTCCGCGCCCCAGGTGAGCGCGGCGAGGCGCGGACTCGAACCGGCATAGGTGCCGGTGGTGAAGAGGGACGCCGCGGTCTCGGTCGCAAGCGCCACGATCCCGATCTCGCCGTCGGGCAGGCCCGCGATGGCCTCACGTGCTGACAGCTTCGCATGCAGATGCGTGACCGAGGCGCCGCCCGCGGCCTTGGGCAGCATGATCGCGTCGGGTTTGCCGGGCACGATGGCGTCGAGATCGTCGTCGGTCAGGCCGGTATCGAGCGCGTTGACGCGGACCAGCAACTTGAGCCCGTCGCGCTTCGCATGCTGCAGGAAGGCGAGTGCGGTCGCGCGCGCCTCGCGCTTTCGGTCGGCGGAGACTGAATCTTCGAGATCGACGATCAGCGCATCGGCGCCGCTGGTCAGGCCCTTGTCGAGCTTCTTCTCGGAATCGCCGGGGACGAAGAGGAGGGAGCGCATATCAGATTTTCCGGGATGCTGGGCCCATGCTCCGTTCACTCCCGCGAAAGCGGGAATCCAGAAAGCCAAGGACTGGGTCCCCGCCTCCGCGGGGACGAACGGTGGGAAAGCTATGCCGCATGGCTACGCCGGCCGCTTCTTGATGAACGCCTGGCGCCGGCATTCGGCGACCAGCTTGCCGTCCTGGTTGAAGCAGCGGTGATGCAGTTCGACAATGCCGGCATTCGGCCGCGATTTCGATTCGCGCTTGCCGATGATTTCGGTGGTCGCGTGCAAGGTGTCGTTCTCGAACACCGGATGCGGGAATCGCGTCTCTTGCATGCCCAGATTGGCGATCGTGGTGCCGGTCGAAATGTCGGAGACCGACATGCCGATCATCAGCCCGAGCGTGAACAGCGAATTCATCAGCGGCTGGCCCCATTCGGTCTCGGTCGCGCAGAAATGCCGGTCGATATGCAGCGGCTGCGGATTGAGCGTCATGTTGGAGAACAGCATGTTGTCCATCTGGGTGACGGTCCGGTAGTAGCGGTGCTCGTAGATCCGTCCGACCTCGAAATCCTCGAAAAACAATCCGCCGCGCGGATGCCGTTGTGGTTCGCTCATACTGTCCTCCTGCCGCGCCGCGGCTTATGTGTCAGCTCTTAACACTCCGTTTACCATAATTCGCCAAGGTCAAAACGGTCCGGCAGGACAGCCCACCCATCGGCCGGGAAGGACAAGCGAGTATGGCGGTCGGGGCCACGACGGCAGGGGGAAGCACGGGGGCGACATCCGTCACCTCTGCGATCCGCCAGGCGTCGGAAGTGACGGGCGCGCGGTTCAGCTATCTGCTTGCGACCGCAAAGGTCGAATCCAATCTCGATCCGAATGCGGCGGCCAAGACCTCGTCTGCCGGCGGCTTGTTCCAGTTCATTGATCGCACCTGGATCGGCACCCTGAAAGAAGCCGGGCCGCTGCTTGGCTATTCGCGTTACGCGGACGCGATCACGAAAACGCCGGACGGACGCTATGAAATTTCCGATCCTGCGATGCGGCGCGAGATCCTGGCACTCAAGCAGGATCCGACCGCGAACGCGCTCATGGCGGGCGTCTTCACCAATTCCAACGCCAAGCATCTGACCAACAAGCTCGGCCGCGCTCCGACCGACGGCGAGCTTTACATGGCGCACTTCATGGGTGCGACCGGCGCGGCGCGGCTGATCACGGCGGCAGAAAACAATCCTGGTGCGACCGCCGCGAATTCCTTCCCGGCGGCCGCGAAGGCCAATCGCTCGATCTTCTTCGACAAGAACGGGCGGGCCCGCAACTTTGCGGAGGTCACACAAAATCTCGCCGCCCGTTTCGATATGGCCAAGTCGCGGGTTGCGGGCCTGACCGGTGCGGAAGCGGTTCAGGGCGCAAGCTTTGCTGCCGAGACCGCGCGGGTGGCGCGGACCTATCAGGTCGCAGATGCCTCGCGTGTGACCGGTGTGCAGCCGGCGCCGACTGTCGCCCAGACGGCGGCCGAGCGGCTCGTGCCCGGCGAGCGGGCCTTCAGCAATCCGTATCGCTCCGGCGAACGGCGCGAGCCGGTGTCCAGAGCAGTTGCCGACCTCTGGGCGCCAAAAACGCGAACCATCCAGCAGGAGCAGGCGCGGCATATCGCCCGCGATCTCGAAATGAAGGCGAATGCGCAGGCTACGCAACAGGTGGCTCAGGTGCCGCAAGCGGTGCCGGTGCCCGATATGCGCACCGACAACAGCGTCGGTGCGCTTGGGCTGTTCCAGGACGCGCGGCCCGATGTGCGTTCGCTGTTCACCCACGGCGTGCGCGGGTAACGGCTCAACAGCCGCCCACTCCCGAGAGAGCGACCTTACCGAATTGGCCCGCTTTTGCAGCGACCGCCAGCTTGCGGTCATTAACGTCCCGGCAACAATCGCAAAGATTTATGGTGAACCCTTTGTTAAGGGCGGCGGACTAGGATTCACATCAGTCGGCGGGGACATCGTCGCGTCAGCGTGTTGAGCCAGACATGATCGTGAGACAGTTTCTGTTTTGGTTGCGTAACGCCCCCGCCGGCGAGCGGGCCGAGGCGACTGGCGCTCTGGCAAGGGCCTATCTCTATTCCGACCTGTCGGACGACGATCTCGCCGCTGCCGAAGGCGCGATGACGATGCTGCTCGACGATCCGTCACCGCTGGTTCGCAGCGCCATGGCGGAAGTGCTGGCGGCAAGCGAATATGCGCCTGCTTCGGTGATCTACGCGCTAGCCGCCGATCAGCCCGAGATTGCCGCCACGGTGCTGGAGCGCTCGCCGCTTTTGCTGGATGCCGATCTTGTCGACGCCGTAGCGACGCAAGGAACAGTGGCGCAATGCGCGATCGCGCGACGCGCCTTTGTGCCGCGTTCGGTCGCAGCCGCGATTGCAGAAGTCGGTTCCGCCGAGGCCTGCCTCGAGCTTCTCGAAAACGAGGGCACCGATATCGCTCCGTTTTCGATCGACCGTATTGTGGAGCGGTTCGGACATCTGGCTGCGATCCGCGAGGTGCTGCTGGCTGGCGAGGGGCTTTCGGCTGCGACGCGGCAGGCATTGGTCGCCAAGCTGTCGGAGACCCTGGCCCAGTTCGTCGTTGCGCGCGACTGGCTGAACCCGGACCGGGCGCAGCGGATCGTGAAGGAGGCCTGCGAGAAGGCGACGGTTGCGCTTGCCGCCGGTTCTCCGGACGAGGAGGTGCGGCCGCTGATCCGGCATCTGCGCGAGAGCGGTCAGCTCACCGCCGGACTGCTGTTGCGCGCCTTGCTCTCCGGCAATCTGACGATGTTCGAGGAATCGCTCGCCGACCTGTCCGGCATTCCGCTGTCGCGGGTCTCTCGCCTCGTGCATGACCGGCGCAGCGATGCATTCCGCGCCGTCTACGAAAAGGCCGGCCTGCCGACGAGCGCCTATCCGGCATTCCGGGAAGCGATTGCGACCATGCAGGAGGACGGCTTCCTCGGCGATCCGTCGGGTTCGGCGCGGCTCAAGCGGCGCATGATCGAGCGCGTGCTGACCCGTTGCGAAAGCCACGATCCGGACGAGATCGCGCCGCTGATCATGCTGCTGCGGCGCTTTGCCACCGAGGCCGCGCGCGAAGAGGCGCGCCTGTTCTGCGAGGATCTGGTGGATGGGTTGCTGCCCGGATATGGCACGCGGATGATCGCCGCCTGATTCCCCTGGAGATTTGAGCGAGAACCGGGATTGTCTGGCGCTGGCGCGCAAGGCTGCGGCGGCCCGAGCCGGGACGATCACATCAGGCTGTCGAGATAGCCCGGCCGGTGGCGGTTCTCATGGACCAGATATTCGTCCGAGACCTCACGCAGCTTCTGCGTCAATGCGCGCGCAGTGGCAACGATGTCCGGGCGCGCATACTCGCGCACGATCGCGCGCACGGCGTCGACATGCTGGTCGATCAGCGTGACTGGGATACGTGCAGTGTCGGGAGAATGTTCGAGCACGCGGCACAGGCTTTCCGCGGCCGGCGCTGCGAGCGGATAGCCAAAGGTCGCAGCACAACCCTTGATATCGTGAGCGGCGTGAAACAATTCGTCGAACGTGCGCTTGCCGAAACCGTGCTGGCGGACCGCGCGGCGCGCGGCATCGAGACGGTCGCATTCGGCGGTCATCCAGCCGGCGAACTCGCCGGACAATTGCGCGACCGCGGCTTCGGCGCGGGCGAGCTGATCGTCGCCCGGAACCACGACCTTCATCACAGCTTTTTCCAGACGGTTGACCGGAGTGATGATCTCGTGATCGTCAAAGACCTGAACGTCCTGGCGATTGTTATTGCGCGGGATGGGCATCAGTGTCTCTCACATCGCTCTGCACATCACTCGGCTTGAACTTTTTCCAGCAAGGCATGCTGTGCGATAAAGTCCGCTTTGCCGCCGCGCCGCCGTTCCGGACCCGAATAGCCGGCATTGGTGTTGCGCCTGCGATCCGGACCGAAATAGGTCTTGGTGCGGACGAAGGGGCGGGGACTGACCACGACGCTGACGATGCGCTCGTAAAGACCTCTGGCGGATAGCGGCTTCACCAGAAACTCGGTTACGCCGGCATCGCGTGCGGCCACAACCCGGCTTTTCTCGGAGTGACCGGTGAGCATGATGATCGGGACATAGGGATTGGCGGTGACGCCCGGCTGCCGGATCATCTGGGTCAGCTCGATGCCGTCGAATATCGGCATCGCCCAATCGGTGATGACGATGTCGGGGATGTGATTGTTATAGGCTTCGAGGCCGGCTGCGCCGTCTTCGGCTTCCACCACCTCGCGGGCGCCGAAGCCATGCAACAGCGTGCGCACAATGCGCCGCATATGCGCATTGTCGTCGACCACGACGAACCGCAGACGGTTGAAATCGATGCGCGACATTGCGAACCGTGCTGGCCGGGTGATGCCGTGATCGCCAGAGAACCGGAATCAGGGCAGGTTACGCCGCGCCGGATTAACGAACGGTTTAGGATAGCGCCGGCGTGTCAGGTCAGATTGACGATAGCTAATAGCCGAACTGCTCGCGCAGGATGCGCTCGTCGAGACTATGGCCGGGATCGAACAGGAGCTGCATCGAGATGCTGTGGTCCATCGAAATTTCCACCGATGCGACGTCCCGCACTTCCGAATGGTCGGCCACCGCGGCGACCGGACGCTTGTCCGGATCGATGACTTCGATTGCAACTCGGGCGGTATCGGGGAGGAGGGCGCCATGCCAGCGCCGCGGCCGGAACGGACTGATCGGCGTCAGCGCCAGCAGCGGCGCCTTGATCGGGATGATCGGGCCCTGAGCCGACAGATTATAGGCGGTCGAACCGGCAGGCGTCGCGACCATGATGCCGTCGGCCATCAGTTCCGGAAGCCGCTCCTTGCCGTCGACCAGGATCCGCAGGCGCGCGGCCTGATAGGTCTGGCGGAAGGCGGAGACTTCGTTGATCGCATAATGCTCATGGGTCGCGCCGCGACTGTCCCTGGCGCGCATGGCCAAGGGGTGAATGACTGTCGGTTCTGCGGCCGCCAGCCGCTCCCGCAACCCGGTCTCGTTGAACTCATTCATCAGGAAGCCGATCGTGCCGCGGTGCATTCCATAGACCGGCTTGCCGGACCGCATCAGGGTGCGCAGGGTATGCAACATCAGGCCGTCGCCGCCGAGCGCGACGACGACGTCGGCCTCTGCGGGATCACAATTGCCGTAGCGGGCAATCAGACGCGCATGCGCCTCAGCCGCCTCGGGACTCTGACTCGCCACGAAGGCGATTTTGTCGTATCGGCGGCTCATCGAACCGGCTTGCTCACTGGACAGGAGAAAAGACGTCATGGAACGCGTCGTGCTCGTCTATACGACTTATCCTTCGCTTGTCGAGGCGGAGAAGGCGGGGCGCTCGGTGGTGGCGCAGCGGCTTGCGGCTTGCGTTAACATTCTGCCCGGCATGGTCTCTCATTATTGGTGGAACGGAAAGCTGGAGCGCGGCGAAGAGGTGGTGATGATCATCAAGACGCGCGCCTCGTTTGCCGACCGGGTCCGCAAGGCGGTCAAGGCCGAGCACCCGAACGATACGCCGGCGATCATGGTGATCCCGGTGGAGTCGGTTGAGGACACCTATCTGCGCTGGATCATGAACGAGACCGACCGCGCGGCGATGGCCAGTGCAGCCGGATAGTTCGGATCAATAAACCAGCCCGTCTCCGGAGAGCGCCAGCTTCAACGACTTATAATCCTCGCATCCGGTGCCGCAGATCGCCGCGATCGCCCTGAGGTGGTGTTCGGCCTTGACGCGATCGCCGCGTTCGAGATGCCACATCCCGTAATATTGCCAGGTGCGCGTGTGGTTCGGATCGGCGGCGAGCGCCCTTTCGTACCAGAGCTTTGCATCTTCGGTGCGGCCGAGCTTGCGGCTGGCGAAACCGATCAGGTTCGCGACATCGGGATGGTCATCGCGGGCAAGCGCGCGCAACGCCACAATCGCATCGGCATAATTCTGCTGCCGGTAGATGAGATCGTAGGCGTGCTTGTAGCCTTCGAGAAAGAGTTGCTCGGACTTCTTCTCCGGCGCCTTGGTCTTGCCTTCGCTTGCCGGCTTCTTCTTGGCGCGCGGTGCTTTCGTCTGACCAGCGGGGTCGGCGGACTGAAGCTTCATGCCGGCGCCCGGATTCTCGATACCGGCTGCGGACACCTGTGCGATCGGGGTGAGGCCGATGAATGCCGCAGCAATCAGAATGGTACGGACCCGTTGCATCTCATGCCTCCACTGCCGGCTTTTCGTTCGGCTCAATAGCTTACGGTTCCGTTCAGCGCGTCACGCAGCGACGTGTATTCCTCGCAAGCGACACCGCAGATCAGACGAATCCGTTCGAGATGCTGCTCCGCCCTGGCGCGGTCGCCGCGCTCGAGATGCCACAGCCCGTAATATTGCCAGGTGCGGGAATGGTCCGGATCGGCGGCGAGTGCCTTCTCGTACCAGACCTTGGCGTCTTCGGTGCGGCCTAGCTTTCGGCTGGCAAATCCGATCAGGTTGGCAACATCGGGATGATCGTCCCGACCGAGCGTGCTGAGGATGACGATGCCGCGCCCGTAATCCTGCTGCCGGTAGATGGCGTCGTAGGCGAGCTTGTAGCCATCCCTGAAATCGGCGTCCGATTTCTTGTCGGCGGGTTTGGATTCTGCGGGTTTTGCATCGGCCGGTTTGGCATCCGGCGCCTTGCTGTCGGCTGCCGGCTTCGCGTCCTTGTTATCGTCTTTTTTATCCGCCGGTGCGCCGGCCGGTTTGGCGGGTTCGTCGATGCCCATGGCGAAGGCCCGACCGGACAGGACGGCAGATAATGCGATCGCCACCAAAGCGGCCGCAACGACAAGCGATAGGCGGTGGATCAGGCTGGTCATGACGTGGCTGCTCGCATGTCTAATCGGGTTGGTCGCGCAGAGAGCGCGGGCGGTTCGAAGCGTATTGCACGATTTTCGCAGCCCGATCGATCCGGGTCTTGTTTGACTTAAAGCATACAGATTCTTCGTGTCCCGCGTGTGCCCGGTACTCACAACGCCGTGATCTTGACTCCCAGTGGGCAGGGATGGATCATGGTTAATGCGCTGGTTCTCCGGATCGTCCGGAGAGGAAAGAGGGAACGCGGAACGGCCCTGTTATGGCCGAAGCCGTGGCTGCCCCCGCAACTGTGAGCGGCGAATCCGCATCCGATCATGGCCACTGGGAGACCGGGAAGGCCGGATGCCGATGAAGACCCGCGAGCCAGGAGACCTGCCAGCGCAGTCACCCAACCGGTGGGCGGGGCGTCCATACGGAGCGGTTGTTCGCAGCGGTGACGCTTGAATGCCGATGCGAAGGCCGCGTGGGAAACTCCAGGCGACTTTCTCGCAAGGCGTGAGCGGCGCTGACGGTGGCGGCCATAGAGGCCGCTGCAAGTCGTGTGCGTGCGCGCGTGTCCTTCGCGTCGGGTGTGTTCACCCACGGCTCCGGTTGCACCGGAGCATGCGAAGGATGGTGCCATGGGGGTTTTGTCGAAAACATGCCGGAGCGGGGCGGCCGGCCTGGCCGCGCTGCTGTCGTCGGCCGCGTGGAGCGCGGCGTTGGCGCAGACTGTGACTCTGCCGGAGATCAATGTCACGAGCACCCGGCTGTCGGGAACGGGCGGCATTGGCCGCGGTGCTTCGACCGAGTCATACCCGGGGCCGGCCAGCGTAAAAGAGGCCGAGGCGGTCAGCGGCATTTTGTTCGGCGGTGCAGGCATTACTGGCGCATCGACGACTGTCATCACCGCAGAAGAGATTGCGCAATCGCCGAGCATGACGGTCCAGGACATTCTGGCCCGCGAGGCGGGCGTGCAGATCAGGAGTCTGTACGGAAGCGTCAACGGTGCGGGCACGACGGTGGATCTGCGCGGTTTTGGCGCCACCGCCCAGTCCAACACGCTGATCCTGATCAACGGCCGCAGACTGAACGATATCGACATGGCTCAGGTCGATCTGTCGGCGATTCCGCAGAATGCGATCGAGCGCATCGAAATCACACGCGGCAATTCCGGCGCCGTGCTCTACGGCGACAACGCGGTCGGCGGCGTCGTCAACATCGTCACCAAGTCCGGCGCGAATCTGCCGCCTTCCGCGCGTGTCGAGGTGCTGGGCGGCTCCTACGGCTATCTCGAAGGACGCTTCTCGGGGAGCACATCCTCGGGAGCCTACTCGGCGTCCGCATACGGCAATGCCATCACGTCCGACGGCTATCGCGTCAACAACCATCTCAATCAGCAGAATGCCGTTGGCGACCTGCGCTACACGACCAAGGAAGGCTCTTGGTATCTCAATCTCTCGGGTGACAATCAGCGGCTGGGCTTTCCAGGCGAACGCCGCGTCAATCCGTTCCTCGGGATCGATCAACTGGTCACCGACCGGCGCGGCACCCGGACGCCCTACGATTACGGCGACAAGCAGGGCTACAGCGCGACCGCGGGTTTCACACGCATGCTGACGCCCGACATCGAGCTGATCGTCGATGGCGGCTGGCGCCGCAAGGATCAGCAGGCGGGCTTCTTTTCCCCGTTTGCGGAAGCCTACGTCAACACGACGCTCTCCACCTATTCGGTGACGCCGCGGATGAAGATCAACACTCCGGTGTTCGGTCTGCCGTCGCGGATCACGACCGGTTTCGACTATTACGATTCCAGCTATGAATCGGACCGGAGTCAGTTTTCAGGTCTGGCACCGATCCATCAATACCGGCTGGGCCAGAGCTCGGTGGCCGGATACTGGCAGCAAACCGTGACGGTCCTGCCGACCACCGACTTGTCGGGCGGCGTGCGTGTCCAGCGCACCAAGGTCAATGCGCGCGATACCCTCGACCTTAATGCGCCAGGCGCGTCGCCTGTCGTTTGCTTCCCGGGGTTCGGATGCTTCGGGGACACGCAAGGCTTGCCGCTCGATCAGGCGCAAACCAATGAAGCGTATCACATCGGCTTCGAGCACCGGTTCAACCCCGTATTTTCGGTGTTCGGCCGCGCCGCGCAGAGCTTTCGCTCGCCCAACGTTGACGAGCGGGTCGGCATGGCTCCGAACGGAACGCCGACAAATTTCAATCTCAAAACTCAGACCTCGCACGATATGGAAGCCGGCGTGCGCTTCAATTTCGGCAAGGCGGCGCTGCAAACATCCGTTTATCAGATGAAGCTTGAGAATGAGCTGATCTTCGATCCCGTTCGCTTCATCAACTACAATCTCGATCCGACCCAACGGCGCGGTGTCGAGACGATCCTCGGCTGGCAGATCACCGACGATGTGCGGCTGAAGGGCAGCCTGACCTATATCGACGCGACGTTCCGCGAAGGTCCGTATGCCGGCAATCAGGTGCCGCTGGTATCGCCTTGGACCGGAAGCATCGGCGTGACATGGAATATCTTCAAGCGGCACCTGATGTTCGACGGAGTCGTGCGCTATATGGGCCAGCGGCGAATGGACAACGATCAGGCCAATTTCCAGCCGCAGATTCCGGCGGCCACAGTGGTTGATGTACGCCTCGGCGGTGAGCTCGATCAGTTCTTCTGGGCGGTGTCGGTCGAAAATCTCTTCAACGAGATGTATTTCGACTATTCCGTCGCAAGTGCGAACCCCGCCAATGTCGGCGTCTACAACGCCTATCCGTTACCGGGCAGGACGTTCATGCTGCGCGCCGGCATGAAGTGGTAGATGAGGGGCTGTATCACCCAAAATGGCCGCCCGCGGCAATTCGCAGGCGGCCCTTCTTCATTTCGGCGCGGCGCAACTCAGAGCGTCGGCGACCACATCGCCGGAACCAGGTCGTAGCCTTTCGCGGTCTTGACGATATAGCCCGAGGCCGGGAACGGCCAGTGATAGCCGTGCGCCAGCATCTTGTCGGCGGCTGCGCGGTCGAGCAGCATCCTGCGCGTCTCCGCGGCCTTGTTGCCGTCCATGTCGAACACCGCCTGCCAGGTCGGATTGCGCAGGAACAGCCACGGATTGTTGGTCGCATCCGCGATGTAGAGGAAGGACTTGCTGCCGGAATGGAACGAATAGGCGGTATGGCCGGGCGTATGACCCGGTGCCGCAATGCTGATAATGCCGGGCTCTACCTCCTTGCCCGGCGTGAAGCGCTGCACCTTGCCGGCGATGTCGCCGAACACGCGCCGCGCATTCTTGAAGGAGCCCTGGGCGGCTTCCGGCGCCCGCGTCATGTTGCCGTCATCCATCCAGAATGCCCATTCGGCGTCCGGCACATTGATCGAGGCGTTCGGGAAGAACAGCGAACCGTCCTTGGCCTTGATGCCGTTGATGTGATCGGGATGGAAATGCGAGATGTAGACGGCATCGACGGATTTCGGATCGATACCGGCCGCCGCGAGATTGGCGGCGAAGGTGCCGGATTGCGGGGCCATGGCGCCGAGCGCCGCGCCCGTTCCGGTGTCGAGCGCGATCAATTTTGCGCCGGTATTGACCATCAGCGTGGTGAAGGGGATCGGCACCACGTCGGTCGGCAGAAACGCGTCCGAAAGCGCTTTCTGCACATCCGCGAGTTCCGCGTTACGCACAAAAGACGGGTCGAGCTTGCGGTACCAGGTGCCGTCGTTGATGGCCGTCACCTCATAGTCCCCGACCTTGAACCGGTAGAAGCCCGGACCTTGCTGGCCGCTTTGCGGGGCGGCGGCGCGGGCGGTCTGCGGCAATGCAACAGCGGCAGCTGCGGTGAGCGCGGTGCCGGCCAGAATCTGGCGGCGCGTCAGGTCTGTCATGACGGTTTCTCCCTCATTGGTGAGGCCCGAAAATAAGCCGGCCTAATTCGTGCAAACAACGCGGGCCCATCTCTATTCCGGTGTGCAAGGGTGGGACTGTCGCAAAATCTCGTCCGGCCTTGTGGTGAGCCACGACACCCCGTTACTGTGCCAGCAACAAATGACCGCCCCAAGACGGGCGGATATCGGGAGGACGGGATGACGCCATTTCGTGGTTGGACCAGGATTCTGCTCGGCGCTGTGGCCGCGTTGGGCATCGCGACATCGGTGCACGCGCAAACCTATCCGTCCAAGCCGGTGACACTCATCGTTCCATTCCCGCCCGGCAGCACCACCGATCTGGTTGGGCGCATTCTTCAGGACGAATTGGCCAAGGCGATCGGGCAGACGGTTGTGATCGAAAACCGTGGCGGCGCAGGGGGCAGCGTCGGCACCGAAGCGGTGGCGCGCGCTACGCCCGACGGCTACACGTTGCTGATGGGGACGATCGGCACCCATTCGATCAATCCGGCGGTCTACGCCAAGATCAACTACGATCCGATCAAGGATTTCGAGCCGGTGATCCAGTTCGGCACTGCGCCGAATGTCCTCGTCGTCAATCCCGATCTGCCGGTCAAGTCGGTGGCGGACCTGATCGCCTATATTAAGGCCAATCCCGGCAAGGTGAATTACGGCTCGTCCGGCAACGGCACCTCGAACCATCTGTCCGGCGCCATGTTCGTTGCGCGCAATGGACTGAACGCGACGCATATTCCATACAAGGGCGGCGCGGAGGCGATCACCGGTCTGTTGCGCGGCGATCTGCAGTTCATGTTCTATCACTATCTGCCGCTGCTCGGTCACATCAAAGACGGCAAGCTGCGCGCGATCGCAAACACCAACGCGACACGCATCGCAGCGCTGCCCGATGTTCCCGTGATGAAGGAAGCCGGCATGGACGATTTCGAGGTGTCGGCCTGGTTCGGCGTCTGGGCGCCGGCCAAGACGCCGAAAGACATCGTCGCAAAACTCAACCAGGCGATCCTGAAAATCATCAATACGCCGGACGTCAAGGCGAAGCTCATGGCGCAGGGCATCGATCCGGTTGCCGGCTCGCCCGAAGACCTGCTCAAGCTGAACCAGGCCGAACTTGCGCGCTGGGCGAAGGCCGTGCAGCAGGCCGGCGCCAAGCTGTCGAACTAGCGCAGGGGGCAGAAGCCATGCATCGGTTGTTTGTAACATCTGCGATCGCGACAGCGGTCTTGCTTGCTGCCCTGGCGGCGCCCGCAAGCGCGCAGCAATGGCCGGCCAAGCCGGTGACAGTCATCGTCCCGTTTGCTGCAGGCGGCAACGTCGATGCCGCGGCGCGCATTTTCTCCGAGCGGCTGTCGGCGCGGCTTGGCCAGCAATTCGTGATCGAGAACAAGAGCGGCGCCGGCGGCAGTCTCGGCATTGCCGCGATGGCGAAGTCGAATCCGGACGGTTACACGCTTGCGGTGGTCTCGGCCGGGACGTTGTTCATCCTGCCGCACATCTACAAGGAGAAGCTCGGCTATGACGGGCTGAAGGACATCAAGCCGATCGCCATGGTCGCCTATCAGCCCAACATGCTGATCGTCGATCCGAAGCTGCCCGCCAAGACACCGGCCGAATTGTTCGCCTACATGAAGGCCAATCCCGACAAGCTGAGCTATGGTTCGTCCGGGATCGGAACGTCGCAGCATCTGTGCATGGAGCTGATTGTCCAGCACACCGGGGTGAAAATCGCGCATGTGCCGTATCGCGCGTCCAACCAGATCATTCAGGATCTGATCGGCGGACAGATCCAGATGACCTGCGACCAGTTCTCCACTGCTTATCCGCAGGTGCAGGGCGGCAAGGCGCGGGCGATCGGGGTGTCGTCACTGGAGCGTTATCCGGCCGATCTGTCGATCCCGGCGCTGGCCGAGACGATTCCGGGACTCGAAGTTACCTGGACGGCCGTATTTGTTGCGCCGGCCAAGGTGCCGCAGGAGATCGCCGACAAGCTTGCTGCTGAACTGCAAATCATCGCGAAGGATCCCGCGATGATCGAGAAGCTCAAGACATTAGGCGTGACGCCGATGAGCGTGACCGGGGCGGACCTTCAGAAAATGATCCTGAGCGACTACGAGAAATGGAAGCCGATCGTGGAGCGGGCGAAAATCCCGCAGCCGTGACGGCATGACCGTGACGGCAACGCTGGCATGATGGCCGGGGTGGTCCCGGCCATTAGCGTTTTCAGTCCGGGGACGCTATTGAATGCGAGACAGTGGCACAGCGGGATCGCTCAGGATCTAGGCCATGACGGACTTGTCCCGGCGGACGGTGATTGCCGGCACGGCAGCGATTGGGGGACTGACAATGGCGGCAGGCGGCGACGGGGATTCTTATACGGGACAGCCGCCTTACGGTCCGATGACCGCGCCGTTACAGGGCAAGGATCTGCCATCGCTGCGCTATGCGTTGGGCGCCGCGCCCAACATTCCCCATGACGGCGGCTGGTCGAAAGAGGCCACGGTCCGCAATTTCCCGGTATCGGAGAAGCTCGCCGGCGTGCTGATGCAGCTCGAACCGGGCGGTTTGCGCGAGCTGCACTGGCACGCCAATGCCGCCGAGTGGGCCTATGTGATCAAGGGTCATTGCCGCGTCACCACCATTGACCCGCAAGGCCAATGCGAGATCGCCGATTTCAGTGAGGGCGACGTCTGGTATTTCCCGCGCGGACATGGACACTCTATCCAGGGCATCGGGCCGGGCTCCTGCGAGTTCATTCTGATTTTCGATAACGGCTATTTCTCCGAATTCGGAACGTTCTCGATCACCGACTGGATCGGTCACGTTCCGCCCGATGTGCTCGCGAAGAATTTTGGTATCCCGGCTTCGACCTTTGCGAACTTCCCGAAGCAGGAAGTCTATCTCGTCAAGGGGCCGGTGCCGCCGCCGCTGCCCGCCGATCCTGCACCCGGTACACTCAACCCCGGCGCGCTGACACATCGCTACCGCATGCTGGCGCAGAAGCCGCAGGACTTTCCCGGCGGCACCATGCGCGTCGTGTCGCAGAAGGAATTTCCGATTTCGACGACGATGACCGGCGCGCTGCTCAAGATCAAGCCCGGCGCATTGCGCGAGCTGCACTGGCATCCGAATGCCGACGAGTGGCAATATTATATCAAGGGCAAGGCGCGCATGACCGTGTTCGGTTCGGGCGGCCGCGCGCGCACCGAGAAATACGGACCCGGCGACGTCGGCTACGTGCCGCAGGGCTTCGGCCACTACATCGAGAATATCGGCGAGGACGATCTCGAACTGGTGCTGGCTTTCAACGACGGCGAATATCAGTCGATCTCGGCAACGGCGTGGTTTGCCGCCAATCCGTCCGCATTGCTCGCCACCAATTTCGGGGTACCGGCAAAGACCTTCGCGGATTTCCCGAAGGGCGAAACCCCGATGCCGGATTGAGCCGACATGAAAGCCGTTTTGCGTGCTGTACCGGTGCTGCTCTTGCTGATCGTTGCGTCTCCCGCATGGGCGCAAACGCTTGAACCGGGCCGCTGGCGCATTATGACCACAGCGTTATCCGGTCCGATTACGCCGCCGCAGGTGGCGACACGATGCCTGACACCGGAGGATGTCGCCGATCCCGCCAAAACGTTCGGGCCGCAGGTCGCGACCGAGAATTCCGAATGCAAGCCCCCCGAATTCAGGCTGGAGCCGTCGGGGCTGACCTGGCGGCTGCAATGCAGAGGCCAGATCGACATGGACGTCGCGGGTCAATTCATCTTCGACAGTGCGACGCGCTACAGCGCCCATGTCACCACAAAAGCCACCATGCTCGATCGCATCGTGCACGATACCAGCGTCTCGATTTCGGCGGAGCGGATCGGCGAATGCCGGTAACGGCTTTATGGCTGCGTCAATCCGGCAGGACGCTCTTGCTGCGCGGATAGAGGTGTTCGGCGGTGACCATCGCCATGATCAGGATCGGCGTTGCCAGCAACGCGCCGATCGGACCCCAGAGCCAGGCCCAGAAGGCCAGCGACAGAAACACCGCGAGCGGGTGCAGGAGAAGCTGACGGCCGATGATGGTCGGCACCAGGAAATGTCCCTCGATGAAGGTGAAGGCCATGAACAGGGCGGGCGCGATGAGCGCCGGCAGCAGCGTGTCGAAGGTCAGAAGTCCGATCACGAACAGCGTTGCATGCATGAGGCCGGGACCGGCATAGGGAATATAGTTCAGAACGAACGCCATGGCACCCCACAGGAGCGGTGCCGGAAAGCCGAGCGCCCAGGTGACTAGCGTGCAGACGAGGCCCACCCCGGCATTGATGATCGTGACCGTGAGCAGATAGCCGTTCAGACTGCGCTCGGTGTCGTTGTAGATTTTCAGCGCGCGCAGCCGCCCCTCGCGGGTGCGGAACAGATTGACAATCGACTGGCGCATGGCCGCACGCCCGAGCACGAAGAAGAACAATGTCGCGAAAAACAAAACGAACTGCACCACCGCCGGCGTGAGCGCGCCGAGCACGCTGCCAATCATGTCAGTCGGCTTCGAGACATCGACGCTGAGGCTCGAAGAGCCTGCAAAAGCCGAATACAGTTCCTTCAGGGCGGCCAGCGGCCGCTCCATGAAGCGGAATTTCTCCTTGATATTGGCGCCGATTTCGGCGGAGCGCCCGATCAAATCGGACACCGGATCGGCTAGCAGCACGATCGCAAGATAAAGCGCGCCAGCGAAAATCGCGACGATCGCAAGTGCCGGCACCCATGCCGGAAAGCCATGTTTGACCGCATATCCGGTGAGCGGACCGATTGTGAACGCCACGATCAGCGCGCACAGGAGCGGCATCAGCAGCGGCCGTGCGAAATAGAGGAAAGTGCCGAAAATGATCACGGCCATCAGAATGGTCGCAAGCTGCGCAGCTATCCGCCAGAACGCCGCCGCATCCTCGAATGGAGAGGTGTCGAACGCCCCGACGCGGAAGCTGCGGGCGGCAAACGAAGGGGCAGGGACGGGTATTGCGTGCTGAGAAACGTTGGCCCGCGACGCTGCATCCGCGGCTTCGGCCATTCGCCCGGTCCGTGCGTTCTGCGCCACGTTCACGCTGTCGCCCCATCGGTCATCGCCGGCAGGTGCCGAGCGGCGCCTGACAATGCCGGGACGGCGATTAGGTTCCATTGTCGCAGTTTCGGACATTGGGGTGCCAATCTGTGCCGGCGCGGGACGATTTTCATGGCATTTCGCTTGCAGTCCGGAGTGCGGGACAGACCAACGGACAGATGCCGGCCGTTTTCGTGCCGGTCACGGGAGTTGTGAGCCATGACCACCAGGCTGGCTTTTACCGGTGCGTTGACGGCCGTCATGCTGGGCGGAATGCTGGCGCCTGCGGCCGCGCAGCGCGTCACCGATACGGCGGTTTCGAGCTGCGTTTTCTCCGGCGGTGCGGTGCATTGCGCGGAGAAATACCGTTACGGGGACCGCGGCAATAATGGCATTCAGTCGCTGAAAGAGCCGGATCCGGTCGACTTGTCGGATTCGCGCGACCGCGAGTCGCGCTGGGTCGCGCGCTGCAAACCGCAATTGCGAAGCGATCGCTACGGCGTGAACCGCTATGTCTACGCTGCGCCCGGCTGCGAATACGGCAGGGATCGCGACTGAACCGGTCCATGCCGCCTTTGCATCAGTAGCGGCTCGGGCGCGCCGTCACCATCGGCGCAATCAGGAAAACCAGGAGCAACAGCCCCACCACATCCATTGCGGACATCCGCATCTCCCCCACAATCCGGACAACAACTTCGACAGAGGCCCGAACGCGCTAGTCCCCGGCGCAACGAGAGGACCGGCACTCCCACATGCAGATCCGTCCGCGATGGTGAGGCGGGTGTGCTAACGGAGGCTCAAGAAAGACAGTTAATGGTGCAGCCGTACCCTCGATGTGGCGTCGGGGAGACAATGCATCCGGGGTTCGCTATAAGGGCGCGATGAAACCCGTCATCGCCCTGACTGCCGTCACCGCCATTGTTGCGCTGCTTCAGGCCGCGCCGGCCATCGCCCAGACGAAGCCTTCCGCCAAACCGAAGGCCGACCCGGCCGGAAAAGCCGAGCCCAAACTGCGTTCCAATCCGTGCGCCGAGCACGGCGCAGGTTTCGTGCAAGTCGAGGGGACCGGAACCTGCGTCCAGGTCCGCGGCTATCTGCGCATGCAGGGATCGGTGCGTTGAAAACGCCGGGCGCCGCTGCGCCGTATCAAAGACGTGCCGGACGAAAAACCCCGCACCGTTGCCGGCACGGGGCTTGATTTCACAATCGGGTGGGAGGTTCGACGCCGCCGATTGCCGCGGCCATTATCGCCACACCGCGCGAAAAATCGTCTCACAAGCTGTTACGAAGCGTGACGCGCCGTGAGAGGGCCGGCGGCTTCAGCCGCCAGCCGCATCTCGGACTTCAACGGCAGACCACGCGGCCCCAGCGGTCGCGCCAGCACCAGCGGCAATGCAGCCGGCCCCAGCGGTCCCGCCAGCAGCGGCGCCAGCGCACATCCTGCAGGAAATTGGGCGTCATTGTCCTCAGACCTTCCTGGCTGGGAACCAGCGGGCTGGCCTGAGCGACACTTGGCATCGCTGCATAAATGAGGCCAGAGACCGCCAAAGCGAGGAAAGCGCGTGTCATGTCGTTTCTCCCTTATGAGTCGCCGAAGCGGCAGCGTCGATGCGCTTTGAGCCGATTTCATGATCGAAACGCTGCCCGTGCGTGCATTTTGTGACCAGCCAAATGATTGTGACCAATCAGATGAACCCTAACGAGCGAATGACGTTGTCTTGCGCATCGACGCGGGACGCAAGGGTGTCACATGGGCTGGGTCGGGCCGAATGGCCGCATCTATCAGAGCAAGCGCTGGGTGGTGTTCGCCGCGATCGGGGCGGCCGCGCTGGCCGTGGCGGGCTGGCTGAGGAGCCGGCTGACCAGATCGCACCGCGATGAAAGTGGTGCCGGCTGAGGGGATTGAACCCCCGACCTTCGGTTTACAAAACCGCTGCTCTACCGCTGAGCTAAGCCGGCGCCGCGTTGCAAATACTACGTTTTCCCGATGAGGCAAGCGCCGCGATCGCTGCGGCGGCAAATCGTATGCCGGCGTAGGCCCGCCGCATCGGGGGCCGGCCATGTGCTTGGACCGGTTTGCCGGGCTGCTACGATCGCTGAATAATGTTCGGCCGCTCGCTTCTGACACAGGGGGAAAGGATGGCTCAGATCGACGTTGGTGCAGTGTCATTTTTCGGGATGGCGGCACCGTATCTCGAAAAGGCGAAGCCATTCTACGCGGCCCTGTTTGGCTGGCGGATCGAGCAATCCGCCCCGGCACGCCCAGCGAGCATCGAGGGAGCCGGCATCCCGGGCTTTGGGCACGACACCGATCAGATCGCCGGCTTCCGTATTTATTTCCGCACGTCGGACATCGAGGCGTCCGCCGCGCGGGTCAGGCAATTGGGCGGGTGGGCGGAATCTGCGCCCGCCGTCATTCCCGGAATGGGCAAGCTGCTGAATTGCCGTGACGATCAGGGTCTGGAATTCGGGCTGCATCAGCCCGAGCCTTGACGAATGCGCCAAGCGCCCCGGCCGCAATCGTCTCAAGCGATGCGGTCGCCGGTCGGCACGATTGAATAGTAGATTTTGGGTTCGATCAGCTGCACGCCATTCGTGGTAGCGACGGCCAGCACGCGCACTTCGATGACATTGACAATTCTGCCGTCGCGTTCGACCTCGGACACGGTCTGCCCCGGCACGAAGCCGTAGGTCGCCACCATACAGGCATCGGGGATGCCGGCCTCAGTATTCACGGTGCCGAGCGCCTTCTCCACATTGTCGCGCAGCACCAGCACGAAGCGTTCGGCCTGCTCGCGGGTGTCGCAGATCAGACCGGAGCTGAAGCGCGCAGCGCCTTCGGAACCTGCGGCCAGCGACGCGTTCGCCATAGCAAGCAGCGCCAGTCCAGCCAGGATCGATCCGCGCAGGCTTTGCATGACGCCCTCCGTTTCATGGCGGCCGTCGTGCCGACGGCCGCAAATCTCTGTTCCATCTTATGTATGGGATGCCGGGACAGAGGTTCACGTGGCTGCGCACCAGTCGGCGATCGGTTCGGGCCCGGTTTGCCGGTTTCACCCTCGGTTAATGCTAACCGGTGATTTACGCGCGCCGTTAACGGGGCCACATCCTCGGGTTTCATAAAATGCCAGCGGCTGAGGGTGGCGCGCCAATGCGCCTGCGCTGGAGTTCATGCAGATGCGTTGGGCGTTATATGCGCTCGGGATCGCGCCTGTCCTGGCGGGGCTCGTCGAGGAGACGCGTGCCGACAAGGGCCCTGTGATCGTCGTTCCGGGGCGCCCTGACATTCCGGTCCCGATCAACGGCTACAACGCAGCCTGGGGCGTCGCCGAAGGCGACTGGGGCCTGGCGCGGCCGGGTGCTCCGCCTGGCGTGACCGTCTATCCGTCGCCCTATGTGCCGCCGCTGCAGCCGGAGCAGCCGGTCCGCTACACGCCCGCAAGCCGTTACTTTCCGACCATGGGCACCAAGCCCTTTGTCGGCCGGCTCGAAATCGAACCATCGCCCAACGCGCCGAAGCCGAAACCGGCGGAAGCCTATAGCCGTTCGTGGTCGGTGGAATCGCCGGACGTGCCGCCCACGCAATATGCGCCGGGCTCCGAGATGCTGATCAGTCCGGAAGTCAATCTGAATACATGGGGCGGTGGCGAAGGTCCGCTGCCGCCGCGTCCGCCCCATCCTCCGCGCCCGCCCCGTCGTCGCTAACTGCCAACCCTGAGAAGGACGTCACATGTCTCGCGTAACGCTCTCGCTCCTTACCGCTGCGGCTGCGATGTTTGCCGCCGCCGGCTCCGCCCATGCGCAATGCTGCGGCACCGGCTATGTCGCTGCTGCCCCGGTCGTCTCCTATCCAAGCGCCTGCTGCAACAGCGGCTTCGGCGTTTTCAATAGCGGTTGCTGCGGCACCGGCGTTGCCGTTCAGGCTGCGCCGGTCGTGGTGCAGGCAGAGCCTGTCGTGGTGCAGGCGGCTCCGGTCGTCGTGCAGCAGCCCGTCGTGGTAAGGCAACCGGTTGTGGTGCAGCAGCCGGTCGTCGTGCAGCCCGTGCCGGTCGTGCAGCAATATGTCGTGAATCAGGGGCCGGTTTACTCCGGTCCGGGCCTGAGCGATCCGCGCTACGGCACCTGGTACGCGCCGCGTGCGGTGGGTGCCTACCCGTATGTGTCCGGCCGCGGCTATGGCTATCGCGGCGCCTATCACGGTCACCGGTATCATCACCGCTATAACCGGCCGATCAGCGTCTATAACTGATCGCAGTCTTTGCATCGCTCCGTACAAAGCGGAGCGATGCGCCTGGATCAGGAACGCAGGCGCGTCGTCGCAACATAGAGCGCGAGCGCGGCTGCGTTCGACACATTGAGACTCTTGATCGCGCCGGGCAGGTCGAGCCGGGCGGTATGATCGCAGGTCTCGCGCGTCAACTGGCGCAGGCCCTTGCCTTCGGCGCCGAGCACGAGCGCAAGCGGCGCTCGCAGTTCGGTCGCAGCCAGGTCCGCTTCGCCTTGGCTGTCCAGACCGACCAGAAGAAAACCGCGCTCGCGTAACGCAGCAAGTCCGCGCGCCAGATTTTGCACCGTGACAATCGGCACGTAGTCCAGTGCTCCCGATGCCGACTTGGCCAGCACGCCGGTCGCCTCAGGCGAATGCCGTGCGGTGGTGACGAGTGCGGTTACCCCGAATGCCGCAGCGCTGCGCAGGATCGCGCCGACATTATGCGGATCGGTGATCTGGTCGAGCACCAGCACGATTCCCTTGTCCGGAATCTCGGACAGGTCCGGCGCGTCCAGCGGATCGGCTTCGGCGAGCAGACCGTTGTGGACGGCGTCCGGCCCGAGCCGCCTTGCAATCTCGTCGGGCCGTACGATCTGCGGCGTCACCTTGAGCGCGATGCCATCGGCGGCCAGCCGCTTTGCCGCATTTTCAGTCGCGTAGAGCGCACGGATGCGGCGGTTGGGATTGGCGAGTGCAGCTTCGACGGTGTGCAGTCCGTAGAGGATCGCGGTATCCGGTTCGGCCGGCCGCGCCGGCCGCCGGCCCGACGGGGAACGATCCCGCCGGTCGCGCCTGAAATCCGGCTTCTTTCGATAGGGTGGCTTCCGATTCCGCTCGCTCATGCTTCCTCATGGCACAGACTTTGCTGCGCATAAATCGTGCAATTGAAAGGAGCGCTGCGCCATGGTGCATCCCGACCGCCGGCAAGTTCTGCAAGCGATGCTGGGCGCGGGGCTCGGATCAGGGCTTGGGGCAGGCGCAGGGCTGCCGTTCGGCGGTCTGCCGGCTTACGCGCAGTCGCGCGCCGACACGCTGCTTGTGGTGCAGGAACTGGGACCGAACAGCCTCGACATGCACGGGGTCGGCTCGAACCAGACCGTCAACGGCCTGTCCTGGAATTGCTACGACCGTCTGCTCACCTATGCGGCAAAGACCCTGCCGGACGGCACCGTGAGCTACGACCGCGGCACGCTTGCGCCTGAGCTTGCGGAAAGCTGGCAGGTCGCTTCGGACGGCATGTCCTGTACGTTCAAGCTGCGCAAGGACGCGACGTTCCATGACGGAGCGCCGGTGACCGCCCGCGACGTGAAATGGTCGTTCGACCGTGCGGTCAAGGTCGGTGGCTTCCCGACCTTTCAGATGTCGGCGGGCTCGCTGCTCAATCCGGAGCAGTTTGTCGCGGTCGACGATCATACCTTCCGCATCGATTACGTGCGCAAGGACAAGATGCTCCTTTTCAACGTCGCTGTGGTGGTGCCGTTCGTCATCAATTCCGAACTCGCGAAGAAGTATGCGACCGAAGCCGATCCCTGGGCCATGACGTGGCTGCGCAACAACGAGGCGGGGGGCGGGGCCTACCGGATCGAGAGCTGGAAGCCGGGCGCGGAGACCGTGCTCGTCCGCTTTGACCAATGGAGGAGTGGACCGCTGCCGAAGATCCGGCGCATCATCGCGCGCGATATCCCATCCGCCGGCACACGCCGCGCCCTGCTGGAAAAAGGCGACGCGGATTACTCGACCGGCTTTGCGCCCAAGGATTTCGATCAGCTCAAAAGTGACGGCAAGGTGCAGGTGATCGGCGTGCCGATCCCGAACTGCCTGTGGTATGTCGCGCTCAACACATCGAGGCCTCCGTTCGACAATGTGAAGCTTCGGCAGGCGATCGCCTATGCGATGCCGTACGAGCAAATCCAGTCGGCGGCGTTCTTCGGTCGTGCGGTGCCGATGTATGGCGGTTCCGGGACGGTCGAGAAGGCGGTGTGGCCGCAGCCATTCCCCTATGTGACCGACCTCGACAAGGCCAAGACCCTGATGGCTGAGGCGGGATTTGCCAATGGACTCGAAACCACGCTCGGTCTCGATACCGGTACGGCGACGGTCGGCGAGCCGACCGCGATCCTGATCGCCGAGACCCTCGGGAAGATCGGCATCAAAGTGACGCTCGACAAGATTCCCGGCGCCAACTGGCGCACCACATTGAACAAGAAGGAGCTGCCGATGGCGCTGAACCGCTTCAGCGGCTGGCTCGATTATCCGGAGTATTATTTCTTCTGGAATTTCCACGGCAACAATTCGATCTTCAACATCTCCGCCTACAAGAGCGCGGAGATGGACGCGCTGATCGACAAGGCGCGATTCACAGAAGACCCCGCGGAATACGATGCGGCCGTGAAGGCCTTCATCGCGCTGTGCATGCGGGAGGTGCCGGTGGTGCCGCTCAACCAGCCGATCCACGACGTGGCGCTGAAGAAGGGCGTAGGCGGCTACGAATTCTGGTTCCACCGCGAGCCGGATTACCGTCAGATGACCAAGGCATGACCGGGGAGGGCTGTTCGGCGCCGACGGGACCGGGTGGATAGTCCTGATTTCCCATTGACTTAAGCGGCTTCGGCCACCATAAACCGTCCGCGCCCGGCGCTGGCGTCCAAAGCTTGCGCTCGGGCGTTTTATATCGCGCCGATCCGGGTTAAACCTTTTGCCGGCTTGGTGCGACCAAGGACTATCGGTTTCCCAGACCGATCCCGTGGAGGGGTGCCCGAGTGGCTAAAGGGGACGGACTGTAAATCCGTTGGCTATGCCTACGTTGGTTCGAATCCAACCCCCTCCACCAACCTTCGCTCGCATCGCAATATTCCGCACGGCCATTAAGCTGTAGTCAGCTGTATCAATCCTTTGCGATGTTCCGGCTGGAATCCCGGTGTAGACTTGCGCCAAATTGGTCAAGGGTTCTTCCATGCACCATTCGTCTCGCCGCGATATCCTGACCGCAGCTTTCGGCCTTGCGGCCGCCCAGGTCATTCCCATGCTGCCGGCAATGAGATCCGCCATGGCGCAGGGAAAGCCGGCACCGCAGACCGCAGCCGGTATTGTCTCCGCAATTCGCGGAAAGCGGATGACTGCGACCGATGCGGTGAAGGCCGCGCTGGCGCGTGCAGAGCAGATGAAGCATCTCAACGCGATCATCACGCTCAACTCAGATGGCGCGCTCGCCGCCGCAAAGAAGGTCGACGACATGGTCGCGGCGGGGCAGCCGCTGCCGCCGCTCGCTGGTCTGCCGATCGTGGTGAAGGACAATATCAACACGGCCGACATGCCCACCACGGGAGGCACCGAAGCGTTGCGCAATGCGCGGCCCAAAACCAACGCGCCCTCGCTGCAGAAGCTTATCGATGCCGGCGCCATCGTGATCGGCAAGGCCAATCTGCACGAACTCGCGTTCGGCATTACCTCGACCAATGCGGCCTCGTTCGCGGGCCATGTGAAGAACCCATACGATACGACGCGCATTCCCGGCGGCTCGTCCGGCGGCACGGCGGCAGCGATCGCGGCGGGGATCGTGACGGCGGGGCTTGGCACCGACACCGGCGGCTCGACCCGCATTCCGGCGGCGCTGACCGGCACGGTCGGGTTACGGCCTTCGGTCGGCAATGGCGGGGCGGAGCGCCGCTACCACGATGCCAATGCGGTGGTCCCGATCAGCCGCACCCGCGACACGGTCGGTCCGATGGGCCGCACCGTTGCCGATGTCGCGCTGCTCGACGCCATCATCACCGGAACTCCGATCGCAACCCCGGCCGCGCTCAAGGGAAAGCGAATCGGGATTCCGCTGTCGTTCTGGACCGGGCTCGATCCGGAACTGGAGGCCGTGGCGAAGGCTGCGCGCGGCAAGCTTGAGACCGCGGGCGTGATCTTCGTCGACGGCGACCTCCCCGCGCTTGCCGAACTGAACGCCAAGGTATCGTTCCCGGTCGCCCTGCACGAGCCGGTGGAGGATATCCCGGCCTATCTGAAGGCGTCGGGCATTGAGGGGGTGACACTCGCTGACATCGCGGGGCAGATCAAAAGCCCGGACGTTCAGGGTGCTTTCGGTGCGATCCTGAAGGACGCTTTCGGCAAGGATTATCCCGATGCGATGAAAGTGCACCGGCCCGCGCTGCAGAAGCTCTATGCCGATTACTTCAAGGCAAACACTCTCGACGCCATGCTGTTTCCGACCACGCCCGCGCCGGCGGTACCGATCGATGCGGAGAAGGGGTCAGGCGAGATATCGATTGCGGGCGGGAAGCCTGCGCCGACCTTCTTCACGATGATCCGCAACACCGATCCTGGCAGCAACGCCGGTATTCCGGGGCTGTCGCTCTATGCCGGAATGACCAGGGGCGGGCTCCCGGTCGGGATTGAGATCGACGGGCCGGTTGGCAGCGACCGGGCGCTGCTGGCGCTGGGGCTTGCCATGGAGGCGCTGCTTGGCACCGCGCCCGCGCCGGCCGCAAAATGAGGGTTGGGGACGCAGCGGAACCGTCGCGGCGCTGGATATCGGTATATATCTGGATATGGTCATTTATACGTAAGGTCTTGTTTCCGGCGGCGTTTTATGAAACCAAACGATCCGCCGGTCCGGCCGGACGCGGGTGTAGCTCAATGGTAGAGCAACAGCCTTCCAAGCTGATGACGAGGGTTCGATTCCCTTCACCCGCTCCAGCCTCCCGCCCCGAAAATCACCCCTTTACCCATTGAAAAAGCTGATAATTTCAGCTATTCTTCTCCTATGGGCTGAACACGATGACACCCCCTGGAACATGGCGGTGCATCCGATTTGGGAGCCAAAACGGAGCCAAAAATGGCGAAGGTCGTCTTCACCGATCTCACCATCCGCAGCCTCAAGCCCGGTTCGTATTTCGACACAAAGACACCGGCCTTCGGCATCCGCGTCGGCAAGAACCGCAAGACCTGGATTGTCGTGCGGGGCAGGGAGCGCATCCGGACGCGCATCGGCCATTACCCGGCCCTGCCGCTCTCGGAGGCCCGCAGGAAGGCCCTGGTGCTTCTGGGCACGCCTCTCGAAGAACAGCCGGTCTCGACCTTCGCGGAGGGGCGTGAGCTGTTCATCCGGACGCACTGCGCGCAGCATCAGCGGGAAAGCACGCGCAAGGAGACCGAGCGGCTGCTCACGAAGCACTTCGCGCCTCTCGACCGCAAATTGCTCTCGGCCATCACCACGGCGCAGATCACCGGCATCCTTGACGGGCTTCTCGACACACCGTCCGAGGCACAGCACGCCTTCAAGGCGGCGCGGACCTTCTTCCGGTGGGCGGAGCGGCGGGGCTACTGCAAGAACCCCTGCACCATGGCGGCGCCCGCGCGGGAGAAGGCCCGGGAGCGGGTGCTTACGGATGACGAGCTCAAGCGGGTCTATACCGCGGGCGAGGGGAGCTTCGGGCAGATCGTCCGGCTGCTCATCCTGACCGGCCAGCGCCGCACGGAAATCAGCGCCCTCAAATGGGAGCACGTCGATCTCGACAAGGCAGAGATCTCCCTGCCGCCGGAGGCGGTGAAGAACGGCCGCCGCCACACTTTTCCGATCGGCGCCATGGCAAAGCAGATCCTTGAAAGCATCCCGCGTCAGGGGCCCTACGTCTTTCCGGCGCGCCGCCGCGAGGGGCCGTTCGCGGGGTTTTCGGCGAGCAAGGCGCACCTGGACAAGACCTCGGGCGTCAAGAATTGGACGCTCCATGATCTGCGGCGCACCTTCGCGACGAACCTGGCCGCGCTCGGCGTGGCCCCGCACGTGGTCGAGCGCCTGCTCAATCACGTAACCGGCACGCTCTCGCCCATTGCCCTGCGCTACAACAAGGCGAGCTATGACAAGGAGATGCGCGCGGCGCTTGAACTCTGGGAGGGCAGGCTCGCAACCCTCCTGTCGTAACGATCCGTCACAATTCACGGCCGATATCGCGGTGACCGTTCTGCTGCCGCCAGATCTCCATGTCGCGGCGTATCTGGTCGGCGCGCGACACCGGCGCCTGCACGGCGTCCGAAAGATCGACCGCCGCCAGATTGAACTGCCCGGCCGTGGTCAGTGTCTCGCGCGGCGGACGGGGCTGCGGGCGCAAGGGTGCCGGGCGGGCCAGCTCCTCGATGAGATGGGCCTTGGCGCGGGCGAGGGTGATGTCCTTGCGTTCAAGCCTCTGGTGCGCGCGCTCGGCCTCGCGCTCCTGGGCCTGGCGCTCCCGCAGCGTGTGGAAGCGTTCGCGGTGGATCGCCCAGATCCTCTCGGTCAGCTGCTTCGTCTCCAGCCGTGAGTCACGCGCGAGGGTTCTGCGTTCGCGCAGATGCACGCTCTCAAGCGCCCGCGCGAGGCGCGCGGGAGAAAGCACAAGCCGGACAACCTGCCGGAGGCTGAGGGCCGACCTGCCGCCCAGCCTGTGACGGTTCCTGAAGACAAAAACGGCACGCTCCAGCGGCAGCACGCCGCCACTCGTGGCAACGCGTCGCTCGCGTCCCTGCTGTCCGTAAAGCGCGCGCCACTGCGGCCGGAAGCGTTCGCGCATATGCGCGCGGGCATTGTCGATGGCCGCCTGCGTGTCGCGGTCGAGCGCGTCGCGCTCCCTCTTCTGGCGCTCCCATGTGACGCCGCGTTCCGTCTTGTGCTGCAGGTCGAGCTCGGCCCGCAGGCGCTTCATGCGATCGATGATCTCCTTCCTGTCAAACCATTGCGGCCGGGTGGGCGAGTGATCCTTGACCGGGACGTAGGGCATTTTCGGAGGAGGTGCGGCGGCCGGCGCGAAGGATTCGGCAAGGCGTTCCTGGGCGCGGGCTTTGCGGATGTTGCGCCGCTCCTCGTTGTTTTTGACGCGCTCTTCGCAATGAATGCGCCCGTGCTCGCGCTCGTAGGCTTCGGCCCATTCGGACAGGCGCTCCTTGCTGTATTTGAGCGCGGCCGTCCGGCCCGTATAGGGATGGACCGTGTTGGCGACGATGTGAACATGCGGGTGCGTCTTGTCGTCATGCGCGACGATGAGCGCCTCGTGATCCTCAAGGCCGAGCACCTTGAGGCTGGCGAGAGCCGCCGCTCGCATCTGCTCCGGCGTCGGCTTGTCGTCGACATGCCAGGCCAGGGTGTAGTGCAGGACGGGCGTCTCGTTCTTGCGTCCGCGCGCGGACAGGCCCGCATTGGCCTTGAGCTGGGCCTGATTGCGCCAGGTTTCGTACATTTCAAACCAGACATGATCCGGATCGCTGTGCAGGTTCCGGGTCAGTGTCCAGGCGACGCGGTCACGGGTTTTCGCTTTCGGGTCGTGCAGCACGTAGGTGCATGACCCTTTGAAACTCCTGCCGCGCGCTTGCAGGCGCGGAATCATTTGCGGTGGTCCTCGTTCTGAGCGCAGTGATCCGTTGCGAGAGAAGTTCGTCCCTCACAAGAAGCTGGAGAAGATCGCGCATGGTGGCGGCGACGCTGTCCGCCTTGGCAGGCAGATGCGCCGGCGCCGTGCCGGCGATGGTGTGCAAGGCGTTCGCGATGCGTTTGAGTTCGGCGAGAGCGGCCGGCTGCAGCAACGCCGGTCCGGACGATTCAATCTTCAGCGTGCCGCGCGTGATGTAGCGCTCGGCAAGGCCGGCGATGCTGACGCCTGCCTGCGCCGCTTCTGCGGTCAGCCGCGCATGCTCGGCGGGTGTGATGCGCACGGTGATCGCCTGCGTTCTTGCAGCCTCGCGATACGTCCGTCGTCGTGCCATCCAGTGTCTCCGAAAGGAATCGGGTTCGGGGTGCGCCCTGACCGGGAAGGGGTCCGCGGGAGTGAGCGGAGCGGCCCTCCCCGGCGAGAGGGATTTGATTTCGAAATCAAATCCACATCTCGCTACTCGTCTTCATGCCTACCGCGGGTTTCCTTGCGTTTGAATTTTCAAACTTCATTTATCCTCAACTTCATGCGGCGCAATACGAACGCATGCGCAATTGATATGAAAATTTATGCGTCACCTTTCGGCGCGTTGCTGAACATGCGCGTGCATCGACGAAGATGCGCGCACGTTTACTTTCGATAACGCGATACTCATCTTCATTCACGTGAACGACAGGCGTTGTCGTTTGAAGCGGCGCAGTCCGGCTGCGTCACGCGAGACGGGGGCGCCGCAGACACTTTCGTGAGTGATGTTATGTCCGATGTTTCGTTTCCTCCGCGCGGCTCGAACATCGAGGGGCGTTGCGAAACGCCGCCCGCGCAAATCTGGGCGCATCCCTGGCAGCTCGGTACGAGCTGGGAGTGGGCGCCGGGCAGGGTGCTTCTCGGCAAATGGCAAAGCCGCAGGCTCGGGCGGGGCGATGACCGTCACGTCGTGACGATTGCCGGCAGCCGTGCAGGCAAGTCGTCGACCGTGCTCGTGCCGAACCTGAGGTGCTATCCCGGATCCGTCATCGTGCTCGACCCGAAGGGAGAGCTCGCGCGCGCCACGGCCGAGCACCGCCGGCAGATGGGGCAGCATGTCTTCGTCCTGGATCCGTTCGGCGAAACGGGGCTGCCGTCGGCATCGCTCAATCCGTTCGCCGAACTCGGACATGGCAATCCCAGACATGTCGCGGCGGATGCGGCGCAACTCGCCGATGCGCTCATCATCGGCAATCCGCGCGACCCGCACTGGACGGACAGCGCCAAGAACCTCATCCGCGGCATCACGCTGCATCTGCTCTCGACGACGGCGCTGCAGACGACGATCCGTGAAGTGCGTCGTCTTCTGAACGCGACGCCGCCGGAGCTGGACCGCCTGTTCCGGGACATGACGAATTCATCGGCGTTCGACGGAATCGTCTCGAATATCGGCGCGTCCTTTCTGGGCAAAAAGGAATCCGGCGGGCGCGAGCTTCAGGGCATTCTCTCGACGGCGCAGGAGCAGACCGGGCCGCTCGACGATATCGTCCCCATCACCGAGCGCTCGGACTTCGCGCTTGCCGATCTCGGCCAGGGCAATCTGAGCGTCTATCTCGTCCTGCCCGGCATGCGCATGGGCACGCATTACCGCTGGCTGCGCCTCGTCATCCAGCAGGCGCTCGCCGCGCTTGAACGCAGGCCGGTCCCGCGGGGCGAATTGCCGGTCTGGTTCGTGCTGGAGGAATTCCCGTCGCTCGGCCACATGCGCTCGATCGAGACGGCGGCTGGCCTGATGGCGGGGTTCGGCGTGAAGCTCTGGAGCGTGCTCCAGGATCTCACGCAGCTTCAGACTCATTACCCCAAATCCTGGGAGACCTTTCTCGGCAATGCCGGAATCATCCAGGCTTTCGGGAATTCCGACGTGACCACGACCGAGCATCTCTCGAAGCTGCTCGGAACGACGCAGGTCATGGAACGCCAGCAGGTGCGCGTGTCGGGCGCGGCGATGGCACAGGGCGACACGGGCCTTCGCGAGCATCTGCGCAGCGCGCGCCTCCTCGACGCCTACGAGATCACGCGGTGGTTCAGCCGCGAGAGCGGCCGCCAGCTCGTGCTCGTGCCCGGGCGCCCGCCTGTCTATATGGAAAGGCTGGCCATCGATGAGTTTTAGATGCGTGTACCAGAGCGGCCCCGTGGGCGCCGGCGACCGCGTAGGTGCCGGCGTTTTCTGGACGGAATGCCGGAGCTGGCTGCGCAACGTGCTCATCGCCGTCGCCGCGATCCTCCCGCTCGTCGCCCTCTGGAGCTTCGTGCAGCACATGCAGCAGCCCGGGGGCGGATTGTTTCCGTACGGCTGGATGGCCGCTTCCCTTTTTGGTCTCGAAGCGTTCTGCCTGATGGAGCTCCGGGACCGGCCGGAACGAAACCGCAGTTTGTATTTCCTCTCGGACGGATCGACCTGGGCGCCGGACGGCTTCACCGGACATCGCGGCTACGGCGCCATGCCCTACGAACAGGCCGACATCGTGTCCTTCGAGGCGCTGCGCTGTGACCATGCGAACGGCCAGCCGGTCCACCGCGTGGCCGCGTATCTGCGCAACGGCGACGTGATGCATGTCGCGGCGGGCCTCACCATGGTCGAGGCGCACAAGGTCGCGGTGCAGCTCTCCAACGCGCTGCAGGAGATGCGCGCCTGGCGGGCACTTGCATCTCTGGGAGCAGAGAATGCGCGCGAGACAATCATCGACTGACCGGCCGCGCAGGGCGGCACACGCGCATATGCACCGTTTTCTGTGCCGCAAGAGCGATCGTAATGTTGTGAGGGAGGAGAAACAGAAAAACATGTGCGGCGTCGAGCATGTGGTGCGGTTACGGCTGACGCGGGTCGCCCCTGACTTCGCATCGCGGCTTGCGGAGGCGCAGCCCTACGCGCCCGATCTCAGACTATTCCGGATTGCGGAATCCGAGTGGAAATTCGACGAAGGAACGAGCAGGGGATATTCGGATGTCACCTTGGTCGTTCCGGAGCGCTACGTCATCTTCTGGCGCATCCTCGCAGCGGGCCGCATGACGCTTGAAGATGTGGCAGCAGAATGGACGATGGGACGCGCGACGCATGAGCTGACGTTGCGGGACAAGCTCATTCCGTTCTGAAGAGTTCAGGCGAGTCTGCTCAGGACGGCGGGGGCTCGATGCCGACAGAGCAGCCGGCCATCAGCAGCAGGATCACGGCAGCAAGTGTGAGCGCGCCCTGCGAAAAGTGACTGAGCAGCGCACGGCCTGCGCTGTTGTGTTCCTGCACGCCATATTTGTTTGTCTTGTCAAAGCCGATTTTGAAAGCGAAATAAAAAAGAACCGCGCTTGCCATGAGAAAACCAACGGGAATCAGGCTGTAAAGTGTCATTCAACCTCGCTGATTGTTTCTTTCAACGCTAAAGGCGTGCTCGGCTTTGCTCAAGCGTGTTTTCCAAATCGGATAATCTGTAAAATCGCGGGCGGCGGTCTTCC
>JBMOOQ010000052.1:0-37334 GCA_049324435.1 Pseudomonadota bacterium
TCGAAAATCTGCGCCTCAGGAACTTCGAGATCGACACGCTGATGCTGGTTGCGGCTGCGGGCGCCGCGGCACTTGGTGCATTCGCCGAGGGTGCGCTGCTTCTCTTCCTGTTCAGCCTCGGACACGCGCTTGAGCACTATGCGATGGGGCGCGCCAAGCAAGCGATTGAGGCTCTGGCCGAACTCGCCCCGCGAACCGCCACTGTGCGCCGCGACGGCGAGACTTACGAGGTGCCTGTCGAAGCTCTCGTGCTCGGCGACGTAGTCGTCGTGCGTCCTAACGAGCGGCTTCCGGCCGACGGATTTCTCGTTAAGGGCGAGTCCAGCGTCAATCAGGCGCCAGTCACGGGTGAGAGCATTCCGGTCGACAAGCGCCCGGTGGAGGATGCCGCTACGGCGCGCGCCAGACCCAATTCAGTGGACTCATTCTCGCGCGTCTTTGCCGGCACTATCAATGGTGCAGGTGCGATCGAGGTGGAGGTGACGCGTTTATCCACCGAGACCGCGCTGGCCAAGGTCGTGCAGATGGTCAGCGAGGCCGAGACGCAGAAATCACCAACCCAGCGCTTCACTGACAAGTTCGAGCGCATCTTTGTGCCGGCTGTGCTGGTGCTCGCGTTCGTGCTGCTATTCGCTTGGCTAGTGATCGACGAGCCATTCAGCGCCAGCTTTTATCGCGCTATGGCGGTGCTAGTGGCAGCCAGTCCTTGCGCGCTTGCAATCGCCACTCCGAGCGCGGTCCTGTCCGGCGTAGCGCGTGCGGCGCGCGGCGGCGTTCTGGTGAAGGGCGGCGCCCCGCTCGAAAATCTCGGCTCGCTGAGCGCGATCGCCTTCGATAAGACCGGCACGCTGACGGAAGGCCGTCCGCGCATCACTGACATCGTCCCGGCGCCAGGCGTTTCGGAACAAGAGCTGCTCAGGATCGCCGTCGCCGTGGAGCAACTCAGCGACCATCCGCTTGCCGCTGCGATCACGCGCGACGGCCGCGAGCGCTTGGGTGGGAGCGATGTTCCGGGGGCACACGATCTCAAGAGCCTCACCGGACGCGGAGTGACCGCAACGCTCGACGGAAAGTCGGTCTGGATTGGCAAGGCCGAGATGTTCGGCACTGACGGCATCGCTCCCCTAAGTGAAGCTTCCGCTGAAGCAATCAGGAGATTGCGCGATGATGGTCGCACCACAATGATCGTCCGCCATGGCGACAAGGAACTCGGCACAATCGGGCTTATGGATACGCCACGCGTAGCTGCACGCGACGCGCTCGCGCGCCTGCACGCGATTGGAATCAAGCGGATGATCATGATCTCTGGCGATCATCAGAAGGTCGCCGAGGCGATCGCCAAGGAAGTCGGGCTTGACGAAGCCTGGGGTGACCTGATGCCGGAGGACAAGGTCGAGGCGATTAAGAAGCTACGCGCCGAGCAGAAAGTCGCCATGGTTGGAGATGGCGTGAATGATGCGCCGGCGATGGCGAGCGCGACAGTCGGCGTCGCCATGGGAGCCGCCGGCTCCGACGTCGCCCTTGAGACTGCTGACGTTGCGCTAATGGCCGACGATCTCAACCACCTGCCCTTCGCAGTGGGCCTCAGCCGCCACACGCGCGGGATCATACTCCAGAACGTATTCATCAGCCTCGGCGTGGTCGCGCTGCTGGTGCCAGCAACGATTCTCGGACTCGGCATAGGCCCAGCGGTGACGGTGCATGAGGGTTCGACGCTGGTGGTCGTCGTCAACGCGCTACGCCTGCTCGCTTATCGCGATGCCAGGCGTTAGCGACTCTGAACGACGGCAGAGAAGTCGATGGCTGGAAGCAAAAGCGAGATCAATATAGGGCGCCACGCATAATCACTGGGAGAAGGGTTTTCGAGGACATACCACTTGCCGATATCACGCTCCACGCACTCCGGCACAGGTTGGCAAGCATCGCGAATGGCTTGGACTCACCGAGATCACCATCGCGGCCTTGATCGGGCATTCTAAGGCGTCGGTTACGAGCAAGTTCCACACGCTTGATACAAATACTCATCCTGGCGGCCTACTATCTCGGGATACGTCAACGGATTACTCCACAGTGTGGAGTTCAAGCAGATCGCCTGCACAGTGGGTCGCGACTCTCGCAAGGCGGCACTCGCACTATTCTTGAAGGCCGCAGCAGTTGGCGCATCTAGTAATGAGTTGAAGAAAATGTTCACCATGCCAGTAAGTACGGTGAGTAAGTCCGCCGGGTCCCGGACAGAAAATGCTGCCGCTCGATCTAACTCCGCCCAAGCGCACAGGATGACGAGTTCGCGTTCATCGATGCACCGGTGAACATCGCCCCACCGATCGGAACCGCCGCCCCCCTCACGATGCACGGCAGCAGCACGCTTCAGTAACTATCGAAATCGTGTGCCGATTGCTGACGGTTCACTAACCGAGCGTTTGCCAAGAGCCTTAGGTTTCAGAGTGGCGCCATCGGAACTAGGACAGAGCTGTCGCAGGACCAACGAATCTCGGCGATGGTGATCCCAAGATTGAGGGGCGACGGCGATGAGAGGCGACCGACATCGCCCGACAGAGCCGTCGTCGCCACCGTGCGCATGTTGGTGAGCCATGGCCTCGAAATTTTCCGGTATCCCGCAAGGCGGAACTTGCCGGATTGTGTAGCCTGGGGGATGAGGTGACCGCGTGAGCGCAGCTAGTCCCTAGCTTCGCCGAACTCCTCGTTAGCCAAATGCCGAACTTCCTCCCTCAAGGGACCCTTGATAGCGTTGTGCTCCACGACTTCTACTCCTCCTCACTCACGACGACCATCGGCCCGAGTTTGTCTCGGTGAGTCGCATCGAAGTTGAGATCGACCCACAGGGCACTCAGGGTGTAGCGCTCCAAATCTCTCGCGTCGTCAACATCGGTACCGTTCCTTTGCGCCGGGCAAGGGCGTCGAACTGTACCTGACTGATCGATGTCGTGTTGGGTCAGCTTGGCTGAGACTGTGAAAACCAGAAGTCCCTTATCCTTCTGTGTGGTGAGCATCGTTTCCCTTTCACTAGTTGACTGGGCCCTAACCGGGAGATGCCGACCGCGGTTCTTGGATTTTATCCTCTTGCAGGCTGTTTGCGTCCTGACGGGCGCTGGCAATGGCAGTGCAGGACCCTCCGCTTCCCCGTAATATGGTCTCCAATCCCGCGGACACCAAGACAAAGACAGCAAACCCGGCAACAAAGGCGAGAATGGAGCGTCTATTGTCTGCGCGCGCCTCGTGAGCCTCTTCTAGCATGTCCTCGACGGCGGCGACCGTCAGGAGACCGGCCACATAAACCAGAGCCGCCATCTTCGCCGCCTCGGATGCGCCCTGAAGAAGGAAGAACGACAACAGGGCCGCTCCGACGACGAAGAGGAAGAATGATGCCGAGAGGAGAATGCGACGCGTACGCGGTATCTTCTTGTCCCGGAAATTGGCGACCGTGGCGTAGCCCTCCGGGATGTCCGCGAGCACCTGCCCGGCCGCCAGTGCGAGCGCCAGAGCGGGCGAGACGGCAGATCCCGTTCCCAGCATCAGGCCATCACTCGAGAGATCCACTGCAACGGCGACGTAGATCATCCACATCCCGGTGCGAGCATCCTTGCCGCGGCCACCCGCTTGCCACTGGATGCGCTCTAGCACCCCTTCGATCGCAATGTAAGTTACACCGCCTATTGCAAACGCAGCAGCGATCCACCAACCGGCGAGCTTGCCCATCGCCTCCGGCATCAACTCGACGGCGACGATTGCAATCACGATGCCCGATGCGCCATGCAGTGCCCAGTTTAGGAGCTGCGGCGAAGTCCTCCAGAACTCCGCGATCATTCCGCCGACGAAATTTCCGCCGCCAGGGAGCAGCGCAAGCAGAAGAATCCACCAGCTCTCGTTCATGCCAGACCAGCGCCGACGGTCGCTTCAGAACCTCGCCGAACCCGAAACGGGCGCGACCAGCCGCTCCAAGCAAAACAACCCTCGTATCGGCAAAGGGTTCGCTCAGCGTGGTCGATATCCGCATTTAGGTGGGGCTGAACACTACTTTGGCCTACAGGCTCGCGATTGCCGTTGAGCCTCCGTCTTCTTGGGGGCCCAGCGCTGCTGCAGTCCGCCCAGTCATCTCGCTAGAATGGCAGCTGCGACGCCAAAATAGACGATACTTCCGCGCACCGGCTGACAAGTACGGCAAGCTGCTGATCGCGAAGCGCGATCGTTGACACCGCTGGCAGGGAGGCATCGATGCGGCCTCGATCGATTGGCACCGGCTCGGCGGTGATCGGCGGCTGGAGCACTATGATGCGTCAGTCTTAGGGACGCGAATGCCGCCGCGAGCATCCTGGACCCGCCAAAGCTACTGCGATCATTCTGCTCGGTCTTTGCGCTATCAGACTCGCTACCCCTCCACTTCCTTGCCCATCTTCGGCATGAAACGCACGTAAACGAGTTCGCTCAGAAGCTCGACCAACGTCTGTGTGACGATGATTGCGGGAAGTACCGGGACAGCGCCGGGAACTGCGAGACCGAGCGGCAGCACGACGAGTGAGTTCCGAGTTGCGGCGCTGAACGCAACTGCTCGCGAACCTGCTGCCGGCAGTCGGAACAGCCGCCCGACGGCCAAACCAACGAACGGCGCTAAAGCGGCGAATGCGACATAGATCGGCACGACCTGAATGGCGCTGGCTCTTGCGGCATCGAGTTGGGGGACGACCGAGCAAACGACGACGAAGAGGACGACTGCGGTCGCCGGAACCGGAAGGAGGCCAAGTGCGTTGCGAACGCCAGCCCCTGTCGAACGCTTGCGCGCCCATACCTGGACAACACCCGCCAAGAAAAGCGGTACCACGATCAACCAGATGAATGCATGAACGAAGGGCTCAATCTGGATCAGCCCACGCCCGGCCTCGCCGAGGAGAAATCCCAGATAGATGGGGAGGAGCAGCATCTGCACGCCAAGCAGCAACGGCGTTGCGGCCAGCAAGGCGCGGGCATCAGCCTGGCCGAGGTGAGAGAACGTGACGACGTAGTCAATGCAAGGCGTGAGCAAAACGATCAATACGCCGACGCGAAGCAACGGGTCTGGTGGAAGGAACTGCACGAGCAACGCCACGGCCACAGGTATGGCGATGAAGTTGGCAACGAGGAGCGCTGCCATAAAGCGGAACTCCCGGAAGGCCGTCCCCAAGTCAGCCAGCGGCACCTGAAGGAAGGTCGCAAACAGCATCACTGCCAGCGCCGGACTCATGGCCGGCTCAAGAGTGCCCAAGCCAGGAGCCGTCATGGCGGCTGCCACCGCCACGATCACCGCGCCGAAATAGATCGCAACCTGATGCTGTTCGAAGGATACGCGTAGGTTCGAAGCTGTCATGAGCGCCGCCGCTCCGCGGCCATCGGAGCGGCTTTGCCAAGATCCTCCAGAATGACGCAATCGGGACCGGGGCCACCGGCGCAGGCGACGTTACAGCTTTCCACAAAGCCGGCGATGCTCTTCTCGAGTTCTCTCAGTTCCTTCAGCTTCGCTCGCACCTCCTTTAGATGCTCTTGAGCCAAGTCTCGGGCTTCAAAGCAGGATCTGCTCCGATCCTGCATGAGCGACGTCAATGTCCGCACCTGCTCGATCGAAAATCCGAAATCCCGGCAGCGGCGGATAAAGGTCAGCCGTCGGACGTCCTCATCGCCATAGCGGCGCTGGTTGCCCTCTTGCCGGTCGGGCCGCCGCAGCAGCCCGATCTCCTCGTAGTAGCGTATCGTCGGCGTGTTCGTGCCGGTGCGCTCGGCGAGGTCGCCGATCTTCAATCCGGGCATTGGTGGTCCTCGGAGAATAGACTCTTGAACTTCAAGTTACTTGAAGTCGTATCTCTACGCCAGCACGAAACACTGCGGCCTCGGTCGCGACGCCGAAGGAACGGAAATGAGCGAAACGGACACAGCACCACCGATCGCCTGCACCCTCGACACGGGCGCACTCAAGAATCGCTTGGCCTGGATTGCCGACCTCAATGCAAAGGCGCTTACGAAGTCCCGGCGCGGCGATCTCGCGCTGACTTTGGAATATCGGCCGGAGGCGTTGGGAGACGTCCGGGAGCTTGTACGTAGGGAGCAGGCTTGCTGCGCTTTCCTCGACTTCGACCTCGACGAACGCGCCGACAAAGTCGTTCTTACGATCACCGCGCCTGGAGCGGCACGTGACGCCGCGGACATGCTGTTCGAACAATTCATGGCGCGCAGCACTCCAGCGGAGGCACCCGCCTGCGGCTGCACTTCGGGATGCCAAGCATGACCGAAGCGCGCGCGCAAGGAACCAAGGCCGCAAGCGCCGTCGCGGTTACCGCCTCAACGGCAGCGCTCGCCTGTGGCATCTGTTGTGTTCTTCCCTTTGCCGTCCCGGCAGCGATCCTCGGTTCGATCGGCGGCGTGCTCGCCTGGTTCGCAGAAGCCTACCGCTGGTTGACCCCAATCGCACTCGTCGCTGTCGGAGCCGGGTGGGCATGGGTAGGGTACCAGAGCTGGCGCACCCGCCGTTCTCCCGCTCATTCGACCCTTCTGGTCATGACGTTCGCGACGATCATGATGGTCGCGGCGTGGATTTGGCCGATGTTTGAATCAACGGTCATCGCCTTCGTCGGCCGGTGACACGTCGCAGCTTTGAAAGCTCTGGGCAGCTACAATGCTGATCTGGCTGGAAGAGCGTAGATTTGGCGCGCCCGACACGATTCGAACGTGTGACCTCCACCTTCGGAGGGCTGCCCTCCTCGCGGAACGCGAAGTTGGTGCAAATTACGGCGATTCCGGGCCATTAGGGTCGATCAGGCAGCCAAGCCTGGACAACCTTGGCGATGACGGCAAGAGAAGATGTGGCACCGTCAGCTTCGCCCTTCTCAAAGTCTCCCTCGCTCTGAGCCATGGCATTGGTGACATGGGCAAGACACACCACGGATCGATTGGTCGCCGCGGCGAAGGCATAGAGCGCGGCAGCTTCCATCTCCACCGCGAGCACGTCCTTGGCGATCACCGCTTGGATGGCAGCCGCGGTCTCTCGGTAGGGCGCATCCGTCGTCCAGGTCGCACCGCGGTGGACGACCATGCGATCAAGCTTGGAGAGCATATTTTCTGCGCGCGACATGAGCGCAGGCTCCGGTGCTTCGGCGAAGGCGGACGGAGGAAGATAGTGATAGCTCGTGCCTTCGTCGCGCAGCGCGCGGTCAATCAGGACGAAGTAGGGGGTCGGCCCACGATCGACGATCCGGCCGGCGGAGGTGACGCTGACAAGCAGCTTGCAGCCCGAAGCAAAGAGTTGCTCTGCAACAAGCACAGCAAAAGACGCGCCGACCGCGCAGCCGATGATCCCCACGTTGCCAAATCCGGCCAGGTCGAACATCAGAAGCTCGGTATGATAACAGGCCCATCCTTCATGCTGGCGTGCATTTCCGATACGCCTGAGGTGGCGCACGAGATCGCCGTCCGGATCGAGCACGCAGACGGGTGGCACGGCGAGGAGCGGTAGGCTCCTCTGGCGGCGCGCTTCCCGCAGCAGCGCCTCCGGCCGGAATACGGAAGGCGAGCCGTAATGCTTGTCGGAAAGGATCGGCCACGCGTCGTGATCGGTGTCGTTCGATCGCTCCATCGCTCGGTCTTGCGTATTGCCCATCAAACGGTGGCCTCGACAGCGAGACCGGCCGCCTTCCACTCCGGAAAACCGTCCTCAAGCCGTCGAACCCTGTAGCCCTTGGTCCGCAGTAGGGCGACCGCCTCAAAGGAGAGGATGCAGTAGGGTCCCCGGCAGTAGGCAACGATCTCCTGATTCTTTGGAAGCTTGGACAGGCGCTTCGCTAGCTCGCTAAGCGGCACATTGAGTGAGCCCGGGAGATGACCAAGCGCGAACTCGTTCTCGGGGCGAACGTCGAGAAGCGTCACCGTCCCGTTCCGCAGCGATAATACGAGCTCCTCGCGCGACACCGGCGCAAGGGCATCGCGCGCACTGAAGTAGTCGGTCATCATCTGGCGCACCTCGGCCATGTTGCGCTCGCCGACGCAGCCGAGCGCCTTGAGTAGTGCCACCACTTCGGTTTCCCCTGCCAGGCTATACAGGATGTGCTTTCCGCGTCGCTCTGTCTCGACGAGACGCGCCCGACGCAGAATCTGAAGATGACGCGATGCGTTGGCGAAAGTGAGCGCGGCGAGCGCGGCGAGTTCTTCGACGCTGTGCCGTCCCTGCGCGAGGTGCTCCAGCAGCTCAAGCCGGTGCGGATGTCCGATCGCCTGCGCGACCTCGGCGAGGCTCGCATAAATCGCTTGTTTCGGACCGCCGGTTGACATTGATGATCCCATGAAGAAACATTCAGCAGAATGATTGAATATCAATACCTTCCTGTGCGTAGAAGGGCAAGCCTTTGTCCATCAAATCTCGGCTCACTCCTATGTTTCCCGCAACCTCCATGCCGGATCGCGACTGGTGGGCGGCGCTTTGGCCCAATCCGGAAGCCGTATTGCGACAACTCGGCATCACGCCTGACATGGCCGTGCTCGACCTGTGCTGCGGTGATGGATATTTCACCGCACCGCTTGCGAAGCTCGTCGACGGCAAGGTCTATGCGCTCGATCTTGATCCGGCGATGATCGAGATAGCGAAGGCCGAGGTTGCGCAACAAGGCGTATCTGTGCGGCAATGGATTTGCGCCGATGCCCACGACATCGCGCGCTATTTGTCCGAAAAGGTCGACTACGTGCTGATGGCGAACACATTCCACGGCGTGCCCGACCAATCCGGTCTGGCGCGCGTAGTTCGCACTGTGCTCTCTCCGCGCGGTCTGTTCGGCATCGTGAACTGGCATTCGCTGCCGCGCGAGCAGACGACCGTGCTCGGTCAGCCACGCGGGCCACGAACGAATATGCGAATGTCACCTCAAGCCGTCAGTGCCGTTGTCGAGCTCCAAGGTTTCCGTCTCGTGAACATCGTCGAATTGATGCCCTATCACTATGGGATCATCTTCGGGAGGTCGGACTGAGCTTTTCAGGCACAGCTAGCGCAGAAATGTGGACTTGCGGGACCCATATCGGCGTTCTTCTGGCCCTTCTATCGGCCATCCTGTTCGGGGCCAGCACGCCTTTCGCTAAGATCCTCCTTCTGGGCGCCGTCGATCCCTGGATCGCGAGACCCGCGCCAGCACCGAGATAGAGCAGGCCTGCCATCGTCACGGTCATGCGCACTGAGCGTTGTGCTTGAAGATTGCTCGGAAGAAATTATTGCGCGTGCTGCGGAGAGAGCGCCTCTACGATCCGGCAATCGGCGACCGTGCCACAGCGGCATTGGTCGATCATGTTTCCAAGTTCGCGACGCAGCGCACGCAGGTCGGCAATCTTGCGGTCAACTTCGGCGAGGTGTTCCTTTGCGATCGCGTCGATCGCCTCGCACGGTCGATTCCGATCATCGGACAGATCGAGGAGAGCGCGCACTTGGTCGAGCGAGAAGCCAAGATCACGCGAGCGGCGGATGAAGCTTAGCCGAGCGAGGTGTTCGGGTCCGTAAGCCCGGTAGTTGCCCGCCGTTCGTTTCGGGGCAGCCAATAGTCCGATCCGTTCATAGTAACGGATAGTCTCTACCTTGGTGCCGGTCAGCCGTCCGAGGTCCCCGATTGCCAGAAGCCCGTTTGTCATGCCTTGACCCTGTAGTTACTACAGGGTCCATATGGGAGGTCACATCGAACTTGTCGAGGTGACGTCGTGGCGACCGCCAGTTCCTACAAATTGCGCATCGAAGGCATGGATTGCGCGGCCTGCGCGCTCAAGATCGAGAGCGCCATGCAGCGGCTGCCGGGCGTGGCCGACATCAATGTCAGCTTCACGGCCGGAACACTCGCCCTGCAACTCGACGAAGATCGGACTTCGCCGCGCACGATCGAAGAGCAGGTCAGCGCGCTCGGCTACACACCGGTCGGCGCTGCGACCGGATCCGAAGCGAGGGCACCGCAAAGACCTACCCGAGAACCCTGGTGGAAGGGGCGGAAGGCGCTGCTCGTCTTCGGCACCGGCGCGCTGTTCGTCCTCGCCTTCGCGCTCACGCAGATCCTTCCCGCGTGGGAGCGGTGGCTCTACTCCGCGGCAGCTCTCGTCGGCGTGATCCCGTTCGCGCGACGCGCTGTTGCCGGCGCGATGACCGGCTCGCCCTTTACCATCGAAACTCTGATGACGGTTGCAGCACTCGGCGCGGTCTCCATCGGCGAGGCCGAGGAGGCAGCCGTCGTCATCTTTCTATTCGCGGTTGGCGAACTTCTGGAAACCGTCGCAGCCGGGCGCGCGCGGGCCGGCATCGAGGCGCTGATCGATCTCGTGCCGCGTGTGGCGTTTCGCGAGCGGGGCGGCGCGGTCGAGAAGGTCGCGGCCGAAGACCTCAAACTCGGCGACATCGTGGTCGTGCGGCCGGGCGACCGCGTTCCCTCAGACGGCGAGGTGATCGACGGCGCATCGGACGTAGACGAGGCGCCGGTGACGGGTGAATCCGTGCCGGTCCTCAAGGAACCCGGCGCGAAGGTCTATGCCGGCAGCATCAACGCCAATGCCGAGCTGCGCGTTCGGATCAGCCATGTGGCGGCCGACAACACCATCGCGCGCATCATCCATATGGTCGAAGAAGCGCAGGAGTCGAAGGCGCCGACCGCGCGCATGATCGACCGCTTCAGCCGCTGGTACACGCCTGCTGCGATGCTGGTGGCGCTGCTGATCATTGTCATCCCTCCGCTCGCCTTCGGCGGCGACTGGATGACCTGGATCTATCGCGGGCTCGCGGTGCTGCTGATCGCCTGCCCCTGCGCGCTTGTGATCTCGACGCCGGCCGCGATCGCGTCCGGCCTTGCGGCCGGTGCGCGTCAAGGACTGTTGATCAAGGGCGGCGCGGCACTGGAAACACTCGGCAAGATCAAGACGGTCGCCTTCGACAAGACCGGGACGTTGACGCGCGGACGTCCGCGGGTCACCGACGTGGTGGCGATTTCCGGTAGTGAGGATGTGGTACTCGCACGGGCGGCCGCGGTTGAGGGCAACACGAGCCATCCGCTCGGACAGGCGATCATTGAAGCCGCGCAGGCGCGCGGGCTGAAATTGCCTGTCACGTTTGGCGGCGGCATTGCGACACCCGGCAAGGCGGTGACGGTACGCCTGAAGGAGGGCTTCGCGTCGGTCGGCTCGCCACGTTATGCCGCGGAGCAGACGGCCATTCCTCCGGATTTGGCGGAGAAAATCACTGCGCTCGAAAGCGAGGGCAAGACCGTCGTGGTGCTCTTATTCGGCAAGACCGTCGACGGGTTGATCGCGTTACGCGACGAGCGGCGCGAGGATGCGGCCGAGGGGATGAAGAGGCTGACGGACCGCGGTATCCGGGCGGTGATGCTGACGGGCGACAACCGTCGCACGGCCGATGCCATCGCGGGTCAGCTCGGCCTGGAGGCCCGCGCCGAGCTTCTGCCCGACGCCAAACTCATCGAGATCGGCAGGCTGAAGGAAGACGGCGCGATCGCCATGGTCGGCGACGGTATCAATGATGCACCGGCGCTGGCTGCGGCATCCGTCGGCGTCGCCATGGGTGGCGGTACGGACGTGGCGCTTGAGACCGCCGACGCTGCACTGCTCAAGAACCGCGTGACCGGCGTCGCCGAGCTCATTGCGCTCTCCCAGGCGACGCTCGCCAATATCTGGCAGAACATCACGATCGCGCTCGGCCTCAAGTCGGTGTTCCTCGTCACGACGCTGTTCGGCGTCACGACGCTCTGGATGGCGATCCTCGCCGACACAGGCGCCACCGTGCTCGTCACCGCCAATGCGCTCCGCCTGCTTGGGCACCGAGCGTTTCGGTAGGAGGTCCGTAACGCGTTGCCGTCTTGCCGAGACGGGTCTGATCAGGCGGGCTTTGCCTCGCGGTCTACAATTTTCGGCAAGGCGCGGATATAGACAAGCTCGCTAAGTAATTCGACCAGCGTTTGCGTGACGATGATTGCGGGCAGGACCGGAACCGCGCCCGGCACCGCAAGGCCTAACGGCAAAATGACAAGCGAGTTCCGTGTTGCGGCACTGAACGCGACCGCTCGTGATCCTGCGGCAGGCAGGCGAAACAGCCGTCCGACCGCGAGACCGACCAGCGGCGCAAGAACGGCGAAAGCGATATAGATCGGTACGGCCTTGATGGCGCTTTCTCGCGCGGCATCGAGTTGTGGCACCACCGCGCAGACAACGATGAAGAGGACGAGTGCGGTGGCCGGAACGGGGAGGAGGCTGAGAGCCCCGCCGGCGCGAGCGCCTGCCGGACTTCTGTGTCCCCACACCTGCACGAGCCCCGCCAGTAGAAGCGGGACAGCGATCAGCCACACGAAGGCATGGACGAACGGTTCGATTTGGATCAGGTCGCGGCCCGCTTCGCCGAGCAGCGGACCCAGATAGACCGGAAGCAGCAGCATTTGCGCGACCAACAGTAATGGCGTTGCCGCGAGCAGCCCGCGTGCGTCGGCGCGGCCGAGATGGGAGAAGGTCACGACATAGTCGATGCATGGCGTGAGCAGCACGAGTAGGACGCCAAGACGGATCAGGGGGTCCGGCGGCAAGAATTGAATCAGCACCGCGACGACGATGGGAATCACCAGGAAGTTGGCGACCACAAGCGCGCACATGAAACGGAGCTGCCGGAAGGCCCTGCCAAGTTCTGCAAGCGGAACCTGAAGGAATGTTGCGAACAGCATGATGGCCAGTGCTGGGTTGATCGCGGCTTCCAGCATGCCGAGCGCAGGCGCCATTGCCGCGACCACGGCAGCGAAAATCACCGCCCCGAAATAGATGGTGACCTGATGCCGTTCGAGAGGTTCGCGCAGACCCAATACCGTCATGCGCGCCGCCGCTTCATCGTCACCGGCGCGGCGTTGCCAAGATCCTCGAGAATGACACAGTCAGGGCCAGGTCCTCCGGCGCATGCGACGGTGCAGCTTTCGACGAACCCGGAGATGCTCTTCTCCAGTTCCCGCAACTCTTTCAGCTTCGCCCGCACCTCCTTCAGGTGAGCCCGGGCCAAGTCCCGAGCTTCGAAGCAAGATCGATTCCGATCCTGCACGAGCGATGTCAGCGTGCGCACCTGATCGATCGAGAACCCGAAGTCCCGGCAGCGGCGGATAAAGGTCAGGCGGCGAACGTCCTCGTCGCCATAGCGGCGCTGATTGCCCTCCTGCCGGTCGGGACGCGGGAGCAGTCCGATCTCTTCATAATACCGAACCGTCGGCGTATTGGTGCCCGTAAGCTCGGCGAGGTCGCCGATCTTCAATCCAGCCATTGGCGGACCCTCGAAAATGCCTCTTGAACTTCAAGTTACTTGAAGTGGCATCTCCATGCCAGCACGACAAGGGGCGGCCCAAGTCGCCGCGATGCTGGAGATGCGAGACATGCAAGAGACAGACACATCGCCGCCAATAGCCTGCACTCTGGATACGGACTCCTTCAAAAACCGGCTGGCTTGGATCGCAGCGCTCAATGCAAGAGCGCTTGCCAGATCACGCCGCAACGATCTGACACTGACGCTCGAATACCAGCGCGACGCAATCGACGATGTGCGAGAACTCGCGCGCGGCGAACAGGCGTGTTGCGCGTTCCTTGACTTCAGGCTCGACGAGCACGCCGACAAACTCGTTCTCACCGTCACCGCACCTGAAACAGCGCGTGATGCTGCGGACATGCTGTTCCAGCAGTTTGAGGCCCGAAGCATGCCGCTGGAGACATCAGCCTGCGGCTGCACGACGGAAGGTCGTTCATGACTGAGGCGCGTGCACCAGGTAGCAAGGCGGCAGGTGCCGTCGCTGTGACGGCCTCGACCGCGGCGCTAGCCTGTGGCGTCTGCTGTGTTCTGCCGTTTGCCGTGCCTGCTGTGGTTCTCGGTTCGATCGGCGGTGTGCTCGCCTGGTTCGCTGAAGCGTATCGCTGGCTGACCCCGATCGCGCTGATCGCAGTCGCAGCAGGTTGGGGATGGGTGGGGTATCAGAGTTGGCGAATGCGTCGTTCGCCTGCACGTTCGACCATTGTGGTCATGTCGTTTGCAACGGTAGTGATGATGGCGGCATGGATCTGGCCGGCATTCGAGCCAAGCGTACTTGCGTTCATCAAACAATAGGTCGGTTCCCATCCTCCACCCGCGTTCAGTATCTGCCGAACGCCAGTATAGCGCCAATCCGACGACAGAGACGGCCGTGTACTGACACCTCAGTCGGCGGCGACATCATGTTGGTGAGTTGGTGAGAGATTGGCGCGCCCGACACGATTCGAACGTGTGACCTCCACCTTCGGAGGGTGGCGCTCTATCCAGCTGAGCTACGGGCGCTTCGCAATCTTGCCTAGCCTGACCACGTCATGAAGGTCAACGAAGTTTGGCCGGCATCGAACTTGATTCACTTGGGACGATCGGCTCCGAAACGTCTCGGTTTTCTTCGCCAGCCTTCGCTGCACTTCGCCGTCAGGTGCTTACGCGATGCTTACGCGAAAATTTTTTCGGTTGGGTCGACTAACGCCAATCTCACAAGTCATTGTTTTTCTAGCGTCTTTCAGTCTCCCTGTTCGCAAGAACTGGCTTGACAGCTGCCTTCGGAGGGCAACGCTCTATCCAGCTGAGCTACGGGTGCTTTGCGGGGCCTTCATAACCCATGCCGCGCCCGTGCGGCAATGGCGGTTTTCGCAAGCAGGGCGGCTGCATGGCCGTGGCAAATGCCGGGGAACGACGCCGGACATGACGTGAGCCCGGCCCGGGCTCGCATCCGCGGCGGACCAGAGACCGGCAGCCATATGGAACCCGCAGCGGTACTTGCGCGTGAAGACGAGGCTCTCAATGGGAGGCATCGTCATGCTGGATGGTCTGCTCGCGGTCGAATGGCGCGAATTGTTCGTGCCCACCCATTCGCTGGCCGAAATGGCGGTACGCGGCACCGTGATGTATCTCGGTCTGTTCCTGATTTTCCGGTTCGTGGTCGGACGGCAATCCTCGGCCATCGGCATCGCCGATATTCTGGTGGTCGTTCTGATTGCCGACGCCGCGCAGAACGCCTTCGCCAAGGAGTACAAGTCGATCAGCGAGGGTATCGTCCTGGTGCTGACGATCGTGTTCTGGGACTTCGCGCTGGACTGGCTCGGGTATCGCAGCCGCTTTTTCGGATGGCTGATCAAGCCGGCGCCGCTGATGCTGGTACAGGACGGCAGGATGCTGTTCCGCAATATGCGCCGGGAGATGATCACGCCTGACGAGTTGCGCAGCCAGGCGCGGCAGCAGGGCATTGGCGATCTCGGCGAGGTGAAGCTGGCGTGCCTCGAAGGCAACGGTGAGATCAGCTTCGTGAAAGCCGGTGCGGACGCCGCGGCGAGCGGCAAGCGGCGCCGCGACGAGGCGATCTGATTGGCGAAAGTGCTGTCTGTTTAGCGGCTTGTCTTGATCTGACGCAAGGCAGGGACGCAGCCCGCAGCTAGCTTTGTCAATGTTCGGTCGCGAGCCTATGTAAAAACTTGCAGCGGCGATGCCGCAGATGGCGATGACAGCGGGGAATGCAACCGATGGCCTTGCAGGAGAAGCAGCAAGCACCGGTGCCTCTCAGGGTCGTGAGCGCGGAGTCCGCGTCGGGGTCCACGCGCACCCGCCCGGTGCCTGCGGGCGACACGCAAGAAAGCGACCTGTCGATCCCGTCGTTTGAGAACTGGAATCGGGTGCTGCGTGCATCCGCTGCACGGCTGACCCAGGGTCTGTCGCCGAATGCGCAGGCCGCAGCCTGGTTCGACTGGGCGTCGCATCTGGCGCGAGCGCCTGGGCGTCAGCTGGAGCTCGGCATTGCGGCCGCGCAGATCGCCACGCTGTATTCACGCTTCGTCGCGCAGACATTGGCCGGGGCCGATCCAAAGCCGCCGTTCCGCACGCAGCCATTCGACCGGCGCTTTCAGCACGAGGCCTGGAGCAAGCCGCCGCTTCTGTTCTGGCAGCAGGCCTATCTCGCTCAGGAGCGATGGTGGTGCGAGGCCACGCGCGAAATCCGCGGGATGCATCCGGCCCGCGTCAGGCGCGTGCGGTTCATGGTGAACCAGATTCTCAATGCGCTTTCGCCATCCAATATCCCGTGGGTCAATCCGAAAGTCGTCGAGACCACGATCCGCGAGAATGGCGCCAATCTGGTTCGCGGCGGCAAGAATTTGGCCGAAGACATCATGGCGCTGCTCGCGTCTCGGGAGTTGCCGCTCCGCGACGGTTTCGAGGTCGGCAGGCATGTCGCGGCAACGCCGGGCGAGGTGGTATTCCGCAATCATTTGATGGAGCTGATCCAGTATCGTCCGGCCGGCAGCACCGTTGTCGCAGAGCCGCTTTTGATCGTGCCGGCCTGGATCATGAAATATTATGTGCTCGATCTGGAGGCGCATAATTCGCTGGTCCGGTATCTGGTCGAACGCGGCTTCACCGTTTTCATGGTCTCCTGGCGCAATCCCGGGCCGGAGGATCGCGACGTTTCGTTCGACGATTATCGCGTGCAGGGCGTGATGGCGGCACTCGATGCGATCAACGCCATTGTCCCCGGGCGGAAGGTCCATGCCTGCGGCTATTGCATCGGCGGCACCTTGCTTTCGATTGCTGCGGCGACCATGGCCCGCGACGGCGACGACAGGCTCGCCAGCATCGCACTGCTCGCCGCTCAGATCGATTTCAGCGAGGCCGGCGATCTGATGCTGTTTGTCGATGAGAGCCAGATCGCCTTCCTCGAAGACATGATGTGGGATCAAGGCGTGCTCGATACCCGGCAGATGGCGGGCGCGTTCCGTGTCCTCCGGTCCAATGATCTGATCTGGGGCAAGGCCCTCCAGGAATACTGGCTTGGCGAGCGCGAAAAGGCGACGGCGCTGGCGTCGTGGAGTGCGGACCGGACACGGATGCCGGCGCGCATGCACTCGCAATATCTGCGCGCGCTGTTTCTGGAGAACCGGCTTACGGCGGGACGATATGCGGTCGAAGGCCGTGTCATCGCGCTGAAAGACATCGATGCACCGATGTTCGTGGTCGGAACCGAAAGCGATCACATCGCGCCCTGGCGTTCGGTCTACAAGGTCAGTCTCTTCACCGACAACGAACTGACATTCGTGCTGACCAATGGCGGGCACAATGTCGGGATCGTGTCGGAGCTCGGCCGGACCGACCGGCATTATGCCTTTGCAACGCGCCGCCGCGGCGACCGTTACGTCGATCCGGACACCTGGCTTGCGCATGCGGCGCATGCCGAGGGATCGTGGTGGCCCGCTTTTGCGGGCTGGCTTGTCGCGCATAGCAGTCAGGGACGGGTGCCGCCGCCGCCGATCGGCGCGCCGGAGAAAGGACTGGTGCCGCTGTGTCCGGCGCCAGGGACTTACGTCCATCAGCGCTGATTGGTCCGATCAGCGCGCGATCCGCATCACGCGCCCGTCAAGTTCCGACAGATCGCGCGAGCCGAGAAAAGCGAGGTTGCGATGGATCTCGCTGCGCAGCAGGTCGATCGCGCGGCGTATGCCGGCCTGTTGTCCGATGGCGGCGGCGTAGAGGAACGGACGGCCGGCGAAGACGAAATCGGCACCGAGGGCAATTGCCTTGATCACGTCGGTGCCGCGGCGGATGCCGCTGTCCATCATCACCGTCATGCCCTGCGCAACCTCTGCGATGCGCGGCAGCACGCGCAGCGGCGCGGCCGCGCCGTCGAGCTGCCGCCCGCCATGATTGGAGACAATGACGCCGTCGCATCCGATCCGGCGCGCAGTCGCGGCATCTGCCGGTGCAAGAATCCCCTTCACGATCAGCTTCCCCTGCCAGCGTACGCGAATTCGCTCAATGTCGCGCCATGACAGCTGGTCGCGCAGATGCGCGCGCACGGCGGCGTTGGAAAACACCGCCATGCCGCGTTCCGCGGTCGAATTTTCGTAATAAGGCATGCCGTGATGGCGCAATGTGCGAAGCGCTGTTCCGAACAGCCAGCGCGGATGCGTCGCGGCATCGAGTGCCAGCTTCAGGGTCGGCCGCAGCGGCGAGGTATAGCCCGCGCGTACCAGGTTCTCGCGATTGCCGCCGACCGGCACATCCGCGGTGACGACCAGATGCCGGTAACCCGCAGCCGCAACGCGGTCGATCAGTGCATCGATCGCTGCGCGGTCCACCGGCAGGTAAGCCTGGAACCAGGCGCGCGGATTGGCTTGTGCGACGTCCTCCATCCGGATCAGCGAGGCGCCGCTCAGGATGAACGGTATGTTTTCCGCGGCCGCCGCAGAGGCGAGCGCGAGATCGGCGCGATAGCCGGCAAGTCCCGACCCACCCATCGGCGCAATCCCGAACGGTGCGCTGAAGGCTTCGCCGAACAGCGTTTTCACCGTGCTGCGCCCGGAGACGTCGTTCAGCACGCGCGGGTGAAAATCATAATCCTGGAATGCCGCGCGGTTCTCGTGGCGCGAGGCATTGGTCTCCACACCGCCGGAAATGAAGGAGAAGATGCAATGCGGCAGGTAGCGCTCCGCCGCGGGCTCCAGATCCTCCAGCGACAGAATGTCGAGAAGCCGTTTGTTCAGCGCCGGCGGTGCGGCGGCCGCCGCGTTGCGGATGACGTCACGCACGGCCGAGCGCCTTCTCGAAGCGCTCCCGGAAACGCGGCAGCGCCTCCGGATTGAGCATGCGCTGCGGCTCGCCGCCGCGCAGGATATCGATCAGCTGTTCCGCGGCCATCAGCGCCAGCCGCCGCCGTGCGGCATGGGTGACACCGGCAGTATGCGGGCTTGCAATCACGTTCGGAAGCGTCAGCAGCGGGTGATCCGCGGGCGGCGGCTCCTGCTCCCAGACATCGACTCCGGCACCCGCCAGGTGGCCTGACTTCAGTGCATCATAGAGCGCAGCCTCGTCATGAATGCCGCCGCGCGCCGCAGTGACAAAGAATGCTCCCTTTTTCATAAGCGCGTATTCGCGCGCGCCGATCATGTGCGTTGTCTCTTTGGTGAGCGGGCAATGCAGCGAAACGAAATCCGACCCACCCAACAATTCGTCGAGTTCCACTTTCCGCGCGCCGCGCGCTGCGATCGCATGCGCGCCGACATAGGGGTCGTAGGCCAGCACCGTCATCGCGAACAGGCCGCTGCACAATTCGGCGACGCGCGTGCCGGTATTGCCGAAGCCGACGATGCCGACGGTCTTGCCGTAAAGGTCGTCGCCCATATAGGCAATGCGGTCCACCGCTTCTCCGGACCGCAGCGCCTTGTCGACCTCGCCGATGCGCTTGGTCAGCGACAGCATCATGCCGAGCGTATGTTCGCCAACCGCCTCGCGGTTGCCGCCGGTCTGGTTCACGGCAATGACGCCGGCATCGGTGCAGGCGGCAACGTCGATCGCGTCGAAGCCGGCGCCACTCGCCGACACTACGAGAATGCCCGGGCATCGCGCCAGGAAGTCACGGCTGATCCGCAGATGCTCCGGAATATCAAGGCGCGCGGAATCGATCTGGATTGCATGCGAAGCAGCCAGCGTCTCGTGCAGCGCCGCAAAGGATTGCGACTTGTCGATCCGGACGAGCGACAGGTCGGCGCAGGCCTCGATGGTGCGGTCGAAGCCCGGATCGATATAGCCGCCGATATAGGCGATTTGCTTGCGCGTCCCGGTCATGCTGCTGGGTGTATCAGGCGGGTGCGTTGCGTCAATCGCGCGCCGTTGTGGCGTTCGCCGCTTTCATTGTAAGCATGCGCAGCGGGGGCTGCGGAACGCATGTCAAAGATCGTCGAACGGACACTCGATTTCATCGAGTTGTTTGCGGCCGAGCGCAGGCCGCTGTCGCTGTCCGACATTTCCCGATTGCTGGATATTCCGGCATCGAGCTGTCACGACGTGCTGCGTGCGCTGTCGGCACGAGGCTATATCTACGAAATCGGACCGCGTGCCGGGTTCTATCCGACAGTACGGCTTCTCAATCTCGCCAGGACAATCTCGCAGCACGATCCGATCCTGCTGCGTGCCGAATTGCTGCTGCGCAAAATCCGCGACACCATCGATGAATCGGTGTCTCTGGCCAAGGCAGGAAAAGACAACGCGACATATCTTCTGGTGTTCGAGCCGAGCCACCCGCTGCGATTTATCGTCGATGCGGGTGGGCAGGTGCGCAGCCTGCATGCAACGTCGGCGGGGAAAGCCTTTCTTGGCAGTCTCAGCCCGGAGCAATTCGAGTCCTGGCTGAAAACCGCCAAGCTCGTTCCGATGACAGCGAAAACCATCAGATCCAAGGACGACTTGCGCAAGGATATCGAGGCTTCGAAGCGCCGCGGCTATTTCCTCAATCAGGCTGAGAGTTTCGAGGACGCGACGACGGTATCCTCGCTGTTTCGCTGGCAGGGCGCCCATTACATCGTCACCATTGCCGGGCCGACGTCACGCATGGCGGGCAAATTCGATCAGGCGGTCAAGCTGGTGACCGAGGCGTGCAAGACGCTGGGCGAAACCGGCTGACACGGTGATGCGCGTGCCTGACCAGATTGACTCGGTGAAGCGCCAGCCATAGACATATTCGCTACAGCGGCAATTGTTTCGGTATAGCGAAATCGGAGAAGCCGGGGTGGAAGCGTCGGGAGCATCTGCAATGCAGGCCGCGCGCAGCTGCAATGGGCCTAAAGGCCCGTTGTCGGGCATTCGCGTCATCGATCTGACGACCGTGGTGATGGGCCCGTCGGCAACGCAGATTCTCGGTGATCTCGGCGCCGACGTCATCAAGGTCGAGTCGGCCGGCGGCGATTCCATGCGCTGGATCGGTCCCAATCGCACCGAGGGGATGGGGCCGCTCTACCTCAACGCCAACCGCAACAAGCGCAGCATCGTGCTCGATCTGAAGGATGCAGACGACCGTGAGGCTTTGCTGTCGCTTTTGCCTTCGGCCGACGTCTTCGTCTCGAACATGCGTCCGCAGGCGATGGCGCGGCTTGGGCTTGGCTACGATGCGGTCGCCGCCGTGAAGTCCGACATCGTTTACTGCCTTGCGGTCGGATACGGCTCCGACGGTCCGAATGCGGGTCAGGCGGTCTATGACGATCTCACCCAGGCGGGCAGTGGCATTGCCGGCCTGTTCCAGGCGATCGACGGCGCGCCGCGCTATGCCCCGGTCAATATCTGCGACCGGGTCGTCGGGCTTTATCTCGCCATCGCCATCATCAGCGCGCTGCATCACCGGGCGCGGACCGGTGAGGGCCAGCAGATCGAAGTGCCGATGCTGGAGACCATGGCGCAATTCGTGCTCGCCGATCATATGGGCGGCGGTGCGTTCGTGCCGCCGCTCGGACCGATGGGCTACAAGCGCTTGCTGTCCCGGGTGCGCGGGCCTTATCCGACCAAGGATGGCTATCTTGCGCTGGTCGTCTACACCGACAAGCATTGGCGTGCATTTTCGGCGATGGCCGGGCAGCCCGATCTGCTCGACACCGATCCGCGGTTCAGGACGCAGGAAACGCGCACGCAGCACGCAGAAGACATGGGGCATTACCTCAAGGCGCACCTGCCCCGGAAAACGACTGCGGAATGGATCGCCGCTTTGCGCGAAGCCGACATTCCGGCCCATGCGGTGAACCGGATCGAGGATTTGTTCGACGATCCGCATCTGAAGGCGGTGGAGATGTTCACCGAGATGGAGCATCCGACCGAAGGCAGGGTGAAGGTCGCGCGTTTCCCTGTGAAGTTTTCAAAGACGCCGGCCCAGATCCGTTGCCTTGCTCCCAATCTCGGCGAGCACACCGACGAAATCCTTCCCGCGCGCGCCAAGAGGCGTGCCGCACTACCCAAAGCAAAAGCCGGCACCGGGAGCTGACGCTGTGAAAACCTTCGACGCCCTCTGCAACACGCCGGAACGGCGCGAGATCCGCGACGCCGTGCGGGCGATCTGCGACCAGTTCGATGACGATTACTGGCTGGAAAAGGACAAGGCGCACGCCTTCCCGTTCGAATTCGCCAAGGCGATGGCCGATGGCGGCTGGCTCGGCATCGCGATGCCGGAAGAATATGGCGGCGCGGGACTTGGCGTGACCGAAGCTGCGATCATGATGCAGGAAGTGGCGCATTCGGCCGGCGCGTTCGCGGCCTGTTCGACCATCCACATCAACATTTTCGGTCTGCATTCCATCGTCAAGCACGGCACTGACGCGCAGAAGAAGGCATGGCTGCCGTCGATCATCGATGGTACCTCGCGCACCTGTTTCGGCGTCACCGAGCCCGATGCCGGTCTCGATACGTCCAAGATCAAGACCCGCGCGGTGCTGAAGGGCGACCGCTACATTGTCAACGGCAAGAAGATCTGGACGTCGACCGCCCAGCAGGCCGACAAGATCGTGCTGCTCGCACGGACTGTGCCGATCGAGGAATGCAAAAAGCCGACTGACGGGTTGACGCTGTTCTATACCGACTTCGACCGCTCCAAGATCGAGGTGCGCGAAATCCTGAAAATGGGACGGCACGCGGTCAATTCGAACCAGACCTTCTACGACAATTACGAAGTGCCGGTGGAGCACCGCATCGGTGAGGACGGCAAGGGTTTCCGCTATATCCTCGACAGCCTCAATCCCGAGCGCATCCTGAATGCCGCCGAGTGTGTCGGCATCGGACGGCGCTGCCTCGAAAAGGCGGTGAAATATGCCGGCGAGCGCGTCGTGTTCGGCCGTCCGATCGGTCAGAACCAGTCGATCCAGCATCCGCTGGCTGAGAACTGGACGGAATTGCTGGCTGCCGAGTTGCTCACGCTGCGCGCAGCGGAACTGTATGACAGCGGACAGCCATGCGGTGCGGAAGCGAACGCGGCGAAATATTTCGCCGGCGATGCCGCCTTCAAGGCAGCGGACCAGGCGGTGCGCACCCATGGCGGCATGGGTTACGCAGCGGAATTCCATGTCGAGCGCTATTTCCGCGAGGCCGTGGTCATGCGGCTTGCGCCGGTATCGCGCGAGATGGTGCTGAACTTTCTTGCCGAGCGCGAACTCGGCCTGCCGAAGTCATATTGAACGGGAGCCGCTCTGTGGCCGAGAAGGTCGTCAATATCGGCGGTGCGTCGGGAGCCTGGGGCGACAGCCCGATGGCGATCCCGCAATTGCTGACGGCCGACGTCCATTACCTGATGATGGACTATCTGGCCGAAGTGACGATGTCGCTTCTGGCGCGCGCGCGGATGAAGGATCCGAATGCCGGGTTCCCGCCGGACTTCGTTGCCTATCTGAAACGCTCCCTGCCCGAGATAGCGAAGCGCAAGATCAAGGTCGTCAGCAACGGCGGCGCGGTCAATCCGCAGGGCGCGAAGCGCGCGCTGGAGGCCGCGTGTGCCGAGCTCGGCGTGTCGCTGAAGATCGCGGTGGTCGAAGGCGACGATGTGCTGCCGCATATCGACGCATTGCGCGCGACGGTGCGCGAGGCCACGACCGGCCAAGCCCTGCCGCCGAAGCTTCTCACCGCCAACGCCTATCTCGGTGCGCTGCCGATTGTCGCCGCGCTCGATCGCGGCGCCGATATCGTCATCACCGGCCGCTGCGCGGATTCAGCGCTTGCGCTCGGCATCCTGATGCATGAATTCGGCTGGAAGGCCGACGACTACGACAAACTCGCCGCGGGCAGTCTGGTCGGTCATATCCTCGAATGCGGTCCGCAATCGACTGGCGGCGTGCATACCGACTGGGACAAGGTGCCGGGCTGGGAGAATATCGGATACCCCATCGCCTCCTGCAAAACCGACGGCAGCTTCGTGCTATGGAAGCCGGAGAATACCGGCGGGCTGATCGTGCCGGCCTCGGTCGCCGAGCAGGTGCTGTATGAAGTCGGCGATCCGGCGGCGTACATGCTTCCCGACGTGGTCGCGGATTTCACGCAGGTGATGCTAGAACAAGTTGGCGATAATCGCGTGCGCGTTTCCGGCGCGAAGGGCTATCCGCCGACCGCGCAATACAAGGTCTCCGCCACGTATCAGGACGGCTGGCGCGGCGTCGCCACGGTGTCCATCGTCGGCCCCGATGCGGTCGCGAAAGCAGAGCGGACCGCCGAAGCGCTGCTCGCGCGCGCGCGCATGCTGTTCCGGCAGCGCCAGCTTCCCGATTTCACCGCAACGCACACCGAAGTGCTCGGCTCGGAGTCGGCCTACGGCCCGAAGGCGAATGCGCGCGGCGTGCGCGAAGTGCTGCTGCGGCTCGTGGTGGATCATGCCGACCGGGAAGCGATCGACATTTTCGCGCGCGAACTCGGTTCGGTCGGCATCAGCTTCGCGCAGGGCACCACGGGTATCCTGTCGGGCCGGCCGAAGCCCACGCCTGTGGTGCGGCTGTTCACCTTCTTTGTCGATAAGGCCGTGCTGGGCGCACCGAGGGTGCAGATCGGTGACGACGCGCCGTTTGATGTCGAGGTTCCCGCGCAAGGCGGCTATGCGGCTCCTACGGCAATGCACCGGTCTTCGGACGCCGCCGCGCCGGACGGAACGGAATCCGAAATCACGCTGCGCGCGCTTGCGATTGCGCGCTCCGGCGACAAGGGCAATTCATCCAACATCGCGATCATTGCACGCGATCCGAAATACGTGCCGCTCCTCCGCCGCGAGGTGACGCCGGAAAGAATGGCGGCGCATTTCGAGGGCCTGGTTCACGGCAAGGTTACGCGCTACGAGGCGCCGGGCTTGCACGCCTTCAACTTCCTGCTGGAAGATGCGCTTGGCGGCGGCGGCATGGCATCGCGCCGCATCGATTCTCAGGGCAAGGCCTTCGGCCAGATGGCGCTCGAAATGAAAATCAGAGTGCCGCGCGCGCTGGCCAAAGAACTGGAGCCTTAGCCGTGCGCATCTGCATTTACGGCGCCGGTGCGAGCGGCGGCCATTTCGCGGTCCGGCTTGCGCGCGGGGGTCACGCTGTGTCGGTGATTGCGCGCGGCGCGCATCTTGCCGCGATCCGTGAAAAGGGCTTGCAGCTTCGGTCCGGCGACGAGGTGTTGTCCGCGACTGTTGCAGCGGGCGAGAAGCCGGCCGATTTCGGTCCGCAGGACGTTGTCATCGTCGCAACCAAGGCGACGGCCTTGCCGGTGATTGCCGCGCAGATCGCGCCGCTGGTCGGGAAGGATACGCTCGTCATTTTCCCGCAGAACGGCATGACCTGGTGGTATCCGGTCGGTCTGCCGTCGCGACACCCGGAGCCTCCTGCGCTCCCCATCTTCGATCTGGCAAAGCCATTCCTTGCGGCGATGCGGCCGGATCAGGTGATCGGCGGCATCATCTATTCGGCGAACGAGGTGGAAGCGCCGGGTGTCATCAAGAACAATTCGCCCACCCATAACCGGATGGAGATTGCGTTCATCGATCAGGCAAGCGCGATGCGCGACACGCTTGGTGCGCTGCGCGCTGACTTCGAAAGCGCCGGCATCCTGTCGCCCGATCCGGGTGATATCCGCGCGGCGGTCTGGACCAAGCTCGTCAACAACATGAGCGGCTCGACCATCGGGCTTGCGACTGCGAGCCCTTCGGATGGCGCCCGCAAGGATCCCGCGCTGGCGGAAATTTACTGCAGGGTGATGCGCGAAGGTCTGAGCATCGCCGCCGCGCACGGCTATCGCCTCGATCTCGATCCCGGCCGCATGCTGGGGAGGCTGCTGAACCACAAGGCCTCCATCCTGCAGGATTACGAACAGGGCCGGCCGATGGAGGTCGCGGAAATCGTCCTCGCCCCGCTCGCATTTGCGCGCGCGGCGAAGATTGCTACGCCAACGCTCGACACTATCGCGGCCATCGTCACCAAGCTGGCGAAGGATCGCGGACTGATTGGTCGTGATGTGATTGTGCCGCTGTAGCCCGTGTCCGCCGCCGTTCGCGGGAAAGCGGATGGCCAGCAACAAGGCTGGTCCTCGCCGTCGCGGGACGGACGGGTGGAAAGCAAGGATTACCGCGTCAGCACGATGAAATCGGTAGAGAGCCCGGTCTCGTGGCCGAGGCCATGATCCGACACGATAAGCGACGCGCCCGGTGCGACATATTCGGAGATGCGTTCGATCACGTCGGGTGAAATCTCGATGCGGTCGAGTACGGCCGCGGCGCTGAGACTTGGGATCGGCTCCGGCGCCTTGCGCTGCGGCTTCACCGGCACTTCGACCGGACGTCCGAAACGGTCGATGACGATGCGCGTCTTGACCTTCTCCGCCTGCGGCAATTCCTGCGGCATGGTCACCGCGATCCAGCGCAACTCCTTGTCGCCGCCGTCCTTCTCCAGGGCGGAAAAGACATGGGTGCCGAAACTCGCCTTGTCGTCCTTGAACGAGACCGGCGCGCTGAACAGCGGGATGAAATGCTGGCGCACGTAAAGCCGCTTGTCCTTCTTGCTGATGAAGACACTGATCGCCCCGCTCGGAGGCGCCTTCTTCTGCTTGGCCTCCAGCGATTGCGCGAAGCTTGCAAGAATGGGCGCCGGGATGTTGGCCGGCTGCGGATAGATCGATGCGGTTGCATCGGCCTTCGCATCGTCCGCGGCGGGCTTCTCGGCGGCACGTTCGGGCGTTGCCGCTGGGTCGGCCTGCACCAATACGGCGATGTCCGGCGCCGCGTCGTCGTGAGCGTTTGTTTTCTCGACCGAGGCCGTCAGATCGCGCATCGCGGGCTTGCCATCTTCGCCGTCGATGCGATCGCCCGCACCGTCGGTTGCGATCGTCTCCGCAAGGGCGGTGCGCACGCGCTGTGGCGTCGTATCGAAGGTCTTGCGCAATTCAGGCACGGTCTGCACCGTCGCGGCTGCGGGCCTCGGCTGAAATAGCAATGGGTGCGCGATATCGACCGGCGCCACATCTTCGCGCGAGACGATGACCCGCGTATTCATCCTGATGGTGCGCCAGAGGTAGTCCGCATATCGCTCCGGCAGGCGAATGCAGCCATGCGAGGCGGGGTATCCCGGCAGCTTGCCCTCATGCAGGGCGATGCCGGACCAGGTCAGCCGTTGCATGTAGGGCATCGGCGCGCCGCTATAGATGTTGGAGCGATGGTGCCGGTTGCGCTGGATCACGCTGAAGACCCCGAACGGGGTCGGGTTGGTCGCCTTGCCGGTCGAGACCGGGGACTGCGAGATCAGCTTGCCGTTGGCATAAAACGACACATTCTGCGACTTGACCGAGACGATCAGCATGTGCGGGCCAGGCGGCGGCGGGCCCTCCTTTAACTTTTCGGCCTGTTTGACCGGCTGCGTTTGGCGGGCTGCGGGGCGGCCTCGCGGTTCGGGGCGGCGCGGCTCATGGAGCCGTGGCGGCGGCGCCTCGTAGCGCTGGAAGAAAGGGTCCCGGTAGAAAAACCGGTCCTGGGCGGCAGCCTCCGGGACCGCTGCTGCAACCGCCGCAAGAGCCACCAGGCTGGCACCGCTGCCTTGTGCAGCCTTCCGCAAGCCGAAAACGCTACGCTGGCTACTCACAATTCAAGTCCCTCGCCCCCGAAAGCCCGCATTCTAGGGGCTGAATCCGAACATAATGTTAGTGAATGCAACTTTCACGGTCATGCCGGCCCGTCCCGCGCCCAACATCTGGATCGTTAGTGTTGCATTTACGGAAAATATCTGACCGATAGCGGGCAGAGCGCGTGGTCCGGGACGTGGGCCCCGGTTTCCGGTCGGGATCAGGCGCAACACCTTTCCTCCTGCAGGGAGAGCATGATGAGCCAGGCCGCAGAAAAGCTGAGCGTTCACCGCCCAGGATCGATGAAGGACGCCCCGTTCAATTGGGAGGACCCGTTCGATCTGGAGAGTCAACTGACCGAAGAAGAGCGTATGGTGCGCGATACCGCGCGCGGTTACGCACAAGATAAATTGATGCCGCGGGTGATCGAGGCCTATCGCGACGAGAAGGTCGATCGCGACCTTCTGCCCGAAATGGGCGCGCTCGGACTGCTCGGCCCGACCATCCCGGAGGAATATGGCGGGGCCGGTCTCGGCTATGTTGCCTATGGTTTGATCACGCGCGAGATCGAGCGGGTCGATTCCGGCTACCGCTCGACCTTGTCGGTGCAGTCGTCGCTCGTGATGTATCCGATCTATGCCTATGGCACCGAAGCGCAGAAGAAGAAATATCTGCCCAAGCTCGCCTCGGGGCAGATGGTCGGCTGTTTCGGCCTGACCGAGCCGGACCACGGCTCCGATCCGGGCTCGATGGTCACCCGCGCCGAGAAGGTGCCGAATGGCTACCGCCTGACCGGCGCCAAGATGTGGATCTCGAATTCGCCGATCGCGGACATCGCCATCGTCTGGGCGAAGCTCGACGGCAAGATCCGCGGCTTCATCGTGGAGCGGGGGACCGAAGGCTTCTCCACCCCGAAGATCGAGGGCAAGCTCAGCTTGCGCGCTTCGGTGACCGGTGAAATCGTACTCGACAATGCCTTCGTGCCGGAGGACGCGCTCCTTCCGAATGTGTCGGGGCTCGCGGGTCCGTTCGGCTGCCTCAACAATGCGCGCTATGGCATTGCCTGGGGCGCAATGGGGGCCGCCGAGTTCTGCTGGCATGCCGCGCGCCAATACACGCTTGATCGCAAGCAATTCGGCCGGCCGCTCGCCGCCAATCAGCTGATCCAGAAGAAGCTCGCCGATATGCAGACCGAAATCGCGCTCGGTCTGCAGGGTGCGCTGCGCGTCGGCCGCCTGATCGAGGAAGGCCGGGCGGCACCGCCGGCAATCTCGCTGATGAAGCGCAACAATTGCGGCAAGGCGCTGGATATCGCCCGCGTCGCTCGCGACATGCATGGCGGCAACGGCATCGCCGACGAGTTCCATGTGATGCGCCACGTCGCCAACCTGGAGACCGTCAACACCTACGAAGGCACGCATGACATTCATGCGCTGATCCTCGGCCGCGCTCAGACCGGCATTCAGGCCTTCTTCTGATCGCCCGGCCCGCCACCGGACGCATGGCTCACCTGTGATGCCCGGCCTTTGCGCCGGGCATCGTCGTCTCTACACGGAGCGTTGTTATGGGGGAGGGGAGCCGTGCCAATGGCGGGCACCGGTGACGGACCGGTATGCGGCCGGGGCGGGCTTCGCGCGACAATGGATCTTGCTGCAGTTGCATTGCTGGGAGCGGCCGGTCTTGCCGGCGGCACGATCGCGTCGCTCGCGGGCGGTGCGGCGCTGATCACCTTTCCAAGCCTGCTGGCCGCAGGTCTCTCGCCGGTTTCGGCGATCGCGACCAATATCGCGGCGCTGACACCCGGCAGTCTGGTCGCAGCCTTGTCCGACCGCACCCAGCTGCCGCCTGTCGACCGCGGCTTTGTCGGCCTGATCGTCGCGTCGGTGGCCGGGGCCGGCATCGGCGCCGCGCTCCTGATGCTGACGTCGAACCGGGTGTTCGAAATCCTGGTGCCGCTCCTGATCGGGTTTGCCACCGTCCTGTTCGCCTTTGGCGAGCGGATCAGCGCGGCCTTGCGGGCACGTTCACTCGCCAGGCATGGCCGCGAGCCGGAGATCAAACTGACCTCGATCCCGATGCTGCTGCCGGTGTCGGTCTATGGCGGCTATTTCGGTGCCGGTCTCGGCGTGCTTCTGGTCGCTGTGCTGCAGCTGGCAACATCGGGCGAGTACCGGCCCGCAAATGCGACCAAGAATCTGGTCGCAGCGCTCAACGGTGCGGTGGCGATGACGGTGTTCGCGGTGGAGGGCAGCATCAACTGGCCCGCAGCGCTCACCATGATGGGTGGAGCGCTGATCGGATCGGTCATCGGTGCGCGGATCGCGCGTCACGCCCCGCGCGAGATCATGCGCTGGGTGGTCACCGGCATCGGCGTCATTCTCACAGCGGTTTATGCCTGGCGTTACTGGTTCTGACCGCCGGTGCCGCGCGCGGTCAGCGCCGCGTCAGCTCGCACAATTCCACAACGCGGCCGGTCATGGCGCTGAACGGATCGGCGAGCGGCGCAACCACGTTGAAATGATGCGCGCCAGGTACGGCCTCGTAGCGCGTTTGGACGCCCGCCGCACCCCAGGTATCGGCCATGACATGTGAGAGGCGGATGAATTCCGGCAGTTCGTCGCCGCCCACAACGACATCGAGCACGGCATCCTTCGGCGCCGGCCAGAACAACGGCGAACTTGCCCGCGCCGATACCTCGTCCAGCTTGAAGTCAACGTTCATGTCGGTGTTGATCAGCCCGGCGAGATCGAACACACCGGAAATCGCGTAGCCCGCCGGAATAAGGTCATCCGGCGCGCCGTATTTGGTCCAGTCGGTCGCCATCATGCAGGCCGTGAGGTGGCCGCCTGCGGAATGGCCATACACCATGATGCGTTTGCCGAAGCGCTTCCACAGATACAGGACGGCCGCCCGCATCTGTTCGATGATGTCTGCAATGGAGACCTGCGGCGTGAGATCGTAGCCCGCGACCGCGACCGTTACGCCATTGGCGGTCAGACCGCGTGCCAGATGGCTGTGCTCCTTCGGACTCATGGCGCGCCAATAGCCGCCGTGGATGAACAGGGCGAGTGGCGCGTCATCGTCCTTCGCCTTGAACAGATCGATATATTGCCGTTCGCTTGGCCCGAACCGGATGTCCAGCTCGGCGCGGCCGTCCTTGGCCATCATGTCGCGGTAGGCGGCGGCGTCGCGCTGCCACTGCGCGACGATGATCGGGAAATCAGCAACGGCCGCGCGGTTATTGTACGCTGCGCTGTTGTCGGCCGCCATTTTGTAACATCCCTGCCATCCGTTAAGGTCGGCCGGGACATTGCGACAGCGGGCCGGTGAGTGCAAGCGCCGGATCGTCTCCTCAAGACGGAACCGCTTCTGCGATGTCTGCAACGCGCGCATGTCTGCCGGCAAATGCGCTTTCGCCGCGGCGATATGAAGGTGTAACTGCCTGCATGAAGCTCAACGGTATTGCGACACGCAGCATCTCGATGGAACCTCACGGCTGGCCGGTCGGCGGCGCGCTACGGCGAATTGCGACGAGGATGTCGCGATGATCGGCACCTATCCGAAGGCGCTCGCCGCGCAAGACAACAATGTGCCGTTCTACGTCGCGCTGCCGTCGCCGACGATCGACTTCTCGCTGAGCAACGGCGTTGCGGAAATTCCCATCGAACAACGCAGTGCCGCCGAAGTCGCAACTATGACCGGCCGCACTGCGGACGGACGGGCCGAGACCGTGACGGTCGTGCCTGACGGCTCGGCTGTGGCAAACCATGCCTTCGACGTGACGCCGGCGCGGCTTGTCACCGGCCTGATCACCGAGCGCGGCGTGATTGCGGCCTCGCGCGAGGCGCCGGACCGAACCTTTCCCGACCACCCGTCTCGCCGCCGTCCGCGGGAGGCCGCCGAATGAGCGAACTGATCCGGCGCATTGCGGAAATGCCGGCCGACGGCCGGCAGTCGCAGACCGCACTCACGATCGCGCGCGGTACGATGCGGCTCCTGCTCTCGCATGGTTTCACCTGCGTCAGTGAATTGCCGCTGCCGTCAGGCCGCCGCGCCGATCTTGTCGGCATTGGGCGCAGCGGAGAAATCTGGATCGTGGAGATCAAGTCCTCGGTTGCGGATTTTCGCGCTGACCGCAAATGGATGGACTACCGGATGCATTGCGACCGGCTGTTCTTCGCGACCACGGTCGAGGTGCCGTGCGAGATTTTTCCGAAGGATACCGGTCTGATCGTTGCCGACGGCTTCGGCGGCGAATTCGTCTGCGAGGCCCCCGAACACCGGTTGCCCGCACCGACTCGCAAGGCGATGACCCTCCGTATCGCGCAATGCGCCGCGCTGCGGTTGCAGTCGCTGATCGATCCGGCCGGACCTTACGGCAACGAGATCGGGTAGCGGAAACTAGCGCGGCGCACGTTTTGCGAGAATGCGCTGCAACGTGCGGCGATGCATGTTGAGCTGGCGTGCGGTCTCGGACACGTTGCGCCCGCACAATTCGTAGATGCGCTGGATGTGCTCCCAGCGGACGCGATCCGCCGACATCGGATTTTCCGGCGGCTCGGGCTTCTTGCCTTCGACTGACAGCAGCGCGTTGATCACATCGTCGGCGTCGGCGGGCTTTGCCAGATAATCGACGGCGCCGAGCTTCACCGCATTTACAGCGGTGGCGATGTTGCCATAGCCGGTCAACACGATACCGCGCGCCTCCGGACGCCTCCGCTTCAATGCGGATATGACATCGAGACCGTTGCCGTCGGCGAGCCGCATGTCCACCACGGCGAAGGCCGGGGCGGCTTTCTCGACCTGCATCAGTCCTTCGGACACCGTCTCGGCGGTGGTCACGGTAAAGCCGCGGCCCTCCATGGCGCGGGCGAGCCGCATCAGGAAGGACTTGTCGTCCTCGACGATGAGCAGCGAGCGTTCGCTCGTTATGGCCGGTTGCAGGGTCATGGAACTCTCCGAAGCCGCCCGTGTCCCCTACCTAGGCGCTCGCGGGCTTGGGCTCAAGCTCGGACGGCTCGCTGAACTCGAAAACCTGCCGCGGCCAGCGGATCGCGACCACGGCGCCGCTCGCCGGAAAAGGCTTGTTGACAAAGGTTAACTTCGCGCCGGTCCGTTCCAGCAGGGTCTTGGCGATGAAAAAGCCGAGACCCATGCCGGTGTCGCCGGTTGCGTACATTCGTCGCAGCCTCCGGCTGCGGACATAGGGCTCCCCGATCCGGCTGATGACCTCGGGCGCAAAGCCCGGACCATCGTCGCTGATGACGACCGAGACCGTATCGGGAGTCCATTCGGCGGTAATTTCGACCCGCTCCCGGGCAAAATCGACGGCATTTTCGACCAGGTTGCCGAGCCCGTACAGGATCGCGGGATTACGGGCGGCGACCGGCGGCGTCTGGTCGGGCGGCAGCTTCACGTCGATTGCGATACCGAAATGCCGGTGCGGCTCGGCGACTTCCTGCAGAAGGTTTGGCAGCGGCAAGCCGTCGAACGGCACGCCTTCGGCCTGCAATTCGTTGAGCTTGGCGAGAATGTCGCGGCAGCGCTGCGCCTGCTCGCGCAGCAGCCGGACATCTTCGGCATGCGGGGATTTCGGATCGATCTCGCGCTCGAGTTCGCGCGCGATCAGCGTGATAGTCGAGAGCGGCGTGCCGAGCGCATGCGCGGCCGCAGCCGCCAGTCCGTCGATCTGCGTGATGTGCTGTTCGCGCGCCAGCACGAGTTCGGTGGCGGCGAGTGCATTGACGAGCTGCCGCGACTCCTCGCTGATCTGCCACGCATAGATACTGATGAAGAAGATCGCGAGCGCGATCGAGAACCATACGCCGAGCATGTAGAGGTTCGGCAGCACCGGCATCGGCCCGTATTCCTCGGACCACGGCAGCGGCTCGTGAAAAAAGACGAGCAGCGTCGCGCAGGCGATTGCGAACAGCCCGAGCAGCATGGTCATGCGGGCGGGCAGTGCGGTCGCGGACAACAGCACCGGGCCGAGGAAGAAGAACGAGAACGGATTGTCGAGCCCGCCGGTCAGATACATCAGCACGGCGAGCTGGCCGATATCGAAGGCGAGCAGCCAGGCGGCGCGGCTCGGCTCAAGCCGCCGCGCCTGCTGGAACCGGATGCGAAGCGCAATGTTCAGCCAGGCCGACAGCACGATCACCGCAAGGCAGGCATAGATCGGCAGATCGAATTCCAGACCGAAATAGACTACCAGCACGGCCGCGGTCTGGCCGATGATCGACAGCCAGCGCAGGCGGACCAGCGTGTCGAGCCGCACGTTGCGGCGCGGCAGTGGCAGGCGGTCAAGGTCCATCGCTGACATGCCTCATTGTCTAATCGCGCAGCCCGTAGCACGAAACTGCGCCAATGGGCGCAGGGTCAAATGGCGCTCCGGGACGGACTTGCGCTGTCGCGACCGGAAGCGCAAACAGCGGGACCATCCGCCGGACCTGCCATGCCTCCTGTTGCCGAACCCGCCATTTCGCTCGACCGCGCCGTCAAGACCTACAAGGGCGGCATGGCGGTAAACGGCATTTCCTTCGCGGTGCATGCGGGATCGGTCACCGCGCTTCTGGGCGGCAACGGCGCCGGCAAGACCACGACCATTGCCATGATCATGGGTCTGGTGACGCCGACCTCCGGCCGGGTCGCGGTGCTGGGCGCGGAAATGCCGCGCCAGCGTCACCGCGTCCTGCACCGGATGAATTTCGAAAGCCCCTATGTCGATATGCCGATGCGGCTGACGGTGCGGCAGAACCTCACCGTGTTCGGCAAGCTTTATGGCGTGCCGGACGTCAGGCAGCGCATCGGCGAGCTCGCAAGCCAGTTCGATCTCAACGATTTTCTCGACCGGCCGGCCGGCAAGCTCTCGGCCGGACAAAAGACCCGCGTCTCGCTCGCCAAGGCCTTGCTCAACCATCCGGAGATTCTGCTGCTCGATGAGCCGACCGCCTCGCTCGATCCCGATACGGCGGACTGGGTGCGCGCCGAACTCGAACGCTATCGCGCCGAACGCGGCGCCACGATCCTGCTTGCCTCGCACAACATGCGCGAAGTCGAGCGGCTCTGCGATCGCGTCATCATGATGAAGCGCGGCGAGATCGTCGACGATGCGCCGCCGGACAAACTGCTCGCGCGCTATGGCCGCGAAAATCTGGAGGACGTGTTCCTCGACATCGCACGCGGCCGCCGCCAGGCGCAGGAACCCGCATCGCAGGACAATGCATCCGAGGCGGCGCAATGACGACGCAACCCCAACAATTTCCAGCACGCGACGCCATCGCTTTTTCGCCGAGCCGCATCTTCGCGATGGTCCTGCGCTACTGGTATCTGTTGCGCTCGTCATGGCCGCGGCTGCTCGAACTGGTCTACTGGCCCGCGGTGCAGATGCTGATGTGGGGCTTCCTGCAGCTCTACGTCTCCGAGAATGCCGGCTTCTTCGCCAAGGCCGGCGGCACCTTCATCGGCGCGGTTCTGCTCTGGGATATCCTGTTCCGCGGCCAGCTCGGGTTTTCGATCTCCTTTCTGGAAGAGATGTGGGCGCGCAACATGGGGAACCTGATGATGAGCCCGTTGCGGCCGGGCGAATTCATCTGCGCGCTGATGATCATGAGCATCGTGCGGCTGGCGATCGGCATGGTGCCGGTGACGATCATGGCGGCCGCGTTCTTCGGCTTTAATCTCTACAGCTTCGGCATCGCGCTCGCCGTATTCTTTATGAATTTGATCCTGACCAGCTGGGCGGTCGGGATTTTCGTGTCGGGCATCGTGCTGCGCAACGGCATGGGTGCGGAGAGCATGGCCTGGACCATCATGTTTCTGCTGCTGCCGCTGACCTGCGTTTATTACCCGGTCGCGGTGCTGCCGGTCTGGCTGCAGCCGGTCGCCTGGGCGTTGCCGCCAACCTATGTATTCGAAGGCATGCGGGCGTTGCTGATCGATCATAGCTTCCGGGCCGACCTGATGGTCTGGGCCTTTGTTCTGAACGCAGCCTATTTCGTGGCCGCCGTTATTGGGTTTTTGGTCCTGCTGCGAAGCGCGCGGACGGCCGGATCGCTGATGCAGACGGGAGAATGATGAATCCGTAATCAGTTGAGAAGAACTCTCGCCTATATTGACGGCGCGAACAAAAGGCCGGATGTTGCGTTGCAAAACAACGGCGAGGCCGAGAGAAACACTGGATATGCCGGAAAAGAATATCGCGATCGGGGAATTCGGTGCCGCACCGGACCTGCCGGCTCACGCCGGGCCGGTTGTTTCGAATGGCATGTACTGGCTCTACGAGATGAGCCACGCCGCCCTCAATCCGGCGCGCGCCTTTGCCGACGTGACCCGCCTCTACATGAAGAACCCGCTCAATCCGTGGTCGCATACCACGATCGGCAAGACGCTTGCGGCGTCCGCGGAGATGTTCGAGCGCTTCACCCGCCGCTACGGCAAGCCGGAATGGCACATCCACGACACCATCGTCGGCGGCGAGCATGTCGATGTGCATATCACGCCGGTCTGGGAGCGGCCGTTTTGCCGCCTTCTGCATTTCGAGCGCGTGTTCAGGACGCCGCCGCGCCGGCCGCAGCCGAAACTCGTGCTCGTTGCGCCGATGTCCGGGCATTACGCCACGCTGCTGCGCGGTACGGTCGAAGCCTTCCTGCCGAACCACGATGTCTACATCACCGAATGGGTCGATGCGCGGCTGGTGCCGCTGTCGGAAGGCCGCTTCGATCTCGACGACTACATCGACTATGTGATCTCGATCCTGCATGCGCTTGGCGGCGACTGCCATCTCGTTGCGGTGTGCCAGCCGTCGGTGCCGGTGCTGGCCGCGGTGGCCCGCATGGAAGCCGAGCGCGACCCCTATGTGCCGCATTCAATGACCCTGATGGGCGGCCCAATCGATACCCGGGTCAATCCAACTGCGGTCAACAAGCTGGCGGAAGACCGCGGTGTCGACTGGTTCCGCCGCAACGTCATCACCAAGGTGCCGTTTCCGCATCCCGGCGTGATGCGTGATGTCTATCCGGGATTCCTGCAGCTCAACGGCTTCGTCAGCATGAATCTCGATCGGCATGTCGATGCACACAAGGAGCTGTTCTTCAATCTGGTGAAGGGCGATGGCGACTCTGCGCAGAAGCATCGCGAGTTCTACGACGAGTATTTGGCAGTCATGGACCTCACCGCGGAATTCTATCTGCAGACGGTCGACACCGTATTCGTGCGGCATGCGCTGCCGAAGGGCGAAATGATGCATCGCGGCGTGCGGATCGATCCGTCCGCGATCCGCAATGTCGCGCTGCTCACAGTCGAGGGCGAGAAGGACGATATTTCCGGTCTCGGCCAGACCGAGGCGGCGCACAGGCTCTGCACCAATATTCCGCCGGACCGCAAGGCCCATTACGTGCAGCCGGGCGTCGGCCATTACGGCGTGTTCAACGGCTCGCGGTTCCGCTCCGAGATCGCGCCGCGCATTGCCGACTTCGTGCTGACGGCGCAGGCCGGCCGGCCCAAGGTGGTGCGCCCGGCTCCTCGCGCGGTGGCGTGAAAACGCTATTGGGCTGACGCTGAGACTAACAGTCTCGTGTCCCGGATGCGGCGCAGCATGGAGCGGAGCGGAATGATGCGCCGCTGATCCGGGACCCATATCGTTGCATCGTCCGGTATTGATCGGATCCGTTCTGCGTCGCACCGCTTCGCCCTGCGACGCGCCCGGGACACGAGATCGGTGCTGGCTACGCTACTTGACAAAATTCCTATAGTATAATATTCCTAAGCGCATCTCGCTCGGTGAGGGGCGCCGTCCGGAGGCGTTCTTGATGGCGGAGCGAGGTGCGGCGCCTGCTGGTCTGCCTCGCACGCAGATCACCGGGGGGCCCCGGGACCCCGCTCTACGGGCACTACGACCCGTGCGCGAGGAGCTCGCTGTACGGCCTGCGCCCCGGTCGGCGCAGGT